>SVTT01000010.1:0-59159 GCA_015063625.1 Oscillospiraceae bacterium
CCATGAAAGTCAGTGATCTTAACGCAGAGGGTCCACCCGTTCCCATTCCGAACACGGAAGTTAAGCTCTGCAGTGGCGAAGATACTTGTCTGGAGACGGACCGGGAAAATAGCTCATTGCTGACACACAAAAGAAAAAAGGATGTACGCGAGTACATCCTTTTTTCTTTTCCAAAAAGCATAAATCACCCCACAGCAGGGCAAAATAGCACCAAATCCATTTTGTGGGAGGTTTTATGTTCAAGCACGAAAAAATGCTCTTCCATCCCGTGGGGGTCGAGCGTCCGAATCCGCAATATGCGGCACTTCTTCAGGAGCAGCTCGGGGGCGGCAACGGTGAGTTGAAGGCGGCGATGCAGTATATGTCGCAGAGCTTTCGTATCAAGGACCCTGCCATTAAGGATCTGTTCCTTGATATTGCGGCAGAGGAGCTCGGGCACATGGAGATGGTTGCACAGACCATCAATCTGCTCAACGGTCACGACGTGGATGCGACAAAGGTCGGGGCGGGCGAGATCCAGACGCACGTGCAGCTGGGGCTCAATCCCGGGCTGATCAACGCATCGGGCTACTCCTGGACGGCAGATTACGTGACGGTCACAGGTGATCTTTGCGCCGATCTACTCAGCAATATCGCATCCGAGCAGCGTGCAAAGGTGGTTTACGAGTATCTGTACCGTCAGATCGAGGATCGTCGCGTGAGAGAAACGATCGACTTCCTGCTGAACCGAGAGGAGGCGCACAACCAAATGTTCCGTGATGCCTTCAATAAGGTGCAAAACAGCGGCTCGAACCGCGATTTCGGTACGACCAAGGCGGCGAGGATGTACTTTTCGCTGTCCGATCCCGGTCCCAACGCCTTTGCGGGCGGTGATGTCAGCGCTCCTGCATTTTCTGGCAGCAAATCATAACCGATCGGGTCACCGATGTGCTGGTGCGGCGCGGCGGTGCCCCTTTCTTTTGCTTGCTTTTCCTTGCGATCTGTGATATACTGATGTCGGAGTCAGCCGAGCATAGCGTGGAGGTGATCCTTTTTGTCGGTGTTTGAAAAAATTTATGCCGTTGTCCTCAAAATTCCCAAAGGAAGTGTGGCGACCTACGGTCAGGTAGCGGCGCTGGCAGGCAATCCGCGCTGGGCACGGGTCGTGGGCTATGCGCTTCACCAAAACCCTGCCCCGGGCATCATACCGTGCCACCGTGTCGTGAATCGCGATGGCAAAACGGCGAAGACCTTTGCCTTTGGCGGTGAGGCGGTTCAGCGCAGGATGCTGGAGGAGGAGGGCGTTGAATTTGATGGGGATGGCAGGATCGACCTTGAACGGTACGGCTGGCGATCGGGAGGAGGAGTAACATGACACTGGTATTGTTGACAGCAGTGGGTGTCGGAGGGGCAACGGTGATCGGTGCTCTGATCGGCTTTATTTTCAGAGATCTATCGCATAAATTTTCGGATATCGTGCTTTCCTTTGCCGCGGGCGTGATGCTGGCGGCAGCGGTGCTCGGGCTGATCGTTCCCTCGCTCGAATACGGCGGAACATACGGATTACTCATCACGGTGGGGGGGATATTTGCGGGTGCGGTCTGCTTGAATCTGATCGATAAGCTGGTACCTCATCTGCACAAGCTGGCGGGAAAGGATATTGAGGAGCACCGAAGGACCAATCTCGGGAAGGTGCTGTTGTTTGTGGGCGCTATCGCCATTCACAATCTGCCCGAAGGCATTGCGGCGGGCGTTGGCTTTGGCGCAGGTGACGTGTCGCAGGCGCTGGTCATTGCGGGAGGTATCGCACTGCAAAATATCCCCGAGGGCATGGTCATCATCGGCCCGATGCTCGCGGCGGGCGTTCCTCCGCGGCGAACCTTTTTGCTTGCCATGGGAACGGGGCTGGTCGAGGTGGTGGGCACGCTGATCGGCTATTTCGCAGTCAGCATTGCCTCTGCCATTCTGCCCTTTGCACTCGCCTTTGCGGGAGGGACCATGCTTTACGTGATCAGCGATGAGATGATTCCCGAAACGCATGCGCACGGGGAACAGCGGGGCGCGACCTACGCATTGCTGGTCGGCTTTTGCCTGATGCTGGTGACCGACGTGCTGCTGGGATGACATTTGATCGGAGCAGGCGCCGCCTGCGATGGGGCGCCGCCTGCTAAAGCTTCCTGCTGCCGCTTGTCGGGAATCGGGATTTTTTACACGGGTATCTTGATTTTTACATATGTTTGTGTTATAATGTCGGTACAAAGGAATCAACACAGCTCATCGGGGCGCTGCCCCGTAGTCGGGCGCACCGCGTGACGGTGCCGCTCGGGGATAAGGAAATTGCAGTGAGAATCTGCAGCAACAGCCATTACCGTATCTCCTCCGTCGGAGGTCAAGTCGGAATGCTTATCGTTCTGTGCACGTGGAAGGCTCTTGGGCAAATGGGGAGTGCGGATCGCGATCGGGTAGGAACCCCCTTTTTTCGCACGCAAAGCACCCCATGAGGGGTGCTTTTACTTTATTCTTTTGGCACAAAAAACAGAAAGGATATTTTTACAACATGAAAAAGATCATCAACCTCTCATTTCTGCTTTTGCTTTCGATGCTTGTGGTATGCTCCCTTGTCTCCTGCAATACCGCAGACCGTATCGGGCTTTGGGAGAATGCCACCTACCAGGAGGATATGGAATTCGGTGAGGGAGAAAAGACCGTTACGGTCGAGGTGAGGGCAGAGGAGCGATCGGTCACCTTTACCGTTCATACCGATAAGGCGACGCTTGGCGAGGCGCTGCTCGAGCATGGACTGATCGCGGGTGAGCAGGGAGCGTACGGTCTGTACATCAAGGTCGTCAACGGCATAACCGCCGATTACGATGTCGATGCAAGCTATTGGGGCTTTTATCGGGATGGCGAATATATGCTCAGCGGTGTCGATGCGACCGAGATCTCGGGTGGGGAGCATTACGAGCTTGTCTATGAAAAGCAATTCTGACAGACAAGAGCTGCGCCGACGGTCGGCGCGTGTACGCGAAATGTGCGTGTTTGCGATGCTCGGCGCAATGATGTTCTGCTCCAAGCTGGTGATGGATGTCCTGCCAAACATCCATCTGATCGGCATGCTGCTGATGTCGTATACCGTTGCCTTTCGCACCAAGGCGCTGATCCCCCTTTACATATTTGTGCTGCTATGCGGCGTATATATGGGCTTTTCTGCCTGGTGGGTGCCCTACTTATACGTTTGGACCGTGCTCTGGGGGCTGACAATGCTCCTGCCGCGCCGTCTGCCTCGTTTTGCTGCGTATGTGTGCTATCCCGTGCTTTGTGCCCTGCATGGGCTTGCCTTTGGCACGCTCTATGCGCCGATGCAGGCGCTTTTGTTCGGACTCGATTTTCGCGCGATGCTGGCATGGATCGTGGCGGGATTCCCCTTTGATGTCGTACACGGTGTCAGCAATTTGATCGTCGGCGTGCTGGTGCTGCCCTTTTCCGAGCTGTTGATACGCCTGATGCGTCAACGCAACCTTTGAATGATTCTTGCTTGACAACCCATGAAAAAGGATATATAATATGAGTAAATACCTGATGGGAGGCAATATGATGGCAGCAGATATCATCAAATTCAACCTAACCTCAAGCGATCTCGTTGTCGAGGCAGCAGGAGAGGAATTTGCCAAGGGCACGCAGATCGACATTCCCGAGGGCTACCGTTGCGTGGTCATGCAGGGCAACCGTGTTGTGGGCGATTTTGCCAATGAACTGTCCCACACAAGCAGGAAAAAGCTCTGTGCCAAGGTTTTCAAAAATCTGAAGGCACCCCTGTTCGGAAAGATCAAGGCAAGAGTTTTGCTCGTGAAGAGCACTATCTCGGACAACTACCAGGCAGATAACGAGAGCTTTGACGTGGGCGGAAAAAAGGTCAGCGTTGTATGCGATTTTTATTATGTTTGCGGCTTTCGCGATCCCCGGAAGTTTATGGATTTCGTAGAGTCCTGCCATTTTAAGAAAAACGAGGAGGGTGTTCTGCTCAACAAGGCGAGCTTTACGGGCTTCGTGCTGCAGATGTGCCTGATCCATCTGGCAAAGCAGGGGTTCGCACCCTTTGAGCCGCAGCGCCTCGGCAGAAGCGCGGCGCAGGGCGAGTTTGAGGCGGCGTTTGCGCGCTATATCAAGGATGACCTGTTTGGACCCATCGGCTTTTTGGGCGTTGACGGAGGTGTGGATGCCCTGCGCTTCCAATATCTGTGATAAAATGCCTGCCAAGCGGGGCACCTACCGTAAAGCAGTTTTATATCAAAACACAAAAGGGACGAGATTTTCTCGTCCCTTTTGCACACGACCTTGCCCGCAAGGGCAAACTTAGTTAGCGTGATTTGTCCATTAAGGACATCACGCTATTCTTCGTCCTCCTTTTGGTTTGGTGCCCTCTGTCACGGTCAAGGGATTCACCGTTTTTGCTTTTTCTCTTCTGCGGCACGGCGTCCCGCACGGCGCACACGGTTGATGTGGCGCTCAAAATCGCCACTGTCAAGCAGCTCTGCGAGAACGTATTGCTCAAAGGTCGGGACGGTGCAGGAATAAAAGCCGACGCGCTCCCGAAAGCAAGGGAGCAGTACCGAGGGAAGGATCATATAGCCCATGCGCATGGCGGGGGCGACGGTCCTTGAAAAGGTGTTGATATAGATCACGCGCTCGGCATCGAGTGAAAACAGCGTGTCCTCGGTTTTTGCCGATACCGTGAATTCCGAGTCGAAATCGTCCTCCACAAGATAGCCGTTTCTGCGCTCGGCAAAGGCAAGATATTCCTGTCGCTTGGAGGCGCTTGCCGTGATCCCGCTCGGAAAGCTTCGGTATGGGGTAATATGGAGCACCGTGGCGGCAGATGCGGCAAGCGCACCTGCGGTAATGCCGTCGCTTCCCATCGCGAGAGGCTCGCAGCGTGCACCAGAGGCGCGATAAACGGCGGGGATCTTCTCGTAGCAGGGGTCCTCTACGCCAAAGATGCGGTCCTTTCCGAGCAGACCGACCACCAGACCGTAAAGGTATTCCGCTCCCGAGCCGATCACGATCTGCTCGGGACTTGCCTTGATACCGCGACTGCGCGAAAGATAGGCGCAGATGGCAGAGCGCAGGGCAAGGACTCCGTTGTTGGGGGATTTGACAAGGATCTCCTTCTCGTATTCGGTCAGTACGCGGCGCATGGTGCGTGCCAGCACCGAGAAGGGGAAGCTGTCGGGAATATCATGGGCTACGGGGTGAGATTTTGGCACCGCATGGGGAACGGGAGGGGCGGCAAAGCCATCGTCTGCGCGGAAAATGGCGAAATAACCGCTTCGCTCTCTCGCGGCGAGATAGCCCTCGTCAAGCAGGATGGAGAGTGCGTGCTCTACCGTGACCACGCTGACACCGTGTCGGGCGGCGATCACGCGCTTGGAGGGCAGCTTGGTACCGTAGGCATAGTCACCCTCCATGATGGCGCGGCGCAGCTCTTCATACAGCGTGAGATATGCGGGTCTGCGCCGTTTTGCAGTGGGGACCTTGCTCATCTGAGGAAGTACTTGTCTTCAAAATAGGCGTGATATGCCACGGTCTGCAGCAGCTGCTCGCGTGCACCGGGCGTACCCGCGTTGTATTCGTGCATCAGCCTGCCCTCGGTGGCATAAAGCTCCTCGCGCAAGGGGAAGTATTCGCGCAGAAGGAAGTTGGTGTAGCATTTGATACGGTAGGAGCCGCCGCAGATGCGCGGGAACTGCCCCGCGTATTTGAGAACGGCAGTGGAGTAAAGCTCCTTGACGGCATCGGTGATCGCATCGCGGGTGTTGTCCTTGGCAAAGACCAGCGTGCTTTCCTCGGTGAAATAGGAGAGGCGCTCGGCGGGATAAGGATAGGGGAGGACGGAATGCTGGTCACTCGAGCCCACCACGGGGATCTTGACACCCTCTGCGGTCAGCTTTTCGTAATAGGCGATCTGCGAATCGTTCTCGTACCAGTGCAAGCCGCCGATCAGCTCAAGCGCATCAAACACGCCCTTTTCGAACAGATACCGCGTGGTTACGTCAGGGACGTTGTGTGCCTGCCAGTACCAGTGAGGGTGGGCAAGTATGGAAAGACCGCCGCCCTCGCGGATGATGCGGGAAACGATCATCGCGCTCGCCACCTCGTTGGGGTCAACTCCCTCGGGCAGATCGGTCAGGGTTGCCTTGATCGCCTCGATCTCGGTGTCCCATTCGGGGGTGGGTGAGGTATCTACCCAGGTCTCTAACGTGCTCTCGCGCAGAGCGAACAGGTTGGCGCTGCGGTCGGAGGCAAAGTTGACCACGTGCATATGGATGCCGTGGGGGTGGACCTCCTCACCGGGATAGATCTTGAAGGGCAGATCAAGATCCTTAAACGCTTCGACGGCAAGGAGAGAGGGCTGTCGGCGGCGGTGGTCTGTCACGGTGACAAAGTCAAAGCCGTTCTTTCGGTACTCGGCGGCGACAAAGGCGGGACCCTCCTTGCCGTCGGAGTAATAGGTATGCCCGTGAAAGTCGCCGATCAGGGGCTTGCGGCAAAGGAGATCCTCCTCCAGTGCGTATACTGACAGCACGGCGCGAGGACGCTTTTTTCCGTCGTAATCAATGTAGATCTGGTATTCCTCCTCGCGAGGAAGCGTAACGGTAAAGGTAAAGCCGTGCTGAGGGGCTGCAAGGGGGGTGATCGGTACGTCGGCATAGAGTGCGGGGGAGGAGCCGCCACCACCGTTGAGGTCACGCACCTTGACGCGGAAGGGGAAATCCTGCATCAGGTGGGGATCCATCGAGCGAACGGTGAAGGTGACCTCGCGGCCGACAGGCACGATCTTCGGGTAAATGTCATAAAAGGCAAGCGTATTTCGTCTTTCGAGCATGGTCAATACTCCTTTCATCAATGAGCACTTCGATTTTTTTGGTTGCGGCACTGCCGCTGAATGGAAAAGAGCGATCCCCGCTTCATTTTACAATAAAGCGGGGATGTTTGCAAGCCTATTCGGGATTTTTTTGTGATTTTTGATCAAAGAGCGTCAAGGAACCTCGCCTCACGTTGCGGCAGAAGCGTGTGCGGTGGGGAAAGCCGCTGATGCCAAAGAGCCCGCGGGGGCCGATGCAGTCGCCGTTTTCACCGCAGCACGCAGCGAGCAGCGCGGTGAGAGCCGCTTTTTCCGGCGAGTGAGTAAAGAGATAGAGAAAGGCGTGACCCATGCGCGAAAACAAGGGCTTGTGGGTAGTCTTTTCGGGCGAGAGGAGCGAGGTGGCGGTAATGCCGGGGTGAACTGCGATGAAGGCGGGCTCACCCTCGGCTCTGCTGCTTGCGCGTCGCAGGGTATAAGCCGAAAGCAGCAGCTTGCTGCGCGAATAGGCGGCGTAGCCCTCGGTCTTGTCGGGGGCAAATACGTTTTCTCCCCTGATCCTTCCAAAGCGGTCAACCAGGCTTGTGGTGAAGATCATTTTGCTCTCGCTGCCCATAAGGGAAAGCACTGCCTCGGCAAGCCTCGTGGTGCCGAAAAAGTTGACCCCCACCGTCGTGGGCAGTCCCTCTGCCGTTCGCGGTACGTTGGGGTAGTACACACCTGCGCAGTGCAGAAAAATGTCGATCTTTCGACCCCGTTCGGCAAGATCCTTTGAAAACGCCTCGATCGAGGCGAGCGAGGAAAGGTCCAGCATGGCGGTGTTGACGGCGGCGCTCGGGAAGCGCTCCTTCAGCTGCTCGCACGCCTTTTGCGCGCGCGTGGGATTACGGCAGGCAAGGATGACCTCGGCACCGAGGTCAAGCAGTCCTGCGGCGGCAGCAAAGCCGATGCCGCTGTTTGCCCCCGTGACAACGGCAAGCTTGCCCGAGAGGGGGGTGAGGTGGCGCTTGCGCCAACGTGTGTGACGGAGAGCGTTGCTCATCGCATTATCCTCCCAGCCTTTCCATCAGCTCTGCGGGCACGTAGATGTGCGCGGGCAGGCGGTGGTAGTCGGCAAACGGATCGTCGGGGTTGCCGTTTGGCGTCATCCAGCGGACATAGCTTTCATCGGGTGCGTCCTTTCCGATGACGATGGGGCGCTCCCTCTCGATATAGTCTGCGAGAAGTGCGGGGTATTCAGCATAAAAGAAATCGCCGCAGTTGTTGAAAAGGGGGCAGAAGTTTTCACCAAACAGGGCATAGATCGCGTTTTCGGTGGTGTTGATAATATTTTTCTCGGGGAATTTCTCTTGCAGCACCGCGACGGCGTCGAACAGCTCGCTGTGGTAGAGCGCCACATCCTCCCAGAGGTAAACGCCGTCAAGGTGATGATAGACCTCGTGCTCATATTTCACGCGTTCACGCGTGCTGATCAGCTTGGCCGTTCCGTGTCCCATACGGTAGCCGAGATTTGTGCCGAAGAGCAGGCAAAGACAGAGGACGAGCGCGCCCATATTCCATTTTCGATCGGTTGCCCGTTCGGGGCGTGTATGGGAGAGAAGCAGTCCGACAAGCTCTCTTGCGAGAAGGACAGCCGAGAGAACCGAGGGGAAGGCACCCCAGTACCAATGGCGGTAGCATGCCACGGGATAGTACTGATGCCAGGAGGCAACGGCAAAGACCGAAAAGACGATCAATGAAAGGCAGTGGCAATCCTGCTCGACATTCTTGTCGGACTTGCGAAGCAGACGGTAGGTGTAAAGCCCGAAAAGGGCAAGCGAGCTGAGGGGAAGCAGGAACCAGATGTAATCGATCCAGAGCGTGTCAAGTCCGTCAAGAGGGGAGAGAAAGAGGTTGTAAAGCGCCATGCCGAGCACGCCGCCCGGCGCTTGCGAGCGCGAGTCTGCAAAGGTGACCATGCCCTCAAGGCACTGGCGTCGAAAATCGGTAAGCGCGCCGTTGGCGACGATGGGAATGAAAAAGGCGAAAAAGGCAAGCAGGGTGCCGACAGCTGCCGCACTGCACTGCAAAAGAAAGCGGCGGGATGCGGCGGGATCATGCCTGCGGTAGACCGCGAAAAAGAGGAAAAGCGGCAGGAGGATGGCAAGCAGTGCCACCAGCCCCACGGGCTGCCTGCACCAGAAGGTGAGCGTGGCAAAGAAGCCTGCGGCACCGCCAAACAGAAGTGATCCGTCCGTTGCCGCCTTGATGGTCATGAGGGCGGAAAGCAACAGGAAGAAGAGCGCATAGACCGAGGACCAGGGGTGGAAGGTCCACGTGTAGTAGGGGGCAAGGAAGAGGGTGATCGCCACCGCGGTGACCGAGAGTGAGCGAGGAAGAAAGCGGCGACAGATCGCATAAAAGAGCGTCAGGGATGCCGCATAAAAGAAGGCGGTGGAGAATAGGATGGAGGTGACACGCTTGCCAAGCACGAGCAGAGAAAGCGCCTGCAGAGAGGAGGTCAGCGCGCCGTACTGCGTATAGGTATCGCGGAAAAGGACCTTTCCGCTTGCCATATCGAGGGCGGTTTTGTACATCAGCCCTGTGTGATGGGGGTCAAAATCAAGGATCGCGAGTCGGTAGATCAGCAAAAGCGAGAGCGAAAAGATCGCGGCGGCGGTTACGCCCTCGTAAAGAAAATGCCGTCGGTCGGCGCGTGCGGAGCACGGTGACACGAAGGACCCCTCCTTCCTTTTCAAATTTCTTATGACATATCGTAAGAGAACCGCACTCATTATAGCACACTTTTCGCCCGATTGCAATAAAAATCTTACCGGCGCTCCCCCCTTTGCTTGACAGTGAGGGGAAAACCCGTTATAATGAAAGGGTAGTAAACGAGAAAAGAGGAGAGCGCCCTTGACCGAACTGTTATCGCCTGCGGGCAATTTTGAGAAAATGCGTGCCGCCCTGCGCTTTGGTGCCGACGCGGTCTATCTTGCGGGGCAGCACTTCGGCATGCGCTCGGCAGCGGATAATTTTACCGAGGATGAGCTGGCGGATGCCGTTCGCTACGTGCATGAGCGAGGCAAAAAAATATACCTTACGGTCAATACCATGCCACACGGGGCGGAATATCCCCGTTTGCGTGAGTATCTTCGCACGCTTGCCCCCCTTGGTGTGGATGCCGTGATCGTGACCGATCTCGGCGTACTTGCCACCGTGCGCGAGCTGCTGCCCGATACCGAGGTGCATATCTCCACACAGTCCAGCATCGTCAGCCCGGCGGCGGCGAAGGCGTGGGCTTCGTTGGGGGCAAAGCGCCTGGTGCTGGCAAGGGAGCTGAACCTTGAGGAGGTGCGCGCCATCAGAGAGGCGCTTGACCCCTCGGTCGAGCTGGAGGCGTTCGTGCACGGCTCAATGTGCGTTTCCTACAGCGGCAGATGCATGCTCTCCAATCACTTTACGGGGCGTGACGCCAATCGCGGTGCGTGCACCCAGCCCTGCCGCTGGAATTATACCATTGTGGAGGAAAAAAGACCCGACGAGAGGCTGCCTGTCATCGAAAACGAGAATGGCACCTTTGTGCTTTCCTCCAAGGATATGTGTATGCTGCGTCATATCCCCGAGCTGATCGGGGCGGGCGTTTCCTCCTTCAAGATCGAGGGGCGCATGAAGAGCGCCTACTATACGGCGGTCATCACCAATGCCTACCGCATGGCGATCGATGCCTATTTGCGCGACCCCGTGGGCTACGTGTTCGACGAGGCGCTCTACCGCGAGGTCGAAAGTGTATCCCACCGTGAATACTGCACGGGCTATTGGTTTGACGATCCGAAAAAGAACCCCCAGCTCTGTACCGACCTCGGCTACATTCGTGAAAAGGCGTATTTTGCCACCGCCACCGGGGATCAGGAGATCCCCGCAGGGCTTGAGCGATGCAACGAGGGAGGCGTGCTTTGCCGCTTCATGCAGCGCAATAAGATCTCGAGGGGGGACAGCGCCGAGCTGCTGAAGCCGGGACGGATCGGTATCCCCTTTACAGTGACCGAGCTGTATGACGGGGAGGGGGATCCCATCGAAAGCGCTCCCCATCCGCTGATGCACTTTTATGCCCGTCTTCCGATCGCGGCACAGGCGGGCGACATCCTGCGCGCAGGGGATGAATCATCAAAAAGGACTTGAACGGTATGAGAAACGAACAGCTTGCTGATATGATGCGCCCCGATCGCTTTGAGGATATCGTGGGGCAGAGCCACCTGTTTGGCACACGCGGCGTCGTGCGCCGCATGGTGGAAAGCGGCAGGGTCACCAACATGATCTTCTTCGGTCCTCCCGGCACGGGGAAAACGACTGCCGCCGCCGTGATCGCGGCGATGTCGGGGATGGTCTTTCATCGCTTTAACTGCACCTCTGCCACGCTTGCTGAGGTCAAGCGCGTGCTTGCCGATACCAACAATGTCTTCGGCAGCGGCGGTATTCTGCTGTACCTTGACGAGATCCAGTATTTCAACCGCAAGCAGCAGCAATCACTGCTCGAATATATGGAGGACGGGCGTGTGACCCTGATCGCCTCCACTACCGAGAATCCGCATTTTTATATTTATAACGCGATCATTTCGCGCTCCTCGCTGTTTGAGTTCAAGCCGGTTGCCGCTGCCGAAATGGTTCCCGCACTGCGCCGCGCGCTCGATCGTTTGAACCGCGATGCGGGCAGCGCCGTGATTGCTGACGACGAGGTGTTGACCTATATCGCATCCGCCGTGCGCGGCGACGTCAGACGGGGCATCGGTCTGCTCGAAAACGCCTATTTTGCCGCAGGCAGTGCGCAGAACGGGCAGGGAACCCCCGATACGGTGTCGATTTCCGTGTCAGATGTCGATGCGTTTCACGTCAAGGTGGGCAATTTTGACGAGGACGCGCATTACGATCTGCTCTCCTGCCTGCAAAAATCCATTCGGGGCTCGGATCCCGATGCAACGGCTTTCTACGTCGCGAAGCTTGCTGCGGCGGGCGATCTGATCTCGCTTTGCCGCCGCTTGCAGGTCATTGCCTCCGAGGACGTGGGGCTTGCCTATCCGCAGGCGCCCGCCATCGTACGCGCCTGCTGCGAGTCGGCGCTGGAGCTGGGACTGCCCGAGGCGCGGATCCCGCTTGCTCACGCGGCGCTGTTGCTTGCCACTGCGCCAAAATCCAATTCGGCGTATCTGGCGGTCGCCGCCGCCACCGAGGATATTGACAAGGGACTGGGGACCGATATCCCCACCCATCTGCGTTCCCCTCTTTTTAAGGGATACCGCTATCCGCACGATTACACTTACCATTACGTGCGGCAGCAATACCTGCCCGATGATCTGAGGGGCAGAAAATATTACGTTTACGGCGATAACAAAAACGAGCAGGCGGCGGCAGCCTATGCCGCCACCGTCCGCCGCGAGGGCGGAAAGCCGAAGAGCTGAGGCGCTCCTTGCACCGAAGAGAGCAGGATGTCAAACGGGAAGTCCAAACAGTAAAAAGGGCGCTCTCGCCCGAAAGGAGCTACTGTGTGGCGTAAACTGCTTGAGGCGTGCTTGTTTGGTATATTGGAGGGGATCACCGAGTGGCTTCCCATTTCCTCCACGGGGCATCTGATCCTGCTGCGGCGCTATCTGCATTCTTCCTTCGACAATGATTTTTTTGAGCTGTTTGAGGTGGTGATCCAGCTTGGCGCGATCCTTGCGGTTTTGGTGGTATTTTTCGATACATTATGTCCCTTGTTCGGAGAAAACACTGCCGAGAGGCGAAGGTCTGCTCGCGCGCTCTGGGCAAGGCTTTGCCTGGCACTGCTGCCCTCGGCGCTGGTCGGATTTTTGTTTGACGATCTGCTCGATGCTTATTTTTACCGTGCCTCATCCGTGGCGGCTGCCCTGATCCTTTACGGCATTCTTTTTTTGCTGGTGGATCGGCGCGGACGGGAGGAGCTTCCCTCGCTCGGTGCCGCGCAGGTGTCGACCCGAAAGGCATTCTGTGTGGGGTGCTTCCAGGTGCTCTCGCTGCTGCCCGGCACCTCACGCTCGGGATCGACCATTCTCGGCGGCATGCTGGTGGGGCTGTCACGCTCGGACGCCGCCGCCTTTTCCTTCCTGCTCGGCGTTCCCACCATGATGGGGGCGTCGCTTTTGAAGGGCGTCAAATTTTTTGCCGAGGGGGGCGTTCTTGTACCCGAGGAGTGGGCGGCGCTTGCCGTAGGCACGCTGACGGCATTTCTTGTGTCGCTTGTGACCGTGCGCTTTCTTTGTGATTTCGTGCGCAAGCACACCTTTGCCCCCTTTGGGGTCTACCGTATTCTTTTGGGCTGTGCGGTGCTTGCCGACGCGTGGTGGCATCGATAAAAAGAGAGGAAATGTGATGGAAAAGCTGAAAATTCCTTACCCCGTGATCGTGGAGGGGAAGTATGACCGATTGCGCCTTTTGTCGGTGATGGAGGGACAGATCTTCACCACCGACGGCTTTGGGATCTTTAAGCGACACGAGAAGGCGGCACTGCTTCGGGCGCTTGCTGCCAAGACGCCCGTGGTGGTGCTGACCGATCCCGACGGTGCGGGTACGCTGATCCGTTCGCACCTTCTCTCGCTGCTCCCGAGGGATCGGGTGATCTCGCTTTACGTCCCCCGTGTCGAGGGGAAGGAGAAAAGAAAGAGCGAGCCGTCTGCCGAGGGAGTGCTCGGTGTGGAGGGGCAGGAGCGTACGCTTCTCTTTGAGCTGCTTGCTCCCCTTGCCGACGGCGCGCCCCCCCGCGCCGAGAATCGGCTCTCCAAGGTCGATCTTTTTGAGGACGGCCTGACCGGCTGTGCGGGGGCTGCCGCACGGCGTGATGCGCTTGCCGCAAGCTTCTCGCTGCCCCCGGGAATGACCCCCAACGCGCTGCTTATCGCCCTGCGTACGGTGGCAAGCTACGAGGAATACAAGGCAGCGGTTGCCGCGCTGTGAAAGGCCTGTGGGAGGCAATCTCCCACGGGCTTTTGCCATTATTATATAATTATATAATAATTTGTCAAAAACGGGCGCGGGTACGCGATATATTTTGTGGAAGTTGACTATTGCCAAATGCGCTTTTTTGCGATATAATTTTTGCATGTCGCCTCTTCGAGCATCGTTTTCGGCGCGGCGGCGGTACATTTTATTTCCAAAAGGAGAAAACAACATGAAAAAGCTTTTTGCTATCGCACTCGCCGTGCTGATGATCGCGGGCTCTTGCATGGCTTTTGCTTCCTGCAAAAAGGATGGCGAGACCATCAAGATCGGCGTTTCCGGTCCTCTCACGGGCGATGCTGCCGTTTACGGTGTGGCTGTTAAGAACGCCGCACAGATGGCAGTTGACGAGATCAACGAGAAGGGCGGCCTGAACGGCATCAAGTTCGAGCTGATCGTAACCGACGACCAGCACGATGCCAACAAGGTCTCCACCAACTATGCAAACATGATGGACAAGGGCATGCAGGTTTCGCTCGGCTGCGTCACCTCTGCTCCCTGCCTTGAGTTTGCAAAGTACTCGAAGGAAGACAATCTGTTCTTCCTGACCCCCTCTGCATCGGCTGATGCAGTCCCCACCGACGCCAACGCATACCAGATGTGCTTTGCCGACGGTAACCAGGGTGCTGTTGCCGCTGATTACGTGAACGGTCTCGGCCTTTCCAGCATCGGCATCTTCTACCTGACCGACGACCCCTATTCCAAGGGCATCTATGACCAGTTCAAGGCAAACCTGGACGAGGGTATCGAAACCGTTGAGGCAACCTTCACCAAGGCGACCAGCTCGGACTTCACCCAGCAGATCGAGACCCTGAAGGATTGCACCTTCATCTTCATGCCCATCTACTACACCCCCGCGTCCCTTTTCATGACCCAGGCAAAGGATAAGATCGCCGCTACCGCTACCTACTACGGCTGCGACGGCTTTGACGGCATCGAGTCTGCTGAGGGCTTTGACATCAACGCCATCCCCCAGAAGATCAGCATGCTCTCTCACTTCAACTCCAAGGCAACCGAGGGCAAGGCAAAGGAATTTGTTGACAAGTACGTTGCCAAGTACGGCAAGGATACCCTCAATCAGTTCGGCGCTGCTGCTTACGACTGCGTTTACGCACTCTTCGGTGCAATGACGAAGGCGATCGAGGCAGGCAAGACTGTGGATGCCAACACCACGGCAACCGAGATGTGCGAGATCCTCAAGGAGCAGTTCAACGGCGGCTACACCTTTGACGGTGCGACCGGCACGGGCATCAAATGGAAGTCCACCGGCTTCGTTGACAAGACTGCGATCGCTTACGAGATCAAGCCCAACACCACCCCCGCCGCCTGATCGGCATGACCGAGGGGAAGGCTTGACCGCTTTCTCCCGACGATCGATAACATCAATTGCTGACGCGGGCAACCGCGTCAGCAATTTCGCATCTTTGGCATGTGTTCAACCCACTCGACTCCCGTGAGGGGCAGGGGCGGGCTCATGATCTCTTTTCGGGCGAGAGGGTGTCATCCGACCCCACCCTGAAGACTTGATTTTCAGCGCTTTCGGCGGCAAGCGCGCCCGTAAAGCCCAACGCTATCAACGATGAAGGAATCAGTATGGAATTTTTAACAGCACTCATCAACGGCCTGAGCTCCGGCGGCACCTACGCCATTATCGCGCTCGGCTACACCATGGTATATGGCATCGCGCGCATGCTGAACTTTGCGCATGGCGATATCATCATGGTGGGCGGTTACGCCATGTACGTGACGCTGCTTTTGGCAGGGCATCCTCTCATTGCCCTCGCGGCGGCGATCCTTTTTTGCACGCTGCTCGGCGTCACCGTCGAAAAGCTTGCCTATAAGCCCCTTCGCGGCGCTTCTCCCCTTGCCGTTCTGATCACGGCGATCGGTGTCAGCTTCCTTTTGCAGAGCCTTGCGCAGATCGTTTTCGGGTCCTCTCCGAAAATGCCCGTAAAGTTGCAGATCCCCGGTGCCGTTTCGCTCGGCACGTTCAAAATAGATTACAGCACGCTCATCACGCTTGCCGTAACGGTCGTGATCATGACGGCACTGACCCTGTTTATCAAGTATTCGAAAACGGGTCGCGCCATGGTCGCCGTTTCGGAGGACCGTGATGCCGCACTGCTGATGGGTATCAATACCAATGCCATCATCACCATCACCTTTGCCGTCGGCTCGGCGCTTGCCGCCGTGGCGGGCTATCTGATGCTGATGAAGGCGCCCAGCCTTTCCAACACGCTCGGTGCAATGCCCGGTATCAAGGCATTTACCGCGGCGGTCATCGGCGGTATCGGCTCAATTCCCGGCGCTATGGTCGGCGGCATCCTGCTCGGTGTGGTCGAGGCGCTCTCCTTCAGCGTGCCCGCACTGGCGCCCTTTACCGAGGCGGTCGAGTTCTCGATCCTGATCATCGTGCTGCTCGTCAAGCCCTCGGGTATTCTCGGTAAGGCGAGGAGGGAGAAGGTATGATGAATATGCAAAAGGCAAGGAGCTTTGTCAAAACATATCTTAACTATCTGGTCATCGGCGCACTGCTGCTGGTGTTCGCCCTTCTTTCTCTGACGGGCAATATGTCCTCGGGTAACCTTTATCTGCTTGAAAAGATCGCCATTGCCATCGTCCTTGCCATTTCGCTTTCCATGGTGGTCGGCTTCCTTGGCGAGCTTTCGCTCGGTCACGCGGGCTTCATGTGCGTGGGCGCCTACGTGGGCGGCAAGATCTCGGTGTTGCTTGTCGAGGCGCTCGGCAACGGCATCCTCGCGGTGGCGCTTTCCTTGCTGGTGGGCGGCATTGCGGCGGCGCTCTTCGGTGTGATCATCGGTCTGCCTGCGCTTCGCTTGCGCGGTGACTATCTCGCCATTGTGACGCTTGCCTTCGGCGAGATCGTGAGAACGCTGGTGATGAACCTGCCCGAAACGCTGTTTGGCGGCACGTTGGGTCTGGAAAGCCCCCGCTACGACAAAAAGCATCTCTTTATCGTCGGCTTTGTCTGTGTGCTCCTCTGCCTTGCCGTGATCCAGAATCTCATCAAGAGCAAGCACGGTCGCGCCATCAAGTCGATCCGCGACAATGAGATCGCCGCGCGCACCATGGGCATCGACATCACGCGCTATAAGCTCTTTGTGTTCACGGTTTCCTCCTTCTTTGCGGGCGTGGCGGGCGTGCTTTACAGCTACAGCAACTATCGCATTCAGAGTGCCAACTTTGACTACAACTATTCGATCGAGATCCTTGTCATGGTGGTGCTCGGCGGTATGGGCAGCATCAACGGCTCCATGGTCGCCGCAGCGCTGATCACCTTCCTGAACGTCAAGCTGCAGACCCTGCTGACCGGTGATCTTGCCGTTTTGCAGAATCTGCTTTACGCCGCGATTCTGATCGTGATCGTCATTTACAAAAATGCTCCCGGCCTCAAGGGCTTCCGCGAGCGTTATAATCTGAAGACGCTCATTCAAAGGCTTTCCGGGAAAAAGCAGCTGCCCGAGGCGGCAGAGGAAAGCGGAAAGGAGGACGCGTGATGCAAAATACTGATCTGCAACAAAGGGACGGACACGAGCTCGTGCTGAAGACCGAGCACCTTTGCATCCAGTTCGGCGGTCTGCGAGCCGTTGACGATGTCAACCTTGAGATCCGTAAGGGTGAGCTTTACGGCTTGATCGGACCGAACGGTGCCGGCAAGACCACGGTGTTCAATATTCTCACGGGTGTATATAAGCCCACCTCGGGCAGAGTATTCCTTTGCGGGGAGAACATCACGGGCAAGTCGCCCATCGAGGTCAATCGCAAGGGAATTGCCCGCACCTTCCAGAACATCCGCCTGTTCAATAATCTGACGGTTATTGAAAACATCATGGTGGGACTGTCCAACAGCATTCCGTGCAGTGTGCCCGCCTCGGTGCTCCGTCTGCCCCGCCACAGGGCATCCGAAAAGGAGTTTTACGACCGTGCACTCGCGCTTCTCAAGGTCTTCAAGCTGGAGGATTACCGCGACTATCTCGCCTCCAATCTGCCCTACGGTAAGCAGAGAAGGCTTGAGATCGCAAGAGCGCTTGCTACCAATCCGAAGCTGCTGCTGCTTGACGAGCCTGCCGCAGGCATGAACCCCCACGAAACCGAGGAGCTGATGGAGGACATCACCTTTATCCGCCGCGAGTTTGATATGACCATTCTGCTCATCGAGCACGATATGCGCCTGGTGGGCGGCATCTGCGAGAACGTCACGGTCCTTAACTTCGGTACCGAGCTTGCCAAGGGTGAAACGGCGACTGTGCTGAAGGACCCCGCCGTGGTCAAGGCGTACCTCGGCGAGTAAGGCGGAAAGGAGAATCTTATGTCAGAGCTTCTTTTAAATGTAGAGGACTTGAGTGTATATTACGGTGTGATCCAGGCGCTGAAGGGAATTTCCTTTCAGGTCAACCGCGGTGAGATCGTTTCGCTGATCGGTGCCAACGGCGCGGGCAAAACGACCACGCTGCACACCATTACGGGACTGATCCACCCCAAGGCGGGCAAGGTGACCTATAAGGGTCAGGAGATCACCCGTGTTCCCGCGTACAAGATCGTGTCGATGGGCATGGTGCACGTGCCCGAGGGAAGAAGGATCTTCCAGAACCTCACGGTTTATGATAATCTTTTGCTCGGCGCCTATTCCCGCAAGGATAAGGCGGAGGTCGAAAAGAATATGGAGAATGTCCTGCGTCAGTTTCCGCGTCTTGACGAGCGCCGCAAGCAGCTGGCGGGCACGCTTTCGGGCGGCGAGCAGCAGATGCTTGCCATGGGCAGAGCGTTGCTTTCAAGCCCCGAGCTGATCGTGCTGGATGAGCCCTCAATGGGACTTTCCCCTCTGCTGGTCAATGAGATCTTTGAGATCGTCAAGTCCTTCCGCGAGGCGGGCAAGACCGTGCTGCTTGTGGAGCAGAACGCCAAAAAGGCGATGTCGATCTCGGACCGCGCCTACGTGCTTGAGAACGGCGTGATCACCATGTCGGGAAATGCCGCAGAGCTTGCCGCCGACGACCGCGTGCGCAAGGCATATCTCGGCGCCTGACCCAGGGGGTGCTTTGCCGCGATCAAGGCCATATGATCACGGCACCTGTGACCGAATGCGTGTCACGGGTGCCGTTTTTTGATATCCGTGAGAGCAAGCTTGGCGTTTGATGGCAAAAAGCTTGACTTTTTGTCGGATCTGCTTGATTTTTGTAGGGCAAATGGCTATAATATATTTGATATTACATCGGAGGTTGTTATGGAGTTTTCTGTCAATCACCCCATGCTGTTTTTGCTTTCCGGCATCCTTGTTTTTGTGGTGCTGGTGCAATCGGTGTGGTTCCTTGTCAAGGCGCTGCGGCGCGCGCGGGAGCTTGGCATGGACAAGACAAAGCTGAAAAAGCTGATCGTTTCCGCCGCCACCTTTACCGTTGCGCCTGCCATCGCCATCGTGATCAGTGTGATGACGCTTTCCAAGGATCTTGGCGTGGCACTTCCCTGGATGCGCCTGAGTGTGGTCGGCTCGCTTTCCTATGAAACCATTGCCGCGTCCAACGCCGTCAATGCCATGGGACTTGAGTTTGGCAGTGCCGCCCTCAATGCCTCGCAGTTTGCCACGGTGACCGTCGTGATGACGCTGAGCATTATGGTGGGCATCTGGCTGGTGCCTCTGGTTGCCAAAAAGATGCAGAACGGTATGATTTCTATGGAAAAGCGGGATAAGAAGTGGAGTGAGCTTTTTACCGCTGCCATGTTTATCGGTATGATCTCGGCATTCGTGGGCTTCGTGTTCTGCGACGTGTTAAGTGTTGTTGAGGCTGACTTTACGGGCGTGATCCCGGTTCTGGTCATGGCGGTTTCGGCACTCATCATGCTTGCCTCGGGCTTGCTTGTGAAAAAGCTCAAGTGGCGCTGGCTCTCGGATTACGCGCTGCCCATCAGTCTGGTGCTCGGTATGGCTTCGGCAATTCCGATCACGGCGTGGTTGTCATAAGGGAGGAGGAAAGATCATGAAAAGACAAGAAAAGCTTTCCTATATGGACGGTGTGCATCGTGACGGACGTATCTGGTCGCTTTCCATCATGGTGCTTATGCTGCTTTACCCTCTTGCCATTTGCCTCATGTTCGGTGCCGTGCCCGACGGCAAGGGATTGCTGATGGGGCTGGTCGCCACCGCACCCATGTATTGGGCAGTAGGAATCGTGGAGACCTTTACCTATATTCCGATGCTTGGCGCAGGTGGCTCCTACATCTCCTTTATCACGGGTAATATTTCCAACCTCAAGCTCCCCTGCGCACTTTCCGCCATGGAGCAGATGGGGGTAAAGGCAAACAGCGAGGAGGGGGAGATCGTTTCCACCATCGCCATTGCCGTATCCAGCATTGTGACCACCGTGATCATCATTCTCGGTGTTATCCTGATCGTTCCGCTGACTCCTGTTCTCAACGCGCCCGTGCTTGCTCCCGCCTTCGCGCAGATCCTGCCTGCGCTCTTCGGCGGTCTTGGCGTGGTGTTTATCTCGCGCAATTGGAAAATTGCCGTTGCGCCCATCGCGCTGATGATGATCCTTTTCGTGTTCGTGCCTGCACTGGATAGCGGCACGGTGGGCATCATGGTGCCCGTCGGCGTTCTGCTGACGCTGCTTCAGACCCGCATTATGTATAAGAAAGGTATGCTGTAAGAATGGATCCCCTGCTTTTCATTCCGATCGCCCTTGGGGGCGCGTTGCTTGTTTTTCTTGCTGTGATCCTGCTTCGTGCGGCGGCATTCCGTCCGCAGAGCGAGGAAAGGGAGCAGTTTGAGGAAATCGATCTTGACCGTGATCGCGCGGTGGATAGCCTGGCGCAGCTGGTGCGCTGCCGCACGGTATCCTATCGTGACTCCGCGCTTGAGGACGATGCCGAGTTTGAACGGCTGATCGGTCTGCTGCCCGAATTGTATCCCCTCGTGCATCAAAGCTGCACTCTCACGCGTCTGCCTGACCGTGCGCTGCTCTATCGGCTTGCCGGTAAGGAAAAGGGCGCTGCCACCGTGCTGATGGCGCATTATGACGTGGTGCCCGTTGAGGAGGAGCAGTGGGAAAAGCCGCCCTTTTCCGGTATCCTCGAGGACGGTGTGCTTTGGGGACGCGGCACCCTCGATACCAAGGTGACGCTGAACGGCATTCTGTTTGCCGCCGAGCATCTGCTTGAGAGGGGCTTTGTTCCTCGCCATGACGTCTATTTTGCCTTTTCGGGCGGAGAGGAGATCAATGGCAAGGGTGCGCTGAATATTGTGGAATATTTCCGCGATCACAGCATTGAATTGGGACTGGTGGTCGACGAGGGGGGCGGCGTCGTGGAAAACGTGTTCCCCGGTGTCAAAACGCCCTGCGCCATGGTCGGTATTGCTGAAAAGGGCATGCTGAACCTTGAATATCGCATCAAGGGTGGGGGAGGACACGCCTCCGCACCCCCACCGCATACTCCCGTGGGAGAGCTTTCCGCCGCCTGCTGCCGCGTGGAGGCAAATCCCTTTCCCGCGCACCTGACGGTACCTGCCGCCAAGATGTTTGATACGCTCGGCAGGCATTCCACATTTCTTTACCGTGTCATTTTTGCCAATCTCGGCATTTTTAAAGGCGTGCTTGACATGATCTGCCGCAAGAGTGGCGGTGAGATCAATGCGCTGATGCGCACCACCGTTGCCTTTACGCAGATGAAGGGAAGCGTCGCCCCCAACGTGATCCCTCCCGCGGCATCGATGGTTGCCAATTTGCGTCTGAATCCTGCCGATGATATGGAGAGCGCGATCGCGTATATGAAAAAGGTGGTGGCAAACGACCGCATAGAGATCGTCAAGCAGGACGGCATGAACCCCAGTCGGATCTCTCGCACCGACTGCGAGGCGTGGGAGAAGGTGGTCCGTGCTGTCAAGGGAACCTGGCAGGGCGCGCTGGTTTCGCCCTATCTCATGGTGCAGTGCTCGGACTGCCGTCATTACGGCGCGATCTCGGACAAGGTCTATCGCTTCTCGGCAATGGACCTGACCAAGGAGGAGCGCAGCACCATCCACGGCAATAATGAACGGATCCGTGTCGACGCACTGTGTCGCGCAGTGGAATTCTTCGTGCGTGTGATGCAGCAGTGCTGAAGCAAAGCAATCAAAAAAACGCCCCGTATCGGCGCGAATGCCGATACGGGGCAATTTTTATCGGTTGTTGTGACTGCAAAGAGTGGCAAGCGGACAGCCCTCGCATCGGGGGGCGCGCGCGGTGCAGACATCCCTGCCGAATTGCACCAGACGGTGGCAAAAATCGTTCTGCTCCTCGGGCGCGACCAGCTCTGTCATGATGCGCTCCACACGGGTTGGATCCTTTTCGGATTCCCGGTAAAAGCCGAGCCTGCCGCAAAGGCGGATGCAGTGGGTGTCGGCGACGATGGCGGGCAGACCGAAGATGTCACCTCGCAGTAGGTTGGCGATCTTTCTGCCAACGCCGGGAAAGGTCAGGAGGGAATCCATATCAGAGGGAAGAACGCCGCCGAATTTGTCAAGCAGGAGATTTGCGGCATCCACGATGTTTTTTGCCTTGGTGCGGTAGAGCCCGCAGGGGCGTATGATCTCCTCTACCTCGCTCACCGAGGCGGCGGCGAGGGCAGGTGCATCGGGAAAGCGTGCAAAGAGCTCACGGCAAACGATGTTGACCCGTGCGTCGGTGCATTGCGCCGAGAGGCGCCCCATCACGAGGAGCTTGAAGGGATCGCCGCCGAATTCGAGTGCACAGGTTGCCTCCGGATAGATGCTTTTGAGGGTGCCAACGACGGCGGCGGCAAGCGCTCGTTTTTTTGCCTGTGTCATGGGAGATGCTCCTTTCTGACTTGAATCGGATCGGCTTCAGTATAGCACAAAGCGGCGCATCCTGTCAAATCTTTTTCTCTTAAAAGTTTGCAAGAAAGTATTGACAAGCGGCGTGCCGTTTGTTATAATAGGCAGGTAGACAGGAAAGTCCTGTGCCATTTCGGGATGTAGCGCAGTTGGTAGCGCGCCTGGTTTGGGACCAGGATGTCGCAGGTTCGAATCCTGTCATTCCGACCAGAACGGCAGCTCCGATTGCCAAAGCAGGGTCGGAGCTGCAAATGGAGGCGTAGCTCAGTTGGTCAGAGCGCACGGTTCACATCCGTGAGGTCAAGGGTTCGAGCCCCCTCGTCTCCACCATAAGGAAAAGGACGCCGCTGACGCGGCGTCCTTTTCCTTATGGCGAAGCTCGGGGGATGCGAGAAGCCGATTTTGCCGACAGGCAAAAAGGGAAGAATGCCGTTCGCTCTGCGGCGGCGGTGTCCAGCCGCCGAGGCATTCTGTTTTATTCGCCGCAGGCGAATTGAGCGAGCCCCCACGAAAGAAGGACGCCGCGTCAGCGGCGTCCTTTTCCTTATGGCGAAGCTCGGGGGATGCGAGAAGCAGATTTTGCCGACAGGCAAAAAGGGAAGAATGCCGTTCGCTCTGCGGCGGCGGTGTCCAGCCGCCGAGGCATTCTGTTTTATTCGCCGCAGGCGAATTGAGCGAGCCCCCACGAAAGAAGGACGCCGCGTCAGCGGCGTCCTTTTCCTTATGGCGAAGCTTGGGGGATGCGAGAAGCCGATTTTGCCGACAGGCAAAAAGGGAAGAATGCCGTTCGCTCTGCGGCGGCGGTGTCCAGCCGCCGAGGCATTCTGTTTTATTCGCCGCAGGCGAATTAATCTTGGGCGCGGGTATTGATTTTTGAAAATTCCTATGATAGAATACTTTTGGTCAATTTTGCGTGATTTTTTGTTGTCGCGCATCGATAATCTTCTTTTAAAGGTGAAGGGAGAAATGGGGCGTTATGAAGAAAATTCCGATCTCGGATTGGGTCTATCAAGGGCATGACGGCGAGCGCATCGCCTGTACCGTTCCTGCCTCCATGTACAGCGTTTTGCTGAAGGCGGGAAAGATGAAGGATCCCTTTTACCGTATGCAGGAGAAGGAGGCAACGGCGCTTTCCTTCCGTGATTGCAGCTTTGAAGCCGTGCTTCGTGCGGATGAGGAGCTGCTCTCACATCGTTTTTTGTATCTTCGCTTTGAGGGGCTGGATACGCTTTGCGATATCGAGCTGAACGGCAGAAGGCTCGCGTACGTCGAGAATATGCACCGCACCTTTGAATTTGACGTCTCGGATCGTCTTCGCCCGGGCGAGAATCATCTGCGGCTTTATTTCCATTCCCCCTTGCGCGCCATGCAGGAGGCACAGAACAGACACTACCTTGGCACCGACGGTAACTGCTTTGACGGCGCGGCGCATTTTCGCAAGGCGTTTTACATGATGGGCTGGGATTGGGGTCCCAATCTGCCCGATATGGGCATCTGGCGCCCCGTGTATATCGTTGCCTTTGATAAGGCGCGTCTTGCCGACGTGGAGGTGCGTCAAAGCCACAGAAAAAACCGAGTTGATCTGTCGCTGTCGGCGACCGCCGATGGCGACGCTGAGGGAACCACGGCACGCTTTTCTCTGCTTGATCCGACGGGCAAGACTGTCAGCGAGGTGATGGCAAACGAGGACGGCGATGCGATCCTGTTTGTGGATGATCCTCAGCTTTGGTGGCCGAACGGGTACGGAAAACAGCCTCTTTACACGCTTGTGACCACCCTGATGGACGGCGAACAGGAGATTGATCGGCGCGAAATGCGCATCGGACTCCGCACCCTCACGCTCAGCACCGCCAAGGACCGCTGGGGCAGAGAATTCTGCTTCGTCATCAACCGAAAGAAGATCTTTTCGATGGGCGCCAACTACGTGCCCGAGGATAACATCCTTTCCCGCCTGAGCAAGGAGCGCACCGAGAAGCTGCTTCGGCAATGCATCAAGGCGAACTTTAATACCGTTCGTGTCTGGGGCGGCGGCTTTTATCCCTTCGACTGGTTTTATGATCTTTGCGACGAGCTGGGATTGCTCGTCTGGCAGGACTTTATGATCGCATGCATGGACGTGCGCATGCTCCCCTCCTTTGAGGAGAACGTGCGCGTTGAGGCAGAGCAGAATCTTTGCCGCATCCGTCACCATGCCTGCCTCGGCATTCTTTGCGGTAATAACGAGATGGAGCTTTTCACCAAGGGAAAGACCGACGAACGCGTCAGAGCCGATTATCTGTATCTTTATGAGCGCGTTCTGCCCGATATCGCGAAGCGCCTTGCTCCCGATATCTTTTATTGGCCCTCCTCACCCTCCTCGGGTGGCGGCTTCCGCGACCCGGGCGGCTCGGATGAGGGAGATGCCCACTATTGGTCGGTCTGGCACAGTCGAAAGCCCATGACCGATTACCGCAAGCAGACCTTCCGCTTCTGCTCCGAGTTCGGCTTTGAGTCAATGCCCAACAAGGAAACGGTGGAGGCGTTCTCGCTTCCCTCGGACCGCAATCTTTTCTCGCCTGTGATGAATCATCACCAGAAGTGCAAGGGTGCCAACGGCACGATCATGTACTATCTTTCCGAATACTATCTCTACCCCGAAAGCTTTGACGCTGTGATCTATGCCTCGCAGGTCATGCAGGCAGATGCCATCACCTACGCAGTCGAGCATTTCCGCCGTATTCGCGGTCGCTGCATGGGTACCACCTATTGGCAGCTTAACGACTGCTGGCCCGTTGCCTCCTGGTCCTCGGTAGACGGTGCAGGCAGAGAAAAGGCGCTCCACCATGCGGCAAGACGCTTTTTTGCCCCCGTGCTCCTCTCGGCAGAGGAGGAGGGGACAGCGGTTTCCTTCCACGTGACCAATGAAAAGCTCATCCCGTTCAAGGGGAAGATCGAGCTGCGCCTGTGCACGCGTGAAGGAGAGATCCTTTCCGACGAGTGCCTTGACGTGTGTGTGGATGCGCTCTCCTCGGCGAGCGTTCTTGCGCGTGACTACGCTGATGCCGTTCGGGGCAAGGAGCAGAGCACCTATCTCACCTATACCCTGATGGATGCCGAGGGCGCGGTGATCTCGCGCTCCACGCTACTCTTCGTGCGGCCAAAGCAGTTTGCCTACCGCAAGCCGCAGATCACGGCGCGCATCACCGAAACGTGTGGCGTGAAGCGGCTGCACCTTTGTGCCGACACGCTGGTGCAAAAGGTTCGCGTAACGCTCGGAGATCCCTCGGTCGAGCCTGAGGAGCAATATTTCGATCTTTGGGGCGGCGAGGAATACGCCGTGGAGATCAATCCGACCGAACGGACGGCAGAGGAGCTGCTTGACGGCATCTCCTTCTTCAGCGTGGCGGATATCGCTCCCTCGTGTCTTGGCAGCAACTAATCATAAAATCCCCCGAAACGTGGTGCGTTTCGGGGGATTTTTGTCAATTTTGATCGGCTTGCTTACTCGTCGACCTTGCAGGAGAGCTTTTCGTTGCAGGCGGGGCAGCAAAGCTCTGCGGGATCAACGCTTTCGTCAAAGCAGATCTTCTCACCGCAAGAGGGGCACTCGATCTCAAAGGTCTCGCCCTCGTCGGCAAACTCGCAGGCATCGGCATAGTCGCAGCAACCGCACTCGCCGTCGCACTCCTCGTCCTCGTCGTCAAGGTCAAGCAGGACCTCCTCAACGTCACCGAGATCCTCGTCCAGCTCCTCGACATAGTCGTTCAGCTCCTGAACGTCGTAGTCAAGACCGTCGACCTTATCGGCAAGTGCCGAAACCATGTCCACGAGGGCAGCGATCAGCTTTCCCTCCTTGGTGGTGCTGTCCAGCTCAAGGCCGTCTGCAAGTCCCTTCAGATAAGCGGCTTTCTCGTTCATTTTCATCTTGAAATCCTCCTTGCTATGCAAGCCTTATGCGCGGGAGAGGTACTCGCCCGTACGAGTATCGATCTTCAGCACGTCGCCCTCGTTGATGAAGAGGGGAACCTTGATCTCCGCACCGGTCTCAAGGGTTGCGGGCTTGAGGGTGTTGGTGGCGGTGTTGCCTGCAAAGCCGGGATCGGTCTTTGCGACGGCAAGCTCAACGAAGGTGGGAGCCTCTACGCCGAACACGTTGCCCTTGTAGGAGATGATCTTGCACATCATTTCCTCCTTGACAAACTTAAAGCTGTCGGGCAGCTTGTCGCTGTTCAGGGGCATCATCTCAAAGCTTTCCATATCCATGAAGTAGTAAAGGTCGCCATCGCTGTAGGAGTACTGCATTTCTCTGCGCTCGATATAAGCGTTCTCGAACTTATCGGTGGGGTTGAAGGTCTTCTCGATCACGGCACCGGTGATCACATTCTTCAGCTTGGTGCGAACGAACGCTGCACCCTTGCCGGGCTTTACATGCTGGAACTCAACGACCTGAAGGACATTGCCCTGACCGTCATCAAACGTAATGCCGTTTTTAAAATCGCCTGCTACTACCATTTTTTATACCTCCAAAGTATCTGGGTTTTCGTGATTTGTGCTGCGGCGAGCCGCAATATCAATGTTTTACACTTTATTCTACATGAAAATTGCCATGATTGCAAGGGCTTTTTTAAATTTTTTTGAAAAGTGACCCAAAAAATAGGAGAATCGCCGCAAATCGATTGACAGAAATCAAAGTTTGTATTATAATATATGCTGTATCTCTATCACTGCTTCGCCCGCATGAGCGCCCTTGCGCGCACGGGGTGTATGCTTTCCGAACGGAGGATCAGTATTATGAAATTTATCAACATCGGCTTCGGCAACATGGTCGCGGCGCAACGCATGGTGGCGCTGGTCAGCCCCGATTCCGCACCGGTCAAGCGTCTGATCCAGGACGCCAAGGATGCGGGCAGGACCATTGACGTGACCTGCGGTCGCCGCACGAGAGCCGTGATCATTACCGACAGTGAGCACGTGATCCTTTCCGCCATTCAGGCAGAAACCATTGCCAACCGTCTTGAGGAGGACACGCTCACCGATGACGACACCGATGCCGAGGAGGGCGAATAAGATGAGCGAGCAAAGGGGACTTCTCATTGTGGTGTCGGGGCCTGCCGGAAGCGGCAAGGGCACCGTGCTTTCCGAGCTTTTGCGTGACGGCGGCTACCGCTATTCGGTGTCGGCAACCACCAGGGCGCCCCGACAGGGCGAGGTCGACGGCGTCAATTATCATTTTCTCTCGCGAGAGGCGTTTGAGGCCCGCATTGCCGGCAAAGAGATGCTGGAGTACACCGAGTACTGCGGCAACTATTACGGCACCCCTCGCAAGGAGGCGGAGGAGGTGCTGGCGTCGGGTCAGAACCTTCTGCTTGAGATCGAGGTGGAGGGTGCTGCCAACGTGAAGCGTGAATACCCCGAGGCGGTGTCGATCATGCTGCTGCCCCCGAGCTTTGCGGTGCAGGAGAAGCGCCTGCGCGGCAGAGGCACCGAAACCGAGGAAAAGATCAGGGAACGGCTCTTGCGCGCGAGGGAAGAGATCCTGCATGCCGATGAATACGATTACGTGATCTACAATCACGACGGCAAAAGCGCCGAGGCGGTGGAGGATATCCGCGCCATCGTGCGTGCCGAGCGCGCCGCACTGCGCCGCAATCCCGACGTTGTCAAAAACTACTTTGCATAAAATACACATTAACCGATAAGATAAGGAGAAATGATATGATCTACCCCACCATTGACCAACTGACCAAGGGCGAATACAACCGTTACCAGCTTGCCATTGCCACCGCCAAGTGCGCGCGCATCATCACCGATGAATATGTCAAGCAGCGCACCGCTGCCGAAAGCACGCTGACCGGCAGCAAGGAGGGTGGCGGAAGCATCGTCTCGCTGATCGACCAGGATCTTGCCGACAAAAAGGCGGTCAAGAACGCTATCGATCACATCTATAACGGCGACTATGAGATCAAGGACGGGCCCACGGCAGCCGAGGAGCAGGCGCCCGAGGTCGTCACAGACTGATTTTTGCCTTGAGAAAATGAAGAAGGAGGGGTAACATGGCCAATCGATATGCAAGAGTGCGGCTTTTGGATGCCCCTCGTTTTCTTGATGCCGAATACGATTATCTGATCAAAGAGGCGGACGAGGCGGCGGTCCTTCCGGGGGCATTTGTCACAGTCCCCTTCGGAGGGGGCAATCGCCATCGCACGGGGCTTGTGGTCGCACTTTCGCCGACCACCGTCTTTGAGGCGGTCAAGCCCATCGCTTCGGTTGCGGCGCCCCGCGTTTCTCTCTCGGAGGAAATGCTGGGGCTTGTGTCCTTCCTGAGAACGACCACGCTTTGCACCACGGGTGACGCGGTGCACGCCATGATCCCTGCGGGGGCGCTTTCCACACCCATCGATCGCTATCGTCTGACGGGCGCACCCATCACGGGTGCAGAACGCCTTTCGACCGTGCAGAGCTTCCTGGTGGCACATTTGCAAAGGGTGGGCGCTGCCACGGCCAAGGCGCTCAAGGTGCGCTTCGGTGCTGAGGTGGAGCACGAGCTCTCATTACTTGTGCGGCGCGGAGTCGTCGCGCGCGAGAGCGTGCAGACCGAGGCTATGGCACAAAAGGAAAAGCACTTTTATACGCTTGCTTCCAAAGAGAGCGCAGCCAAGGGAAAGCCGCCCCGCCTCGGTGAAAAGCAGCGCGCGCTGCTCGGGCTGCTCGAGGGCGGTGAGCAAACGGGGGAGGAACTCCGTGCCGCGGGCTTTTCCAAGGCGCAGATCGATGCCCTGCTCCAGAAGGGACTGATCGAGTGCCGTACCGAGCGTGTGTGGCGCACGCCCCTTGGAGATCTTTCGCGGGTCGATTCTGCCCCGGAGCTTGTGCTCAATGAGGAGCAGGCGGCGGCATTTGATGCCATTGACCGCATGGGTCGGGACGGTGAGGCGCACGCTGTCCTTTTGCACGGCGTCACGGGAAGCGGCAAGACTGCCGTAATGCTGAAGACGATCGACGGCGTGCTTGCGCGGGGCAAGGGCGTGATCGTGCTCCTGCCCGAGATCGCGCTGACCCCCCAATCGCTTGCCATCTTCTGCTCGCGTTACGGGGGGCGTGTCGCCGTGATGCACTCGGCACTCTCGGCGGGCGAGCGACTTGACGCCTATCACAGGATCAGCTCGGGCGAGGCGGACGTCGTGGTCGGCACGCGCTCTGCCGTGTTTGCCCCTGTAAAGGAGCTCGGACTCATCGTCATGGACGAGGAGCACGAGCACACCTATAAATCCGATATGAACCCCAAATATCACGCGCGCGACGTGGCGCGCTATCGGTGTGCACGCCACGGGGCGGTGCTGCTGCTCTGCTCCGCGACTCCCTCGCTTGAAAGCTACAAGAGAGCCCGCGAGGGAAGATATACGCTCCTGAAGCTGGTGCACCGTCACGGCGGCGCGTCGCTTCCACCCGTGACCGTGGCGGATATGCGCGGCGAGGCAGGTGCGGGGAATCTGACCCCCATCGGAGAAACGCTTCGCGAGGCGCTGACCCGCAATCTCGCGGCGGGGGAGCAGTCCATTCTCTTTCTCAACCGACGGGGCTATCACCACGTGGTGACCTGCGCCTCCTGCGGAGAGGCAGTGACCTGTCCGTCCTGCAGTGTCACTCTGACCTACCACAAAAAGCCGCGCACCGACGAGGGCTATCTTGTCTGTCACTTCTGTGGCAGACGTCAGAAAATGCCCGAGGTCTGTCCCTCCTGCGGCTCGGTACATCTCACGCGCCTCGGCTATGGCACGCAGCGCGTGGAGGAGGACCTTTCCCGCTTGTTCCCGGACAAGAGGATCCTTCGTATGGACACCGACACCACAGGCACGAGAGATTCCTACGAGGAGATGCTGGGTGCCTTCCGCCGTCACGAGGCAGACGTGCTGCTCGGCACACAGATGGTCACCAAGGGACACGATTTCCCCGACGTGACGCTGGTGGGTGTGCTGATGGCTGACAGCTCACTTTATCTTGACGATTACCGTGCGAACGAGCGCACCTTCTCGCTGCTCACGCAGGTGGTGGGGCGTGCGGGACGTGCCGCCAAGGGCGGGTATGCGGTCATTCAGACCAACAATCCCGACCATGAGGTCATCAAGCTTGCGTGCAGACAGGACTACGAGGCGTTTTACGAGCGCGAGATCCGCTTGCGTCGCCTTCTGGTCTTTCCGCCCTTCTGCGACATCGCGCTTCTGACGCTCTCGCATGCCGACGAAAAGAAGCTGCTGCCTGCGGCAAACGAGCTGGCGACACGTATCAAGGACATGATCGGGGGAGAGTATTCTGATGTGAAGCTGATCGCCTTCGGCCCCTTTGAGGCGCCTGTCTACCGTGCCGAGGGCAAATACCGCATGCGCATGGTGCTCAAATGCGCGCTCAACAGGCGCAGCCGCGAGCTGCTCGGCAAGCTCTTGGATCACTATGCAAGGCTTGGCGCGGAGCATCCGCTGTTGTCGGTGGATCTCAATCCGTCAAATTTGTGATTTTTAATACCGTTATGCTCCGTGAAGGGGCGAAAGGAGTTTCTTTATGGCAAAGCTGAAGATCCGCAAGGTGGGTGACGAGGTGCTGACGAGGGTCTGCCGACCCGTTGAGGAGATCACGCCCCGCATCCTCACCCTGCTTGACGATATGACCGAGACCATGCGCGCCGCCGATGGATGCGGGCTTGCCGCACCTCAGGTAGGTATTCTGCGCCGCATCGTCGTCATCGAGGTGGAGGAGGGCAAGGTGATCGAGCTGATCAACCCTAAGATCATTGCCACCGCAGGTGAACAGGAGGGTCCCGAGGGCTGCCTTTCGGTGCCCGGCAGAAGCGGCATCGTCAAGCGCCCCCGCCACGTCACGGTGCGCGCCATGGATCGCCACGGCAACACCTTTGATATGAGTGGCTCGGACCTGCTTGCCCGTGCCTTCTGTCATGAGCTTGATCACCTCGACGGCAAGCTCTATTTGCAGCGTGCCTCGCGCATGCTGAATGAGGAGAACGATTGATGCGCATTCTGTTTATGGGCACGCCCGATTACGCGGTTTTTTCGCTGAAGGCTCTTTGCGAGGCGGGGGAGAACGTCGTGGGCGCGGTCACCCAGCCCGATAAGCCGAAGGGCAGAGGCTATGAGCTTCAGCCGCCCCCCGTCAAGGTCTATGCAAATGAGCAGGGCATTCCCGTTTATCAGCCTGAGCGACTGAGGAACGGAGAGTTTGACGATACGCTCCGCGAGATCGACCCGGACGTGATCTGTGTGGTGGCATACGGGAAGATCCTGCCTCCCTCGATCCTGGATTACCCCCGTTACGGGTGCATCAACGTGCACGGCTCGCTCCTTCCACGCTATCGCGGTGCCGCGCCCATGCAGCGCGCCATCATGGACGGGCTTTCCGAAACCGGTGTGACCACCATGCGGATGGACGTGGGGCTTGATACGGGCGATATGCTGCTCGAATGCCGCGTGCCGATCGGCGAAAACGACAATTTCGAGGTCATGCACGACCGCCTCGGCGAGGCGGGTGCGTCGCTTCTTTTGAAGACGCTGGGGGCGCTGGAGCGCGGTGATCTGGTGCCCCGTCCCCAGGACGGTGCGCTTGCCACCTACGCCGCCAAGATCGAAAAGGTGGATTGCCGCATCGATTTTTCGGCAAGTGCAGACCAGGTGCATAACCGCATCAGAGGACTTTCTCCCATTCCGCTTGCCTTTACCCGTACGCCCGACCAAAGGCTCCTGAAGGTGCTTGAAAGCCGCGTGGGTAGGAAAAGCGGTGTGCACGGCGCACCCGGCACGGTGCTCTCGCTCGGTGAGAGCGTGGAGGTCGCGTGCGGTGAGGGGACGGTGCTGCTGCTGCGCCTGCTGCCCGAGGGAAAGGGTCGAATGTCTGCCGCCGATTACGTGCGGGGCAGAAGGCTGTCGGTCGGCGACATTCTCGGCAAGGAGCTTTGAGTGTGGCGGCGAGCGTATGATCGGCTCTGCCGTTGAGTTCACGAAAAGGAGAATCATTGATGTTTTTTGGTTTGTTTTGGGGAGATTGGACGCTGCTCGTCGTCCTCCCCGGAGTTTTTCTGGCGCTTTATGCGCAAATAAAGGTGAAATCCACCTATCACCGTTATTCCTCGGTGCTGCTGCGCCCCGGGATGACAGGCGGCTCGGTTGCGCGCCGTATTCTTGACAGCAACGGTCTTTCGCACGTGCGCATTGAAACGGTGCCGGGCGAGCTGACCGATCACTACGATCCCCGTGCCGAGGTGCTTCGCCTGTCAGAGGCGAATTATCACGGCGGCAGCGTCGCCGCCATCGGTGTTGCGGCTCACGAGGCGGGGCACGCACTTCAGCACGGCAGGGAATATGCCCCCTTAAAGCTTCGCATGGCGATCCTGCCCATCTGCAATTTCGGCTCGCAGCTTGCCATGCCCCTGTTCTTGATCGGGCTTTTGCTTGCCTATACCTCGGCACTCGGCGACATGCTGATGCTGGTGGGCATTGCCGCCTTTTCGCTGACGGTGCTCTTTCAGCTGATCACCCTGCCTGTTGAGTTCAATGCCAGCCGCCGTGCCATACGCTGCCTTTCGGGCTCGGGCACGATGAGCGACGAGGAATTGAAGGGGGCGCGCCGCGTGCTTTCCGCCGCCGCCATGACCTACGTTGCCGCGCTTGCCGTCGGACTTCTCAGCATTCTCCGTCTGCTGCTGATCGCAGGCGGTCGCTCCCGTCGCCGCTGATGGAAGCACGCCTGCTTGCTCTTGAGGAGCTTTTGAGATTTGAGCGTGCGGGGCAGTATGCCGACCGTACGCTGGACACCGCGCTCTCGCGCGATACGGCGCTCTCGCCGCAGGATCGCGCGCTTGTCACGGTGCTCTTTTACGGTGTGATCGAGCGCCGCATTACGTTGGATGCTGTGATCGATGCTCTTTCCGCAATTCCGCCATCCGCCATTGAGCTTCGTGTGCGCATGATCCTGCGTATGGGGCTTTACCAGCTGAAATACCTGGATCGCGTGCCCGATCACGCCGCCATCAACGAGGCGGTGGGGGCGACGCCCCGCCGCAGCAAGGGCTTTGTCAACGCCCTGCTGCGCGCCTTTTGCAGGGGCGGAAAGCAGATCCCTCTGCGGGATCGTCGCGAGGACCCTGTGGGCTATCTCTCGGTCAAGTATTCGGTATCCTCCTCGGTGGCGGAGTCCTTTCTTTCCGCCTTCGGCATGACGCGTGCAGAATCGCTGCTGACCGCCTTTTCCACACACGTGCCCATCGGGGTGCGTGTCAATACATTAAAGCTCACAAGGGAGGAGTTCCTTTCCCGCGTTCCCGATTCCGTGCCGATGAAAAACGCCCCGTTTGGCGTCCTTTTGAAAAACGGTGCCTTGCTGCACGAGCTGATCGGCGAGGGACTGTGCTTTGTGCAGGACGAGGCGTCCCAGATCGCGGTGGAGGCGCTTGACGCCGTCCCCTTGATGCGCGTGCTGGATCTCTGCGCCGCCCCCGGCTCGAAATCCTTCGGCGCAGGGCTTGCTATGCGGAACAGGGGCGTGCTGAGGAGCTTTGATCTGCATGCCAACAAGCTTTCGCTGATCCGTGACGGTGCACAAAGACTGGGGCTGTCGATCCTTGAGGCGGAGGTGGGCGATGCACGCCTTGCCACTCCCGCCACGCACGGGCTTTTTGACCGTGTGATCTGTGACGTGCCCTGCTCGGGACTCGGCGTGCTTGCCAAAAAGCCCGACATACGGTATAAAAATATGCAGGATGCGGCAGGTCTCCTGCCCGTGCAGGCGGCGATCCTGAGTGCTGCTGCGAGCTGCGTAGCACCCGGCGGCGTTCTGCTGTATTCGACCTGTACCCTGGTGCCCGCCGAAAACGAGGAGCAGGTGTATGCATTTTTAAAGGAGCATGACGATTTTGCCAAGGAGCCCTTTTCGGTGGGCGGCATCACCTCGGACGGGATGCTGACGCTTACCCCCGACCGCGACGGGACCGACGGCTTCTTCATGGCAAGGCTTCGTCGCAGGCAGGAGGATCTATGAGTCAAATGCAGGAAAAGACCGAGCTGCTGGCGCTCACCCCCGAGGAGCTTGCCGAGCTGATGATCTCGCTTGGCGAGCCGCGCTACCGAGCAGAGCAGATCTTTACTCAGCTTCATCGCGGTATCTCTCCCGAGGAGATGACCAACATCGGCAAGGCGACGAGAGAGCGTCTTTCGGCGGCGACCCGTTATCATCTGCCCACCGTGCGCCGCAAGCTGGTTTCGGAGATCGACGGCACGGTCAAATATCTGTTCGAGCTGTCGGACGGCCATTCGGTCGAGAGCGTGCTGATGCGCTACGAGCACGGCATCACCATCTGCATCTCCAGCCAGGTCGGATGCGCCATGGGCTGCAAATTCTGTGCCTCCACCATCGGGGGGAGAGTAAGGAATCTTTCGGCGGGCGAGCTGCTGGGGCAGGTCATTGCCGCGGCAAAGGATTCGGGCGAGCGCATTGGCGGCATCGTGATGATGGGCATTGGCGAGCCGCTTGACAATTTCGATAACGTGGTGCGCTTTCTTTCGCTGGTCAATCATGAAAAGGGCGTGAATATCGGCTATCGCCACATCTCGCTTTCGACCTGCGGATTGGTCGATGGCATTGACCGTCTTGCCGCGCTGCGGCTGCCCATCACGCTGTCGGTGTCACTGCATGCCGCGGATGACGAAACGCGCTCGGCGATCATGCCGATCAACAGGCGGTGGAACGTGGCGTCGCTTCTTGCGGCGTGCCGCCGCTACTATACCACCACGGGAAGACGCATTTCCTTTGAGTATACGCTGATCGCGGGCAAAAACGATTCGCCCGAGGCGGCGAAAAGACTGGCGCTCGTGCTCAATCGAAGCCTGCGCACGCGGACCGACACCATGCCCATCCACGTCAATCTGATCCCCGTCAACGAGGTGGAGGAAACGGCATTTCGCCGTGCCGACCGTCGGGCGGTGGCGGCGTTTGCACGCGTGCTGGAGCAAAACGGGATCCGCGCCACCGTGCGCCGCAAGCTCGGGGCGGACATCAACGCCTCGTGCGGACAGCTCCGCCGCGCCGACATCAAGGCAACGCAGGGCAAACAGGATTGATAAAATCCCCCGACACGGGGTAACATAAGGACGATCGCGCAAAAAATGTACAAAGGGGGCGACCGTCTTGAAGCAACAAAAGAAAAGCACACTTTCCCGCCTCTTAAGACTCAATCTGCTTGTCCTGCTCACGCTGGTGTTCGTGACGGTGGTCATGCTGTGGGCGCTTGGGCTTCTGGAGAGCGTGCTGGCATTTCTGTTTTGATGAAGGGGAGAAGGGAGTGAGAGCCGTGCTGTATGAGGAACAGGGAAGATTGGTGCGCGGCGTGGGCGGACTTTACGAGATCCGACTTGACGGAGGCGATACGCCGCTGTCGGGAAGGACGGCGTTTTCGCGCGCAAAGGGCAATTTCCGCCATGCGGGGCTGACACCTCTTGTGGGCGACCGCGTGCGCGTGCGCTACGACGATATTGCCGCCTCTCGCTATACAGGGCAGGAGCCGCCTGCTAACGACGACGGGGGTGGCGTGGTCATCGCCGAGATCCTGCCCCGCCTGAATGCTCTGATCCGACCGCCGATGGCAAATATCGGCGTGCTGTTTATTGCCTTTGCGGCGGCACAGCCCGCGCCCGCCCTGGAAACGGTGGACAAGCTGATCGCCATTGCGGAGTACAACCATATCGAGCCGATCCCCGTTATCTCCAAAAAGGATATTGCGCCCGAATACGCCGCCGAGCTGTGTCTGCTGTATCGGAATGCCGGCTTTACCGCCTTTACGGTGTCCTCGGTCGAGGATGACGGTGTCGGCGAGCTGCGCGCCTGGATCGACTGTGAGCTGGGGGAGCGCATCGCCGCCTTTGCAGGGGCGTCGGGTGTGGGGAAATCTACGCTTCTCAACGCACTTTATCCCAAGCTCTCGCTTGCCACGGGTGAGATCAGCCGCAAGATCGAACGGGGCAGGCATACCACCAGACGGGTGGAGCTTTACCCGATAGGAGAGGGCTTCGTGGCGGATACGCCCGGCTTCAGCATGCTGGATTTCGTCCGCTTTGACTTCTTTAAAAAGGAGGATCTACCCCTCGTGATGCGAGAGTTTGATCCTTACCTCGGCACCTGCCGCTATACCAAATGTACCCATACCAAGGAGGAGGGCTGTGCCGTGCTTGCCGCACTGCGGGAGGGCAAGATCGCCCCCTCGCGCCACGCGAGCTTTCTTTCGATGTATGAGGATCTCAGACATAAGCACGATTGGAGCAAAAAATAATGCGCGCTTACATTTATGTGGGGGGAGCCATCGAGCCCTCCCGTATCACCGAGCACCCCAAGGGGGATGACCTGCTGATCGCCGCGGACAGCGGCTGGCACAACGCAAAAAGGCTTTCGGTCACGCCGAGGATCCTGCTTGGCGACTTTGATTCGATCGGCAAGGGAGAGCTGCCCGACGCCGAGGAGATCCTGCAGGTGCCTGCCGAGAAGGACCGCACCGATACCCAGCTTGCCGTGGACCTCGCGCTCTCGCGCGGTGCCGATGACATCGTGATCGTCGGGGGACTGTCGGGGCGGCTTGACCATACGCTCTCCAACCTCGCTGTTCTGGAGTCGCTCTTTTTGCGGGGCGTGCATGCCGTCATCACCGACGGGCGCAACCGTGTGCGCTATATTCGCAACACGGGCGTGCTGATCCCGCGCGGTGCATACACCTATCTCTCGCTGATCGCGGTGGACGAGGTGGTCAAGGGTGTGAGCGTGGATGGCTGTAAATATCCCCTTAAGAACGCCAAGCTGAGAAGAGATTGTCAATACACCGTCAGCAATGAGCTCACGGGCAACTGTGCGCTCGTTGAGGTGCGCCGCGGCGGCGTGCTGATCGTTGAATCCTCCGATTAAAACGGTGCCTCGGCGCTTGCCGTCGGTAAAAAAGCAATGCCCGTGTGTCTTTTGGACACACGGGCATTGCCTGTTATTTGCGCGGAATATGAAAGATCCTGCGCAGAAAGGGCGCGAGAAACGAGGGCGATCTCATCAATACGATCTTCATACAAGCCTCCTTGCAAAGCGAGGACACGGAAGCGACCGCTTCGGTGTCTTCTTCTCTTTCCCATGATATGCACCGAGCAGGCGGCTCGCTCATAGCCTGTAGTGAGGTGAGGCATATGTGTTCGATCAACGGATGTATCGACTTTTTTCATCCCGAGGCAGTGAAGCGGGAGGCGGTGAAGCGCGCTGCCGCCACGATGAGCCGACGGGGACCCGACGGCAGTGGCGCACACTTTGCACGGGGCGTGGGGCTTTGTCACAATCGGCTGGCGGTGATGGACCCTGCGGGAGGGGCGCAGCCCATGAGTGCTATGCTGCGCGGCAGGCGTTATACCATTGTGTATAACGGTGAGATCTACAATGCGCGCGAGCTGCGCCGCGAGCTTGCCGAAAGGGGCGCCGTCTTTTTTACCGAGTGCGATACCGAGGTGGTGCTCTGGTGCTATATGATCCATAAGGAGCGCTCGCCCGAGCTTCTCAACGGCATTTTTGCGTTTGCCGTGCACGACGAGAGCGAGGACCTTGTCTTTTTTGCAAGGGACCGTCTTGGCGTCAAGCCCTTTTTTTATACCGTTCAGGGGTCAACCCTTTATTTTGCCTCCGAGCTGAAGGGGCTTCTTTCCCATAAGGAGATCCCTCCCGAGGTGGATGAGCAGGGGCTTTGGCAGCTGCTGTATCTTGCGCCCGTGACCTTGCGCGGGCAGAGCGTTTTTCGCCGCATCAAGGAGCTTTTGCCCGGTCACCGTGCCGTTTTTGACCGCAACGGATGGCGCGAGGGCGCCTATTGGTCCCCCGAGGCAAGGCGGTTTGAGGGGGATGCCGCCGAGGCGACGGCACGGGTGCGTGAGCTCTTTCTTGATGCCGTGACCCGCCAGCTTGACAGTGACGTGCCCCTTGCCGTCCTGCTCTCGGGGGGCTTGGATTCCTCGGCGATCACGGCGGTGGCGGCAAGCGAGATGCGGCGTCGGGGCAGGGTGCTTGATACCTATTCGTTTGAATATGAGGGCAACCGCGAGAGCTTTCGGGCGAGTCTGTTTCAGCCCCAAGGGGACGATGCCTTTGCGTCGGGGCTTGCCGAGGAGCTGGGCACGCACCATACCGTGCTGACCGCTCCCACCGAGGCGGTGGCAGAGGCGCTGTACGGCGCAGTGATGGCACGTGATCTCCCGGGGCAGGCGGATATCGATTCCTCGCTGCTTTATTTTTGCGGTGAGATCAAAAAAAGGCACACGGTGGTGCTCTCGGGCGAGTGCTCGGATGAGATCTTTGGGGGGTATCCGTGGTTTTACCGCCCCGAGATGCTGGAGCGCGATTTCTTCCCGTGGCTGCACGATCCCGAGGCGCGCATCTGCCTGTTTGACGCCGCTGCCGTCAAGCGCCGCGAGGGGAGAGAATTTATGCGGGAGGTCTATCGGAAAAGCCTTGCCGATTGCCCCGCCCTTGAGGGAGATCCGCCCGAGATGCAACGCGCACGTGCGGCGACATGGCTCTCCACGCGTTATTTCATGGCAAGTCTTCTCGAGCGCAAGGACCGTATGAGCATGTATTGCGGCGTCGAGGTGCGCGTCCCCTTTGCCGACCACCGCATTCTCGAGTACGTGTTCAACGTTCCCTGGTCGATCAAGTTTGAAAACGGGGTGGAAAAGGCACTGCTGCGCCGTGCCATGGAGGGTGCACTGCCCGAGCGCATCCTCTACCGCAAAAAGAGCCCTTATCCAAAGACCCACAACCCCCGCTACGAGCAGTGTGTGCGCCGCATGCTGGAGGAACGTCTGTCCAAGGGAGGCTTTCTTGCAAAAACGCTTGACCGTGCGCGCCTTGCGGCGCTCCTTGAGGGGGAGAACACCACCTGGTTCGGTCAGCTGATGGCAAGACCCCAGCTGATCGCCTGGCTCTGCCAGCTTGATTTCTGGTTTGAGCATTACCGCGTGCGATTGGTGTAAAAAAGGAGCTGTCTCAAATGCGAAATTTGAGACAGCTCCTTTTGCTATGTTGAAGGGGCTCGGCAGATTTAGGCGAGAAGCGTTGATCGCGAGGCGTGAGGCGTACAAAGGTACGTCGAGCCTCGGGAGCGACGGTAGAAAAAGTCCGATTATAAAATATGAAATCCGTAGGATTTCTACCTTAAAACTGTCTCATTTACGGCTTTTGCTATATTTGAGATCGTTTTTTTCTTTGTTTTCGGACTTTTTCGGTCTCGTCAAATGTGACAGCCCCTTTTCAATTCATCTGATCGTTTCGGTTTCAAATGCCTGCCAGGGGATGTTCACCTCTGCGTTGTCGACAAGGAGCTCGCGGATGTGCATCAGAAGAGGGAAGTCCTCCTTTTTTGCACGTCCGTCCTTGGTCATTTGCAGCAGGGCGTCGGCGGTGCGGCGCGCGATGACGATGGATTCCAGAGTCACGCCCCTGAGGATAGCCATTGCCTCGTCAAAGTGCTTGCCCTCACCGAGCAGTGTGCCGATGCGGCGTGTGCGGCCGCCGAACACGGTGACGTAAAGGTCGCCGATGCCGAGGTAGATGCTGTCGTGCAGACCTCCGAGAAGAGCAAGCAGACGCGCCATCTCCTTAGACGCCTGACCAAACAGGGCGGCTTGGGAGTTGTAGTGCTCAAACACGCGGCCCTCCCGGCGGTAGGACATGCCGATGGCAAGCGAAACGCCGAGCGCATAGGCGTTCTTCAGTGCCACGGCGCACTCGACGCCGCGAACGTCGGTGGAAAGACTGACATGATAGAAATCGGTTTCAAACAGGCTGCGGATGAAGCGCAGAAGCTTTATATCGGGACCGCAGAAGGTGACCTCGGTGGGGTCGAGGTCGGCAAGCTCATAGCTGGTGCAGGGACCGCCCACGGCGTTGATCTTCAGCTTTTTGTCGGTAAAGCGGAGCATGTATTCGGGGTAGGAGATGAGATTGCCCTTGCACTCGCCGTCGTCGATCATGCCCTTGGTGATCGAGAGCACGGGGAGCGACTCGGGGATCACGGGAATGACGTTCTCACAGAACCACTCAAGCCCAAAGCTGCTGACGCCGCAGATCAGCAGATCGGCGTCCCTTATGCAGTCGGCAAGCTCCTCGTATTGATGGAAGCTGACGCCCTCGGGCATATGAAAGGAGGTGCGCACGCCCTTGACGTCGTGACACAGGGTGAGGTGATCGCCCGTTCTTTTTCCGTGCTCGATGATCTCGCGGTCAAGTGGGGAGCCGACGAGCCGCACGGAGTGGCGGTTGCGGCAGGCAGGGAATGCCATGGCGGAGCCCATCATGCCCGCGCCGACAACTGTAATGATTGCCATAGTCAGATCCTTTTCGATTTGTATTTGCAGCGGTGATCGATATTCGGTGCGGTCAGTGCTTTTAAAAATGCAGCGATTATGCCGTCATTAGTGTAGCAAAATTTGCAAGGCTTGTCAACAGGTGCCGACTTTTTTTACAAGAAGCTCGGCTCCGATGCGGTGCTACGGCAAAAATATCGGTTCCTCTCGCGCGCATCGCGCGTGTGAAGAATGAAGGGAACATTCGCGGCAAGCGATAGGTTTTTTTTGCGCGTCCCCCCTCCACGTGACGGAAAAGCGCTTGTTCAAAAATTGTTTTCAATTTTGTCAACATTTCGTAATTCGATTCAGAATTGCCGATTCCGTGTAAAGCCTTGATTTGACAGGGATTCGTGCTGCTTTTGTGCGATATTATGAAAAAAGTTGGTTTTGAACAATTTGCACTTGACAATTTGGAGAAATTTTGGTATAATGCAAGGGCAATGTGGGGACAAATCTCCCCCAAAAAACAAAAAAGGAGGCCGTTTCCGCAATCGCATGCGGAAACAACAGCAATCATGAAGAAAACTCTTCGCTTAATTGCTCTGCTCATGGCATGCCTGTTTTGTCTGATGGCGATCGTTGCTTGTGATGATGACAAGGATAACGATGGCGATGACGAAGACGTCGAGACCAAGGTCGAGGACGGCGTAAAGTATGCTAAGGATGAATGGGGCAGATGGAGACTCATGGATGAACTGCCCGATGAGCTTGACTGGCGCGGCGAGCTGGTAAAGGTTCTTTACTGGTCCGACGTTGAGAAGCCCGAGTTCAAGCAGGACGAGGAGACCAACCTCGACCGTACCTCTGCGATCTACAAGCGTAATAATGCGATCGAAAACCGCTTGGGTGTAGAGCTTGATTTTACCGGCGAGCCCGGCAACGCCAATAACGTCCAAGGCTTTGTCCGCCGCGTCGAGAACGCAAAGAACGGCGGTCAGAACGACTTTGACATTATCGGTACTTACTCCAAGACGCAGGGCGCTCTGCTTGGCAGAGGCTTCCTCTACAACCTTTCCTCTGTTGAGGATTCTTACCTTGATCTGGAGAAGCCCTGGTGGCCCGGCAACCTGGTGGACTACTTCAAGGTTGGCGACTCTCTGTATTTCGTTTCCGGTGACATTTCCATCACCGCCATCGACGAGATGCACTGCATCTACTTTAACAAGGACCTTGTCAACCGTCAGTTCGAGGCTGAGGCAAACGCCGCAGGCTTCACCGGCGCCAACGCAGGCACCGAGTTGCTTTACAGCTACGTCTACGGCTACAAGTGGACTCTTGACAAGATGATCGAGATGGCTTCCTCTTACGGCACCGACCTCGACTCCAGCGGTGACAAGACGGTCAACGACGCTTACGGCATGTGCTCGATCGACTACTGCGCAACCGCACTTTACGGATCCGCAAACCTCCGTCAGATCGACCCCGATGCCCAGAATATGCTGGTCATCTCCGACGACTACACCTCGAACAGAACCATTTCTCTGGTGAAGGAGCTGGCGCGTCTGTTCAACAGTGATAAATACTTCCACGAGTCTGCCGGCAATTACACCCAGCCCTTCCTGCGCGGCAACGCTCTGTTTGCCCTGCAGTACATCGAGCTGGCTGAGAACGATCTGATCGCAAACGATGCGGTTGAGAACTACGGTCTTGTTCCTTGCCCTCTGTACGATGACCAGCAGGTGAACTACTACACCGTTATCGGTAACGCGTTCTCTATCTACTCCATCTTCGTTGACTTCGACGATCGTGGCGATAAGGCTGATACGCTCTGCATGCTCACCGCCGTTCTTGAGGCTTGGGCAAGCGAGGGTTACCGTAAGACCACTCCCGTTGTCTTCGAGTTGAACATGCAGCTCAAGTACTCTCCCACGCAGGACGAGACCAATATGTGCGAGTACGTTCGCGCAGGTATCAAGTTCGACCTCGGTCGTATCTTCTCTGATATCGTTGGTTACCACCTTGATGCAAACGTGATCTGGGCGGCTGAGCAGGATTCTCCTTGGGTCAGCTACTACAGCCCCACGCTCGGGACCATGGAAACTTCTCTCGCAACCTTCGTCGAGCAGGTTAGAGTGAACTTCGGTAACTGATTTCTCTTAAAAAAGAGAGTGGCGTTAGCCACTCTCTTTTTTGGTGATATGCGGTGATCTTGCGTTGGAACGGGTCGTCGAAGGCGCCGACCCCTACCGGGTTTGATCACACCCAAACGTACCGCGAGGGTGTGGGAAATCGGGTGCGCGTGCGCGCCCTGTTTCCACCGCCAACGACCGACGGTTGTTCCCTTGATGATCGCGGTCCTTGGTTTGATTGACCAATGTTGAAATTATATCATACATGGTAGGGGCTGGCGCCCACGACAGCCCGTAACAAACAAACGGTAACCACAAACGGGTCGTCGAGGGCGCCGACCCCTACCGCGGTTTGATCATACCTGAACGTGCCGCGAGGACACCGGCAAACGGGTCGTCGAAGGCGCCGACCCCTACCGGGTTTGATCACACCCAAACGTACCGCGAGGGTGTGGGAAATCGGGTGCGCGTGCGCGCCCTGTTTCCACCGTCAACGACCGACGGTTGTTCCCTTGATGATCGCGGTCCTTGGTTTGATTGACCAATGTTGAAATTATATCATACATGGTAGGGGCTGGCGCCCACGACAGCCCGTAACAAACAGACGGTAACCATGAACGGGTCGTCGAAGGCGCCGACCCCTACCGGGTTGATCATACCCGAACGTGCCGCGAGGTGCGGGCAAATCTCGTGACTGCATGTCGCATTTACCGCTTGCACTTTCGGTTATCGGACGGTGCCCGTTCCTTCGATGCAGTATTTCACGGTGGTCAGCGCCTCGGGACCCATCGGACCTCTCGCGTGCATCTTCTGGGTGGAGATGCCGATCTCGGCGCCAAGCCCAAACTCTCCTCCGTCCGTAAAGCGGGTGGAGGCGTTGCGGTAGACGGCGGCGGCGTCCACGCCTTGCATGAAGGCGTCGGCGGCGGCGTCATCGTCGGTGATGATCGCCTCACTGTGCATAGTGCCCGTGCGATTGATGTGCTCGATCGCCTCATCAACCGAATCCACCAGCTTGACTGACATGATGTAGTCGTTGTACTCGGTGTAAAAATCCTCCTCGGTGGCGGGGGTGATGTCGGGCAGAATGGCAAGCGTATCGGGGCAGCCCCGTAATTCGAGCGACTGTGATCTGGTCGCACTGTACAGCATGGGCAGAAATTCCTTTGCCACGGCGCGGTGGCAGAGCAGGCTTTCCGCCGCGTTGCAGACCGAGGGACGCTGGCATTTCGCATTGACCGTCACCTTCAGTGCCATGGAAAGATCGGCGGCGGCGTCCACGTAGACGTGGCAGTTTCCTGCACCCGTTTCGATCACGGGCACCTTTGCCCGATCCACGCAGCTGCGGATAAGCCCCTTCCCGCCGCGTGGAATGAGAAGATCCACAAGACCGCGCATCTGCATCAGTGCGTCGGCGCTCTCCCGCGTGGTATTGCTCACAAGTGAGATCGCGCTCGGGTCTGTCCCGTTGGCAGAGAGTGCCTTTTTCAGTGCCGCCACAATGGCAAGATTGGTGCGGATCGCCTCCTTGCCGCCGCGCAGCACCGTGGCATTCCCCGACTTTACGGCAAGGGCGGCGGCGTCTGCGGTCACGTTGGGGCGCGCCTCAAAAATGATGGCAAGAACACCGAACGGGACGGTTTTTTTTGTGATGACAAGTCCGTTGGGGCGCACGGTGCGCTCGCTTTTTGCCAAGGGGTCGGGCAGGGAAACCAGCTCGCGCATGGCGCTTGCCATGCCGCCGATGCGTCCCTCATCAAGGCGAAGACGGTCCAGCATCACGTCGGGTACACCGTTTTCACTCGCACGGGCAAGATCCTCTCGGTTGGCAGAAAGGATCTCGGCGCTCTGTGCCTCAAGGCAAGCCGCCATGTCAAGCAGGATACGGTGGCGCTCCTCGGCGGTCCTGTTGGCAACGCTGCGTGCCGCCTGCTTTGCAGAGGCGCACAGGGCTCTTACTTCTTCAAATACCGTCATGCTCACTTTTCGCTCCGTCCTTTTCCCATACTTCCTCGATCTCTATCACGTACATGCGGTGGAAATCGTTTGCCTTGTAGTTGCCAAGCAGGGTGGGATCGACAAAGCAGTCCTTTTTCAGATCGTCCGCATAGAGCTTGCGACACACCAGCACCAATCTTGCCTCGGCAGGGTAGGGCACGCCGAGGTGCTCTGACGGGGTCAGCCCCGCCTCGCGGAACTTGTCGGTATCTCTGCCGCTTCTTGTGCCGCAGAGCTGCAACGCCGCACGGTAGCCCTCGGGGAGGACGGAAAGTGAAAAACGGTCTGCCTGCTCGGTCAGCGTAAAGGTGTAGCGCTGGGGGCGAATAAAGCAAAACGCCACGGGTCTGTTCCACAAGATGCCAACGCCGCCCCAGCTGGCGGTCATGGTATTGGTGATCTCCTTGCCCGTTTCATCCTTCCCGGATGCGGTGATCAGCAGCCATTCCTTGCCGATCAGATCAAATGCCCCGTCAAGCTCCCTGACGGGCAGCGAATGAAAACCCTTCATCGTAGTTCTCCTTTTCGTGGTGTGGGCATTTTTGCCGAAAAAACTTGACAAATGCCCCCCTGATGGTGCAAAATAAATGCAGAACGGAAAGCGGGACTGCACCGTTTACCGCAGGCAGTCCCATGTTTCTTATTCCTCGGTCGCTTCCGCAGTGGGAGCATCGGGCTCCTCGTCCTGCGGCTCGGCTTCCTCAGTGACGTCAAGCTCCTCGTCGAGCTCGTCAAAATCCAGGATGTCCTCATCAAGCTCTTCTTCGTCGTAAGCCGAGCAGAAGGTGATGAGATTGCGCAGCAGTCGATAGATGACAAAGGCAATGGCAGAAGCTGCAGAGATCACGGCAAGCGTGACGGCAATGATCTTGCCATAGTTGGTTCTTTCTTCCATAGGGACCTCCTTTTTGTAGCCAGTATATGCTAAGGTATTATTATTGTAGCATAAATGATTTCAAATTACAATAGATGTTTCAAATTTTCATTGGGAAGGGGGCGATGGCGTGACGGTTTTCGAGATCAGGGAGGCGTTGGCTCTTGGGGGCATTGACAATGCGTGGGGAGAGGCGCGCCTGCTGAACGACTATTTTTCGGGCGAGGAGCTGAAGAGGGCGATCGAGCGCCGTCTTTCGCACGAGCCCTTACAGTATATTCTGGGAGAGTGGGGCTTTTACCGTGAGATGTACGAGGTGGGACCCGCATGCCTCGTGCCGCGCTCCGATACCGAGTGCCTGGTGGAGGAGGCGGTCAAGCGACTTTGTCGGGGGGCGCGCTTTCTCGACCTTTGCACGGGAAGCGGCTGCATCGCCGTGTCCACGCTCAGAAACACGCAGGATACGTGTGCCGTGGCGGTCGATCTTTTTGAGGAAACGCTGTCGCTTGCCGCGCGCAACGCCGCGCGAAACGAGGTTTTTGATCGTGTGACCTTCCTTCGTGCCGACGTGCTGGCGTCCCCACCCGACGATGCGTGCTTTTCCACCCCGTTTGATGCCATATTCTCCAATCCGCCCTATATCCGGGACGCCGTTGTCGACACGCTTTCGGCAGAGGTGCGGCACGAGCCGCGTGCCGCACTGGCAGGGGGTGAGGACGGCATGTGCTTTTACCGCGCCATTCTGGAGAAATGGAGTCGGTTGCTCCGCCCGGGCGGCTTGATGCTGCTCGAGATCGGCTACGATCAGCGAGAGGAGATCACGGCGCTTGCCGACGCACACGGCTTTCGCGCCGAGGTGCTGCGTGACCTCGGGGGCAACGACCGTGTCGCAGTTCTGCATCGCAGCTGACGCGCGCGATTGCCAACACCCTCTTCACCGGCATATTCTGCCAGCGAAGGGGGTGTTATTTTGCATATTTTTTTGCTTTACGGCGGTGTGAGCAGTGAACGGGAGGTGTCGATATCTACCGCCCGGCGCGTATCGGAAGCCTTGAAGGAAAGGGGTCACAAGGTTGACGGGCTTGACTGGCAGGGCGGGGCGTTCCCTGCCGATGTGCTGCTTGCAATGCATGAGGCGGATGCGGTGTTTCTTGCCTTGCACGGCGGTGACGGGGAAAACGGTCAATTGCAGACCGCCCTGGAGGGGGAGGGTATTTTCCATTATACGGGCTCGGCGCCCCTTGCGTCCTCGCTTGCGATGAACAAGCAGGCGGCAAAGGAACGGGTGCTCTCCGCAGGGGTTCCCGTGGCGTCGGGTGCGCTCTGGCAGCCGGGGGAGAAGGTACCCCCGATGCGGCTGCCCATGGTGGCAAAGCCCATCTCGGGGGGCTCCAGCGTGGGGCTTCATATCTTCAGAGCCGAGGGGGAGCTTGCGCACTTTTGCCCTGAGGAGCCCTTGCTTTGCGAGCGCTATCTGCCGGGACGGGAATACACGGTCGGCATCCTTCTCGGAAGGGTACTGCCCGTGGTTGAAATATGCCCCGTCGGTGGGGATTATGACTATGCGCACAAGTATACGGTAGGGGGCGCGAGAGAGATCTGCCCCGCAGAGATCTCGCTTGCCAAGACCGCCTTTTTGCAAGGCATGGCGCTGGCGGCGTCGGATGCGCTGGGTCTGCGTGACGTGGCGCGCATTGATTTTAAGGAGGACTCGGAGGGAATGCCCTGCTTTCTTGAGGCAAACTCGTTGCCGGGGCTGACCGCGACCAGTCTGCTTCCGCTTGCCGCCGCGCAGATGGGCATCTCCTTTCCCGACCTTTGCCTTGGACTTGCCGAGCGCGCCGCACGAAGAAAGCCGTGCATACAAGGAGAGTGAGGATCGGCTTTTTTGCCGAACCGAAGCAGGATCTGTCGATCAAAAGCTCCGAGAGCCCTGATGCGCACTTGACAAATTTTTGAAGGAGGTATATAATGGCATTGTAAAATGCCCCATATGTCCTGAAAGGAGGATGTTTTGATGAACAGCCCCGTCATGATCGTGTTTCTCGCGGTCATACTCTTCAATTTCCTTGTGTCCTTCACGCGCGGCTTTAAAAAGGCGGCACTGCGTCTTGCGACCGCGCTTCTTTCGCTGCTCGGTGCTCTTTTGATCACGCCGATGCTTTCCGCCTCGGTGGCAAGTGATGTTCTGCCCGGGTTGGAGGAAAGCATGAGCAGCACGCCCGAGCTTGCCGAGCTGATGCAGGCAAGCCCCGAGCTGTTTGAGGCGATCGGCACGCTTTCCTCCATGCTCGTGGGTCCGCTCGTCTTTCTCCTGCTCTATATTCTGATCAAGCTGATCATGATCATCCCTTATTTTCTGGTGTCGGGTCTGACCTCGATCGGTGCAAAGAATAAGAAAAAGCCCCCCTTCAACCGCTTGCTCGGCGGTGCGGTCGGTCTTGTGATCGGCGCGGTGGGCGTCTTTGTGCTCTCGGTTCCTCTGTTCGGCTATCTCGAGCTTGGCGGAACGGTCATCACGTCTGTTGCGCAGTCCGAAACGGCGACCTCCGAGGCTACCGCGTTTGAATTTTACAATACCGAATACGTGCAGCCCGCACTTGAAAGCCCCGTGGCACAGCTCACGGGTAAGCTTGGCGGCAATGCGCTGTTCCGCAATCTGACCTCCGGAAAATGGCAGGGGGAGGAGCTGGAGCTTGAGAGCGAGCTTGTGATCTTTGCCGATATCGTGAACAGCGTGCAGGTGCTTTCGGGCAAAAGCATTGAGGAGTTCAGTGATACGGAAACCGATGCGATCGAGGCGCTTGCAGACGATATCGGGAGGTCCTCGCTGCTCAGTGTGATCTGCTCCGGTATTTTGAACAGGGCGTCAACCAGCTGGCAGAACGGTGAGACCTTCCTTGGCATACCCAAGCCCGAGATGGGGGAGAACGGCGATATCATCGTGGGCGGCTTTCTTAAGGTGTTTTCCACCTCGGACGCAAGCAATATCGGTGCGGACATGGGTTCGTTTGCCGATATGTTCGCGTTGGTCGTAAAGTATGATCTGATCTCGCTGATGGACGGTGATGGCAACGAGGGTGATTTTGTCAATTTGATGGATAGCAGCGGCTTTTTGAGCGAGGCAAAGCACGTGATCGATGCCAACCCCCGTCTGATCCCCGTAAACGATGCCATCCACGATGCGGGAATGCGCCTGCTGATCGCCGAGCTCGGCTTGCCCGAGGATTACCGTGAGAGCTGCGGCGAGCTGATGAACGATATGGCAAACGTGATCCACAGTGTGCCGACCAACGGAGACGGCAGCATCAACGAGGAGGGCCTCGCGGAGGATCTGAAGGAGCTTTTGATCGTCGAGCACGAAATCAACGTTTCGGAATCCACCGTTGTGCTGGTTGCGGCAGGCGTTGCCGACCACTTTACGGCACAGGAGCTGGCTTCTCTTGATACCGACGAGGTCATCGATAAGCTGATCGAGCGTTTTGGCAGCGTAGAGGGCGCGATCGAAGCGGCAAACGGCGCAAATGGTCGCCGCAGCTGACCCCCGTTGAGCATAAGAGCAGACATGCAAGGCGAAGCCTGCATGTCTGCTTTTTTGCAGAGCGATCCTTGCCGTTGCGGTTTATGCTTGACTGCCGTATGTGTGCGCTCCTATCACGCGACGTGCTGCCGCGGCATATATTGGAGCGAGGTGATGCTTGATGATCGCATATCGCGCATATGATCGCGAACGGGCGGTAGCGTACGCCCGTCGCTATGCGTTTTCGCGCAATCCGCTGTTTTACGATTTTGTCGGGATCGGGGGCGACTGCACCAATTTCGTTTCGCAGAGTGTGCTTGCGGGCAGCTGCGTGATGAATACTACGCCCGATTTCGGGTGGTATTATCGCTCGGTCAATGACCGTGCTCCCGCCTGGACGGGGGTGGACGCCTTCTGGCGCTTTATGACCGAGGACCCCGTTTTCGTCGCAGAGGGTGCAACCACGGGACCCTTTGGCAGAGAGGTGGAGCAGAGGGGGCTTGAGGTGGGTGACGTGGTCCAGCTCGGCAACAGTGAGGGCAGGTTCTATCACACCCTGCTCGTCAGCGGCTTTGACGGAGAAATGCCCTTGCTCGCCGCGCACACCATTGACGTGCTTGACCGTCCGCTTGACGATTACAGCTATACCACCGCGCGCTTTCTGCATCTTGTGGCAGTGCGTGTTCCCGTCGATATTCCCGATTGCTATCCCGCGCTGATCGAGGGCAGGGCGCTCCCCATGGCTTAAATCCGAAAATGCTATTGCATTTTCCTGTCGAATGTGCTACAATGAGTCGGATTCGTCGCACGGAAGAACGGCGGATCCGACGATGCCTTTTTTGGGGGAGTGACGACATGACGGCGGTGATCATCATATTTTGCCTCTCGGTATGTGCCATGCTGGCGCTGGTGCTCTTTAAGCCCGCCGTGCATGCGGGAAAGGCGGCGGTCAGTATCTTCTGGGTCGCGCCCGCACTGGGCGTGGCGGCACTGCTGATCGGACGCGTGCTGACCCCTGCCGAGGCGTGGGCAGGGCTTGCCGCCGACAGCGCCGTCAATCCCCTGAAGATCCTGGTGCTTTTCTTTTCCATGACGCTGCTCTCGGTCTTTCTTGACGAGGCAGGCTTTTTCCGTTATCTTGCGGGCGCGGTCCTGCGGCGTGCGGGCAGAAGTCAAAGACGGCTGTTCCTTTACCTCTATCTTGCCGTTTCGGTGCTCACCGTTTTTACCTCGAACGACATCGTGGTGCTGACCTTTACGCCCTTCATTTGCTATTTTGCCAAGAATGCCGATATCGATCCGCTGCCCTACCTGATCGGCGAATTTGTGGCGGCAAATACCTGGAGCATGGCGATCATCATCGGCAATCCCACCAATATCTATCTTGCGGCAAGCAACGGCGTGGGCTTTGCCGACTACCTTTCCGTGATGCTGCTGCCAACAGTGGCGGCGGGCGTTACGTCGTTTTTCGTGCTGTTTCTGCTGTTTCACCGCCGTCTTGCCGCGCCGATGCAGGGAAGCGCTCCCCCGTATTCTCTTAAGGATAAGCCCTCCGTCGCCGTGGGGCTTGCGGCTCTTTGCGGCTGTCTGCTGTTTTTGGTGCTGTCCTCCTATCTCGATCTGCCCATGTGGATCATTGCTGCCGCCTTTTGCCTTGCACTGTATGCGGTTGCGACCGTCATGCAGCTGGTGCGCCGCAGGGGACTGCTGATGATCCTGCGCAGTGTGCTGCGTGCGCCGCTTGACGTGATCCCCTTTGTGCTCTCCATGTTCGTATTGGTGCTGGCGCTGGAGCGCTCGGGCGCCACCGCAATACTCGGCGCGTGGCTTTCGGGAGCAGGCGAGATCTTTTCCTTCGGCGCCGCCTCCCTGCTTGCGGCAAACCTGGTCAATAACATTCCGATGAGCGTGCTGTTTGCCTCGGTGACTGCCGGCAGAGGGCAGGGTGCACTTTTTGCCGCCGTCATCGGCTCCAACATCGGTGCCTTTCTGACGCCCGTCGGCGCGCTTGCGGGCATCATGTGGATGGCAATGCTGAAGGATCACGGCGTGAGCCTTGGCTTTGGCGGCTTCATCCGTTACGGCGTTGCCGTGGCAGCTCCCGCTGCCGCCGCCGCGCTCGCCACCCTGTTTTTTATGCTATAAGCACCGTCATGAATTGTATCGCGGGCATGAATTTCCCCGGGAGGTGCATGAAGACAGGTCAACTCATTGCCGAAGGAAAGAAAATGGTTCCGGGCAACAAAAAAGCGCTTATGACAAACGATTTTATTCGTTATCATAAGTGCTTTTCTGCTATTTGATGAAGTCTGCGCCCTCGGACGCGCCACCGTGAAAACCGGGCCCGTCGTCATTTGACAACGATCTGCAGGGAGTTGTAAATATCTCGGATCAGCGGCTCGGTGGGGCGCTCGAGATCTGCGGGACGGTTGAGCATGGTCAGCTCGCCGTCGCGCAGTACAAGGAAGGTGGAGGAGCCGCCGCCGTCAAGATTGATGGCAGTCTGCATGCCGAATCGCTGCATGATGCGCGCAAGATCGACAAGCGAGGCGCCGTTGGAGTACGCGGGAACTCTTCCGTCCACTACCAGGACCACGGCGTTGCCCTGTGCGTCAAGTCCTACTGCGGTACGGGGATGAGGGATGGCGGCAAAGGGCTCGGCGGGGGAAAAGTCGGAAAGCTGCCCATCTCTTAAAAAGATCTCTCTGCCCGAAACTGCCGAGAGGAGCTGTCCGTAAAGCTCGGGATTCTCCCTGAAATTGCCGATCACGGGCTTGCCGTTTCTGGTCATGCCGAAGAAGCTGCGCAGGCTGTCGGGATTGGCAATGGGTCTGCCATCCTTGACGCAGAGCCCTGCGGGGCCGTTGTTGCCGAACATGTCGAAGAAGTCGGCATTGGTGGCGGCGATCACGCGCTTGCCTGCCACGATTGATGCCTCTGCCTGCCCTTTGACATTCTGAATGTCGCCGTATGCCGCATAGCCGTTGTTGGCGGTGCCGATATGGAACTCTGCCGCGCCTGCCGACACGTGCAGCGCGAAGAGCTTGACGGGGGCTCCGCTGATGCTATGGCAGTCAAGGATCTCATAGGAGATGCCGTCGCACAGTTCCTTGCAGGCGGTCTTTCGCACGGTGATGCGGTTGTCGTAAAGACGCGCGAGTTCGTCGCGGTCAGCGCGTGTCACGCGGTCGGGTGTGAGGGTAGTGACCCCCATCTGCCCGCGCTCGGTGAAGTGATCCGAATGCTTTTTCATGCGGCTGAGGAAGCGCACGGTAAGCCGCCCCTCCAGAAAGCCCTCCGGCAGATAAAAGACGTGGGCGGTGAAATCATAGGGCTCACCCGTGTTGCTCACCTCTCCGAAGGTCATGCCCTTCTCGTCGGTGAGTGTGACGTATTCCGCGCGCTCGGCGGTGATCAGCACAGTCTTGCTTCTGCCCCGATCCTCGACGACTGTGCAGGATTCGATAAAACGCAAGGGATCCACCGTGCGCTCCGGTCCCTTGGCATGGATGGTCAGGCTCATGGGCTTTCTCTCCAACGATCAGCGGTAAAGCAGATTGATATAGTGCTCGATCAGCTCGACCGAGCGCTCAAAGCCCATTTCCTCGGTGTTGAGGCACAGGTCGTAGTTGCGTGCGTTGTCCCACTCGTTACCCGTATAGTAGCGGTAGTAGGTGCTGCGTGCACGGTCAATGCGCTCGATCTGGCGGAGCGCATCCTTTTTGTCCACGCCGTAAAGGCGCATGACCTGCTCGATGCAGAAATCCTTGGAGGCATAGGTGAAAACGCGGAGAATGTTTTTGCGACCGCGCAGGATATGGTCGGCACAGCGACCCACGATCACGCAGCTCTCTCTTGCCGAGATGTCCTTGATGATCTTTGCCTGGAAGTTAAAAAGGTTGTCGTCGGAGGTGAATTCACCGCTATCCGGAGAGATGATGTTCTCGCCGAAGGAACGGTCATAGCGCTTGAAAAGCGAGCCCTTGCTTTTTTCGTCCGCCTCGCCGAAGAGGTCGATGTTGATACCGCTTTCCTCGGAGGCCAGCTGCATCAGCTCACGGTCGTAAAAAGGGATGCCAAGGCGCTCGGAGAGCATTTTTCCGATGGTGCGGCCGCCGCTGCCGAAGCCGCGGGAGATCGTAACGGTAAACTTTTTCATGGTGTTCTCCTTTTCAGCATGATTTGCAGAACTTCAGAAATGCTTCTTTGCCCTCGGGAGTGCGCTTGTAGACGCCCGCGTCCTCCAGCACTCTGACGAAGGTGGCGCCGATCTCCTTCTCGAGGATCCCGCGTACGTTTTGGGGGGTAAAGGTATAGCCTGCGGCAAAGCGCTCGAACCACGCCTTGTGCTTCGCGGTCAGCTCATTGTCGGCAAGATCCTGTCCCTTGGGGATCATCTCGCACATCGCCTCGATCTCGTCCTTCAGACGGGCGGGCAGCACGGCAAGACCCATGACCTCGATGAGCCCGATGTTTTCCTTTTTGATGTTGTGGAGCTCGGCGTGCGGATGGTAGACACCGAGGGGGTGCTCCTTTGTCGTGATATTGTTGCGCAGCACCAGGTCAAGCTCAAAGGCGTCCCCTCTCATTCTGGCGATGGGGGTGATGGTGTTGTGCGGCTCGCCGTCGGTTTCGGCATACACGAAGGCATCCTCGTCGGTATAGCTCCGCCATGCCGCAAGAATACGGTCTGCCAGCGCGACCAGACGTGTCTTGTCCTTGCCCTTCAGGCGGATGACCGACATGGGCCAGCGCACGGTGCCTGCTTCAACGTCCTCAAAGCCGTCAAAGCAAAGGGGGGTTTCCACGGGAGCCTTTTCCATGGCAAAGGTGTAATGACCGCCCTGCATGTGATCGTGCGAGAGGATCGAGCCCCCCACGATGGGCAGGTCGGCGTTGGAGCCGAGGAAATAGTGGGGGAAGATCTCTACAAAGTCAAGCAGCTTGACGAAGGTCGAGCGATCGATCCGCATGGGCGTGTGCTCGCCCGAAAGGGCGATGCAGTGCTCGTTATAATAAACGTAGGGCGAGTATTGCAGATACCATTGTGTGCCATCCATTCGAATGGGGATCTGGCGCAGGTTCTGGCGTGCGGGTGCAGAAAGCGAGCCGGCATAGCCCTCGTTCTCGTGGCAAAGACGGCACTTGGGGTAGCCTGCCTGGGGCAGCAGCTTGGCGGCGGCGATCGCCTTGGGGTCCTTTTCGGGCTTGGAGAGGTTGACGGTGATGTCAATGTCACCGTAATTTTCGCTGTGCACCACCCATTTGAGATCCTTTTTGATGCGATAGGTCCTGATATAATCGTTGTCGCGCGACAGACGGTAGAAATAATCGGTTGCCGCCTCGGGCGATCGCGCGTAAAGGCGATGGAATTCGGCAATGACCGCAGAGGGGGGCGGCGTCAGCAGTCCCATCAGCGAGGTGTCAAACAGGTCGCGATAGGCAACCGAGTCGGATTCGATCAGCCCCGTCTGATAGGCGTAGTCGCAGAGCTCGCGGAGAATGTCCTCCAGCGGGCGGTCCTTCCCGACGTAGCCCGCATCGTCGTAGTCCGAGAGGCGAAGCAGAGAAAGCAAAGAATTGGTGACAAAGACACGGTCGTATTCCGAAATCAGCCCATGTCTGATGCCGTATTCCACCAGGTCGCGTACGGCAAAGCAGATGTGATCCATAATATCTCCTATCAGCATAATATTTTTAATTTCATTATAGCATTGCCTATGACCTTTGTCAAAGGGGAAAAGGTAAAAAAAGCAAATTTTTGAGCATCGAAAAGGCGCTCGCACCCGATGGAGGTGCGAGCGCCTGAGGGACCTGCGTTATAGGGTGCTCCTGATGATCTCAAGCTCCCCCGTCAGGGTGAAGGGAAGCTCGCCTGCGGGGATAAAGATGCTGTCCCCCGCAACAAGCGAAAGGCAGCTGTCCTCCATTTGCAGGTTGCCCTTTCCGGCAGTGACGGTGAGGGAGATGAAGGAGTCTGGCGTTGCGTGCAGGGAGAGCGTCCCCTTGATGCGCAGACGGCGCACGGTGAAATATTCCGAGGTGGCAAGCAGCACGTCCTCGCCGTCTGGCGTGGGGGTGCGCTCGGGGGAGCGACGCAGAGAGGAAACCTCCAGTGCCTTTTCAATGTGAAGCGGACGGGTGTTTCCACTTTTGTCACGGCGGTTGTAATCGAACACGCGGTAGGTGGTGTTGGAGTTTTGCTGGATCTCACAGATCAAAAGCCCTGCGCCGATGGCGTGTACCGTTCCCGCAGGGATGAAAAAGACGTCCCCCGCCTTGGCGGACACACGGCAAAGAAGATCGGTCAGCGAGCCTTTGCGGATGGCGTCCTCGTATTCCTCGCGGGTAAGGTCCCGCTTAAAGCCGTAGTAAAGAAAGGCGTCCGGCTCGGCATCCAGTACGTACCACATCTCGGTCTTGCCGTATTCGCCCTCCACGGCAAGCGCATAGGCATCGTCGGGGTGCACCTGCACCGAGAGATTGCTTTTGGCGTCGATGAATTTGATCAGAAGCGGAAAGTAGTCAAAGCACTCGGCTTTTTTGCCGAGAGCCTCCTTGCCGATCTCCTCCAGATAACGGGACAGGGTCTTTCCGACGTGGCTGCCCGAGGCGACTGTCGACTCGCCGTCGCGGTGCGCGGAAAGCTCCCAGCTTTCGGCAACGGGGTCAAGGTCGGTTTCCTTTTGGAAGACCGTTTTCAGCTTGGTTCCACCCCAAAGGTAGTCCTTGAAGGCAGGGGATAGCTTTACGGGAGAATAGCGATCGTTCATGGCGGATCTCCTTTGCTGAGTTTGTATCATTGATTATAGCACGGGCGAGGGGAAAAGTCAACGAAGCGAGAGAATTTTTTGGGTGCTGCGGCAGAAACGGCGGTTGACAACCGAAGGGATTTGCTGTAAAATGAAGGTGCTATAGATATGACAAGAGTTTTTTCGATGGTGGGGCGGATCTTTGCACGCAAGGAATGCCCCGTTCGGCTCTCTTCGGCTATATCAATCGGTTTCGGATAGGAGAACAAGGAATGGTGCTTGAGCTGAGAAATATCGATAAGTCCTTTGGGGAAAAGTCGGTCTTAAAGGGTGTTTCCTTTACTGCGGAGGGGGGCAAGGCATTCGGCTTGCTCGGCAGAAACGGAGCAGGGAAAACCACCACGATCCGTATTCTGATGAACGTCTTTCCCGCAAGCGGCGGCGAGGTGCTTTTGGACGGCAGGCCGATCGATTACGATCGGATCGGCATCGGCTACCTGCCCGAGGAACGGGGCATGTACCCCAAAAAGCGCATCATCGACCAGCTTGTCTATTTCGCGGAGCTGAAGGGCATGAGCGCGAGAGATGCCACGCGGTCGATCGACAGCTGGCTGGAGCGACTTGGCATGAGTGAGCATCGTGATCGGCGGCTCGACACGCTTTCGAAGGGGAATCAGCAGAAGATCCAGCTGATCACGGCGCTTGCCCACGACCCTCAGATCGTGATCCTCGACGAGCCCTTTTCGGGTCTTGATCCCGTCAACGCCATGCTCCTGAAGGACGTGGTCAAGGAGCAGATCGCCAAGGGGAAGATCGTGCTGTTTTCCAGCCACCAAATGAGCTATATTGAGGAATTTTGCGACAGTATCGCTATTATCAATGCAGGTAAGGTGGCTATTAGCGGAGATCTCCATGAAATCAAGAGAACCTATCCGCGCGACAAATTGGTGGTTAGCACAACAAAGCCCGAACAGATTAAAGCAAACTTTGGCGAGGCTTGTACCGAGCGCGAGGACGCCTCTCTTTTAATTCGGCTTGCAACTCCCGATGATAAGCAAGCCACAATGAAACGTCTTGTTGAAAACTACGATATTGACGAGGTCAAGGTGTTTGAGCCTTCACTCAATGACATCTTCGTAGAGTACGCAGGCGCGCAGGTGTAAGGAGGCGTGGAAATGAAGCAGTTTGGAAAAATACTGAAATTTGAGCTGAAGGGCTACCTCAGAAACAAGATTTTTGTCGGAATCACGATTTTTCTTGTCGTGGCGATCGCGGTGGCGATGTTCGTGCCCAATATGATCGCGGCATTCGGGTCGGATCATGAGGACACGGCAGCTTCGACCGAGCTTCCCGTCATGCTGGTTCTCGCACAGGATAGCAGTCTTTCCGCGCTTGTCCGAAATTATTTTGAAGCCGCCTTCCCCGATTACGACGTGACTGTCGCACAGGGGACGGTCGACGACGTGAAGGCGCAGGTCATTTCGGGCAGCGCCGCGTGCGCGTTTGTCATGAACAGCGCCTCCTCCTACACCTACTACGTCAACAATCTCTCGATGTGGGATTCCAATACGGCGACGGCGGATGCCGTGCTGCAGGAGGTCTACCGTGTCAATGCCATGGTGCAGAACGGGCTGACTCCCGAGCAGGCGGGGGATATCATGTCGGTGGCCATAGAAAGCGATACGATGGCGCTCGGCAAGGATCAGATGCAAAATTATTTTTATACCTATATCATGATCTTCGCATTGTATATGGTGATCCTGCTTTACGGACAGATGGTAGCGACCAACGTGGCAACCGAAAAAAGCTCGAGAGCCATGGAGGTTCTCGTTACCAGTGCGAAGCCGACAAGCATGATGTTCGGCAAGGTGCTTGCCTCTTGTATTGCGGGCTTCAGCCAGCTTGTGCTGGTGTTCGGATCGGCGCTGCTGTTTTACAATCTCAACAGGGCGCAGCTCTCCAATCCGATCGTCGCCTCGATCTTCGATATGCCCGTCGAATTGTTTGTGTATCTGCTTGTTTTCTTTGTGCTCGGCTTCCTGATCTATGCCTTTCTTTACGGCGCCATCGGATCGACTGCGTCCAAGCTGGAGGATATCAACACCTCGGTTATGCCCATCACGTTCCTTTTTCTGATCGCTTTTATGGTGGTGATGTTTTCGATGGTGGAGGGCAACGTCGACTCAACGCTGATGAAGGTTTGCTCGTACGTTCCGTTCACCTCGCCGATGGCAATGTTTACAAGGCTTTGTATGAGCACTGTCGCCTGGTATGAGATCGTCGCCTCGATCGGCATTCTGATCTGCTCCACCGTGGGCGTCGGAGTGCTCTCGGCAAAGATCTATCGTGTGGGCGTCCTTCTTTACGGCATGCCGCCCAAATTGACGACCATCCTCAAAACCGTCTTTAAAAGCTCGTGATATGACGGAATGGTCGGCGGAGCAAACATGTCAGCAGCCTCTCCCGACCTGTTACCCGACAAAGAGTGATGAAAAATCCGAGCTCTGCCATCGTGTCGTGAGGCTCGGACGACTGCTTCCGTTCCCCGATGTTTGGGTGCCGACACCGTCGGCTGGTGCGGGTAACAGGGGTCTGAACCCCTGTTTCTCGCGCGTATTCCGCGCGCGAAACGGAAAGCTTTGCGACGTGCGGATCAAAAGGAAAAATGGAACGGAAAAGCTTTCAGCAGGTTCTCCCGACCTGTCACCCGACAAAGAGTGATGAAAAATCCGAGCTCTGCCATCGTGTCGTGAGGCTCGGACGACTGCTTCCGTTCCCCGATGTTTGGGTGCCGACACCGTCGGCTGGTGCGGGTAACAGGGGTCTGAACCCCTGTTTCTCGCGCGTATTCCGCGCGCGAAACGGAAAGCTTTGC
>SVTT01000010.1:59169-64679 GCA_015063625.1 Oscillospiraceae bacterium
CGTGAGGCTCGGACGACTGCTTCCGTTCCCCGATGTTTGGGTGCCGACACCGTCGGCTGGTGCGGGTAACAGGGGTCTGAACCCCTGTTTCTCGCGCGTATTCCGCGCGCGAAACGGAAAGCTTTGCCACGTGCGGATCAAAAGGAAAAATGGAACGGAAAAGCTTTCAGCAGGTTCTCCCGACCTGTTACCCGACAAAGAAACCGCCCCACGAGGGGGCGGCTTCTTTTTTGGTGCGGGTAACAGGGGTCTGAACCCCTGTTTCTCGCGCGTATTCCGCGCGCGAAACGGAAAGCTTTGCCACGTGCGGATCAAAAGGGAAAATGGAACGGAAAAGCTTTCAGCAGGTTCTCCCGACCTGTTACCCGACAAAGAAACCGCCCCACGAGGGGGCGGCTTCTTTTTTGGTGCGGGTAACAGGGGTCGAACCTGCACGCCTTGCGGCGTAAGATCCTAAATCTTATGCGTATGCCAATTTCGCCATACCCGCGAATGAGTGAGTGGGGATGGCGAAATTGGGTTCGCACATACCCGTGGGTGTAATCATAGCACAAATGGTGCTCTTTGTCAAGTGGCGTGTGTCGGTTGTCACAAAAAGTTTATCGTGCGCCGTGCTCCCTGCATAAATGATTTTTCTTCGTCATAGGTTAGATTGACTTTCAAAAAAGGAGAGGGATCATGGAACAAAATCGAGATCGGAATGCTAAGGCACAGCTGGAATTTTTGAATCGAACCGTGCCGATCGAGTTGAACGCGGAAATTGTGCTTCCCGACTATAAAAGTGAGATCAGCCGTCTTTTGTGGGTGCGCCCCATCTTTTCTGCGCCCGTGCGCTTTATCGGAGGTGGTAAGGCGGATCTTTCGGGCAGCGTGCGTTATCAGGTGCTGTACGTAGGGCCTGACAGACAGCTTTACAGCACCGAATGGGAGGATCGGTATACCTTTTCTGTTCCCTTTGATACTGCGGGATATGATGTCGCGGGCGGAACTGAGCTTTCTGTTGAGCTGATGCCCGAGAATGCAACGGGGCGCGTTCTCGCACCCCGCAAGCTGGCGCTCCGATGCCGCCTGCACGCTCGCGTAAGGGGCTACGCTGATCGGCATCTCGGATGCCGACTCACCGACGTAGACGAGGCGCGCGTACTGCGCCTTTGCGGCATGTGCGAATGCGGCAGGATCTATACCGCTGTGGGCGAGCCGGTAGAGCTTTGTGACGAGATCGCGCTTGATGGACAGGGCGAGGTCCGCGTGATCCTTGCCGAGGGGAGTGTGTTTTTGCCCGAAGCAAGCGCTGGGGAGGGAAACGTGCGCTGCCGTGGCGAGGTGATCGTCAAGCTGCTCTGCTGCAACGAGGGGGAGGAGCAAGGCGAGCCGTTTACGGCGGTGCGGCGTATTCCCTTCGAGGAAAGCGTGGCGATGGAGGGCGTCAGCCCCGAATGCGGCGCATTTGCCACGGGATATCTCGGAGAGCTCCGCACCTCGGTCGAGGAGGGAAGGATCGCACTGTCGACCGAGATGACCCTGGCGGCAACGGCGCAGGGCAGCGCCCCCGTTTATTACACCAAGGATGTGTTTGCGCCGGGCATGAGCGCCGAATGCCGATCGGTGAGGGAAGATCTCCGACAGCCGCAAGGTTGCTTCCTTAAGCATGTCAGCACCTCGGGAGATCTCTCGCTTGCGGAGGCGGGGATCCCCGAGGGAGCCACTGTTACCGATGTGACGGCACAGGCGCGCCTGGATGAGCCCAAGCACGAAAACGGAAAAACCCTGCTTTCCGGTGAGCTGGATTGCAGAGTGCTCTACCGTGTGGGAGATGAGTATGCGGTGGCAAGCGTTCATCTGCCCTGTCGCGTGGCACTTGAGGCGGACTTTGGGCAGACGTGCGTGCTTGCCCTTGTGCCGATGTGCCGTGCACGCATGGAGCGTGAGCGCTTGTTCGTCGATGCCGAGCTCCAGCTGTGCCTGCGCGCCGAGAAGCTGATGACGGTGGAGGCGATCAGCGAAGCGCGGTTTTCCGAAGCACCGAAGCCGCGCCGCGCCGATGTGGAGCTTTTCTATCCGACGGTGGGCGATACACTGTGGTCGGTGGGTAAGCGGTACGGCGTTTCCCCCGCGGGGATCGCGCTTGCGAACGGCATTCCCGATGACGATCTTGACAGCGCCGCCGCTTTCTCGGACGTACGCTGCCTGCTGATCCCGTAAGCTGTTGCGAGGATCGAGCTTCTCTCACAAACCGATTCGCCCTTGTGCCCGCGCGGCATTGCCTGCGCGGGCATTCTTTGCGTTTGAGGAGAGTGCCGAGCCCCCACGCGGGCACATAAATTATTAATGAAGGGAAGAAAACGGTCATTTGGCAGAGAGTTGTGTAAGGTGCACAAAAGCAAAGAAAAAAATGTGCCAAAAGATCATGATATCGGGGTCTGTTTGTGAATTTTGATTATTTTGCATAAAACGAAGGATTTGAGCGCTCTTTTTTTAAAAACTTATTGACAAACCGTGGATTTTATATTATAATATGGTTACCAATATTAACAAGGAAGGTGCTAACCATGCGTAAAATTCTTGCAATTTTATTGACTGTGTTGATGCTGGCATCGGTTCTGGCAGGTATCCCTACCTCCGCACTGGTGACAGACAGCACAACGGCTGCCGACGTTCCCGAGCTGATGATTACCGAGATCGCGGCAAGCTCGTATATTCGCTGGGAAAAGGGTAGCGAAAAGCGTGCCTACCAGGGAATGAACTACATCGAGCTCTACAATAACACCGGTGCCGCGGTAGACGCTTACTCGCTCTCCCTGCTTGCTTGCCCTGACTACAAGGTCAAGCCCGGTGCGACCGACAAGATGTTCAACTACTGGGATGCTTGGAAGAACGGCTACACCGACGAGATCGGCGGCGTTAAGACCCCCTACCGTTTCCTTTCCAAGATGGATATCGTTAGCGGCAACATCTACAAGGGCTCCGAGGCTACCTACACCACCGCTATGGGGGGACTCACCCTTGTCAATCCTGCCACGATGAGCATCGCTGACGGTGAGCATCTCGTTATCTGGACGGTTGATCAGAACACCATTCAGGCTCTGAAGCAGTGGAAGACCGACAATAACATTGACAACCTTGATCCTGTTACATTCTTCCGTAATCATTATGAGCTTGCCGCATCCGTCAAGGTCGTGATGGTCTTTGCTTACAACAGCACTGATATCAACGGCTTCCTTGCCACCGATATGTTTGACCTTGTCAACTGCAGCAAGACGACGAGTGGCTATATGTACGCTCTTGCGCAGAACACCTGGGATCTCGACTCCGACGTATACTACTCCGTCGCCGACGGTGTGAATGAAAAGCTCTACTGCCTTGCTCCTTACGGCGCAAAGGTTTCCACCTTCAACGGCACGACGGATGACACATCTGCTGTTTACGTGACCGCTGACAAGACCCCCGCTTTCCTTAACAAGAAGGAAGATCAGACCTACGCCAACTACGAGGCAGCAGGCGTTATCAAGAGCTACACGGAAATGGCAGTTGTTCATAGCATGTCGGCTCTGACTCCCGGTACCATGGAGGCATGGCAGTGGGCAACCATCAATCCCGAGGGTGCTCCCGCATCCATGAAGACCTCCGCAACCTGGGCTGCCGATGCGATTGCGGCCGAAGCCGAGCGCCTTTACGGCGATGTTGGCGAGCTCGAGGATGCAAACGATGAGGGCGGCAAGATCGATATCAAGCCTCCGTCTCAGGAGGATCTGTACGGCACCTTTATCGAGGGCGTGCACCTTGAAAAGGATGACGACAAGAAGGATGATAAGAAGAAGGACGATGGTCTGCCCACCGTGGCTCTCGTTCTGATCATTGTTGGCGCAGTGGTTGTTGTCGGTGGCGGCGCTACCGCAGCGATCCTTGTGATCAAGAAGAAGAAGGCAGCTGCTCCCGTTGCCGAAACTGCTCCTCTGACCGAGGAGGCTCCCGCGGAGGAGGCTCCTGCCGAGGAGGCTCCCGCAGAAGAGCCCACTGAGGAGAACAAGGAGTAATTCACGGTGTGATGTCTCATGCCGTTCAAAAAGGGACTGTCACCGATCGGTGGCAGTCCCTTTTACCTTGAAAACAAAAAGGAGAAAGAGAATGAAATTAAGTGTACTTGCCAATCTTTACGGCACAAAAACGTTGGATGAAACGCTGTCGATCCTGACCTCGCTCGGAGTACATACCGTAGAGCTGGGTGCGGGCGGATATCCCGGAAAGGCACACTGCAACCCTGCGGAGCTTTTGGCGGATGAGAAAAAGCTTACTGCATTCAAGGAAACCTTGCGCAAATATGATGTTGAGGTCTGCGCGCTTGCTGCACACGGAAATGCGCTCCACCCCGACCGAAAGATTGCCGAGTCGTTTGACCGTGATTTCCGTGATGCCGTTTTGCTTGCCGAAAAGCTGGGTGTGGATACCGTCATCACGTTTTCGGGCTGCCCCGGTGACTCGGAGGGCTCTAAGTATCCGAACTGGGTCACCTGTCCCTGGCCGGAGGACTTCTTGAAGATCCTTGATTGGCAGTGGAATGAGAAGCTGATCCCCTATTGGAAGGAGGCAGGCGCCTTCGCCAAGGCACACGGCGTTTCGCATATCGCCTTCGAAATGCACCCCGGCTTCTGCGTTTACAACCCGGAGACCCTGCTTCGCCTTCGCGAAGCAGTGGGTGATGTGATCGGCGCCAATTTTGACCCCTCCCATCTCATCTGGCAGGGAATCGATCCCGTGGCAGCCATTCGCGCACTGGCAGGCGCTATCTATCATGTGCACGCCAAGGACACCAAGGTTGATCACTATAACACCGCGATCAACGGTGTGCTGGATACCAAGCATTACGGAGATGAGCTTCACCGTTCCTGGATCTTCCGCACCGTGGGCTACGGCAACGGCGAGACCTATTGGCGCGATCTTGTCAGCAATCTGCGTCTTGTGGGCTATGACCGCGTGCTTTCGATCGAGCACGAGGACAGTCTGATGACGATCGACGAGGGATTGCACAAGGCGGTTTCCTTCCTTCAGGGTGTGATCATCAGCGAGGAAAAGCCCACCACGATGAGCTGGGCATAATTCTGATCAAAGGTAGCCGTAAGAGAGTCGAACCCATAAGGTTTTAAGCGGCATATTTTTCCTTATCCATCGCCAAAATGCTCTTAAATATTCGTATATTCCCCGATCATTTTGGCTTGGCTCCGGAAAAATCTACTCTCTTAAAACTGCTTTGCACCTTACGGGGAGAAAATTTATCGTGGATTTTGTTGGACTTTGCCGCAGCCAAGTGGTACTTTGCAAGGCAAAGTACGGCGAAAGGCACAGAAATTTTCCGCCGTAAGGCTTGTGTGTTCGACTCTCTTACGGCTAGGGACAAGAGAGCGAGTCGAACACGCCCACAGGCGCATTTTACGGGCGCTTTTGCCCCTGCTCTCTTTGTAAAGTAATACTTGACTGCATCGAGCAGTGACAAAATCACCGCGAAAACCATCGAC
>SVTT01000011.1 GCA_015063625.1 Oscillospiraceae bacterium
CAAGGGCGCGAAGTCAAGTGCGGACTTTACAAGCGCACTTGCCGCCGAAAGCGCTGAAAATCAGGGCTTTCGGGCGGGTTCAGATCACTCCCTCTTGCCTAGGCAAGAGGGAGTGATCCGAACTCGGATAACATCATACATGGTAGGGGCTGGCGCCCACGACAGCCCATCACAAACGAACGGTGCCCATGAACGGGTCGTCAGAGGGCGCCGACCCCTACCGGGTTGATCATATTCGAAAATACCGCAAAGCGCCGAGGGGTCGGTCGCTGAAAATCATGGTGTTCGCGCGTGCTTTACGGGCGCTTTTGCCCCTGCTCTCTTTGTGAAGTCCCACCCTTTTCAAACGCGAAAAGACCCACATGCGACAATTCACACGTGGGTCTTGATATCAAAGCATACGGGCGAGTGCTTCTCTTGCCACGGCACGGTCGCAAAAGGGCTCTCTTTTTCCCGCAACAAGCTGGGTTTCGTCAGTCGCCTTACCGAGGATGAGCAGCACGTCATGCGGGCGAAGCTCGCCGACCGCCTCCTCGATCGCCGTTTTGCGATCCCCTATAAACCGATAGCGGGCGCGATCCTCCACGTCGGCGACCATATCCCGAAAGATCTGCTCGGGATCCTCCCCGTCCGGATCATCTGCCGTGAAATAGGCGAAATCGGCATAAGCGACCGCCGCCGCACCCAGCGGTGCACGTCGCGACAGGGCTCTGCCCCCAACCGACCCGAGCAGAACGCACACCCTCCCCTCAAAGAAGGTGCGCAGCGCGGCGAGGACACGAATCAGCGCCTTTTCCTCATATGCCGTGTCAAGGAAAACCGTCCTCCCACCGCCCGATGCGATCGGCTCCATTCTCCCCGTGTGGGGAAAGGGCGTCAGTGTCTCGCAGATCTCCTTGAGTGTCATGCCCGCAGCAAGCGCAAGCGATGCCGCAGCAACCAGATTCCGCACGGCAAAAGGTGCGGGAACGGGGCAAAAAACAGGCTGTTCCTCACCGCCGTGGCAAAGCAAAAAACGATAGCCAATGTGGGGACCGTTTGTGCACGGCGTCAGCCCTCTCATGCCGATCTCGCCGCCCTCTCCGTAGCTGACCTCTCTTCCGTCTGCGGCAAATTCGCAAAAGCCCGAGGGGAGAAGTGCGATGGGCGCACCCGTATGAAACAGCTTCTGCTTAGCGGCATAATAAGCCTCTCGGTCCGGGTGAAGCCCCTTGCCGATATGGTGAGGCTCAAGGTTGGTGAGCAATACGGCGGCAAAGGCAATGCCGCGATGCGCCTCATAGCGCAGCTGATAAGCAGAAAGCTCCAGCACTGCAAAATCGGCGCCCTCTTTTCTGAACAAAGCAAGCTCTCGCGCAAGGTCTGCGGCATTCGGTGCGATGGCACCAGCCGTCTTCACGCACCCCGAGGGGGACACGACGCCATCCGTGGTCACGGCACCCGTGCGCCAGCCCTTACCTTGCAGCATTGCCACGAGCATACGGGCAACCGAGGTCTTTCCGTGCGTGCCCGTGATACCGAGCACCGTCATATGTCTTGCCGGTTCACCGTAGCAGCGCTGACTCAGTATGCCGAGCAGTGCGGCAGGCTCCTCGCAGATCAACACATCGGCATCCGACGGCAAGGAGAGTCGCCGAGCGCAAAGAAAGGAACGGCATCCGCGCGCATAGGCAAAGGGCGCACCGTCAGCACCGCTTTCCACAGCGGTATCAAGACAAACGTAAAGGGCGTTTTCCGATGCCGTATCAGGGGTCGTGACCACATCGGTGATCTCACGGCCGCACAGGGCAGCCCCGGGCGGCAAGGGCAGCAGCCCCAGAAAAAGTGCCTCTCCCGTCACTCGCGTGCCCTCCCCTCCAGAAGCATCTCAGCTCGGCGCAAAATAAAGTGCGGCTCGAGCTCCTTGCGTCGGCGCTCGAAAAATCCGTGATAGGCATCGTCGCAGAGAACCAGCATCGGCACACGCATGCCGCTTTCATCATCAAGATCACACAGGATCGAAAACAAAATGTCGTCCGAAAGCGACGGCGGCGCATTGATCAGTCTGACCGCCGGCAAAAAGCGGAGCGTGAGCGCGCGCTTCCCCGTCAGGACCGTGCTGCACACCCCATAATGCTTTTCAAACTGCCGTACACAAGCATGGCAGAGCGTATTAGACCCAAGCAGCACGGGATACAGACAGTCCCTTAGCAGCTCCTTCATGCAAAGCACCTCTCCTTCCGCTTCAACTGCTATTAGTATACACGCTATCACACATTAAAACAAGCGAATTTTGTTGTTTTCCAAAATTATCTTGCGCAAAGCAAAAAAATACTCTATAATAAGTGAGAAGAGGGGAGGCGTTACCGTGAAAAAGGAAAATCTGTTACATATCTTTTCCCGTATGCCGCAGCTGGAGACCGAGCGCCTTTTGCTTCGTCCCATGCGCGTTACCGACGCGCAGGATATGTTTGAATACGCCAAAAGCGAGGAGGTCACCCGCTATTTGCTCTGGCGTCCCCACCCCGACGTTGCCTACACCCGTTCCTATCTGGAATACCTTGCGGGGCGCTACCGTCTTGGGACCTGCTACGAATGGGCAGTGACCCTGAAGCAGGAGAAGCGGATGATCGGCACCTGCGGCTTTGCAAGCATCTCCTGCCCCGACAACACCGCCGAGCTTGGCTATGTGCTCAACCCCCGTTACCGCGGTATGGGGCTGATGCCCGAGGCGGCAAAACGCGTGATGCGCTTTGGCTTTGACGTGATGAATCTCCATCGCATTGAGGCGCGCTACATGGTAGGAAACGACGCGTCCTTACAGGTCATGAAAAAGCTTGGCATGCGCTTTGAGGGTGTGAAGCGCGAGTCAATGCTGGTCAAGGGCGCTTATCGCGATATTGCCACCTGCGCCATTCTCGCGCGCGAATTCCGCCATGAATAAACATCGTTCACCCTGTCAATAATCCTCCTTGCAAATATTTGCAAGGAGGATTATTATGGCATCATATCTCAACACAAAAGTCGATATTGAGAAGCTCAAGGGCAGCAAGACCGAGCAGAATCTGCACACGGCACTGAGCGGCGAATCCCAAGCCTATCTGCGTTACAGGTGGTTTGAAAGCAAGGCGAAGAGCGACGGCTACGTCGAGATCTCGCGTCTGTTCGGCGAAACGGCGGCAAACGAACAGGAGCATGCCGAGATCTGGTTTCGCTACCTCGGTGGCTGGAGCTCGACCGAAAGAAATCTGGAGGCTGCGGCATCGGGCGAGCATTTTGAATGGGAAACCATGTACGCCGACTTTGAAAAGGAGGCACGCGCCGAGGGCTTTGACATGATCGCCGATCTTTTCCACCGCGTTGCCACCATCGAAAAGCAGCATGAAGAAAACTACCGAAAAAAGCTTCAGCAGTTAAAGGACGACAAGGTCTTTTCCGCCGAGAGCGAGGACACCCGCTGGATCTGTCTGAATTGCGGCTATGTCGTCAAAGGCAAGGAGCCCCCTGCCATTTGCCCCACCTGCACTCATCCGCGCGGCTATTTTGCCCGCTATACGGAGTGAGTTTTCGGCAAAAAATCGCTTTGACGGATGTCTGCCGCGAGGCAACTTCACATGCAGGAAAAGGGACGGAGAAATTTTCATTTCTCCGTCCCTTTTCTATTGCGCGAGGGGCGAAAAGCTGCCTTGCCGCCCCAAGCGTCGAAAACGGTAAGAGACACCGTTCGGGATCTTGGGAGCAGCAAAATCACATGCTCCCTTTGGACTGCCCGAGCGTGTTTTTCTTATTTGCCGCGGGGCTTTCCGCCGTGGCAGACTGCCGCGGCGATAAGTCCGAACACCAAGGCAGCCGCAGTTCCGCCCGCCGCGGCAGTCAGGCTACCCGTGAAGATGCCGATGACGCCTCTCTCATCCACTGCCCTGCGCACGCCCTTCGCGATCAGGTAGCCAAAGCCCGTCAGCGGTGTGGTTGCACCTGCGCCCGCAAACTCCACCAAGGGGCGGTAAATACCGATGGCACCCAGCAGAACGCCCGCCACCACGTAACCGACAAGAATGCGCGCGGGGGTCAGCTTGGTTTTATCGATGAGGATCTGCGCCACCACCGAAAAGGCTCCCCCCACCAAAAAAGCCCATAACAGCTTCAATACGATCTCCATTCCGATCCCTCCTCCTTTGCCGTGAGCTCAACCAGATGTGCAATGGCAGGGATATATTCTCCCTGCTGAATGCTTTGCGGGCTCATCATCGCGCCCGTACCGATCAGCAGAATGCGCTTCAGCTCACCCCTTGCAAGCTTAGGCAGAAGATACGAGGCGAGCACCGCCGCCGAGCAGCCGCACCCTGAGCCGCCCGCATGCGTGTCCTGCGTATCGCGGCTATAGATCATCATGCCGCAATCGTTATAAACAGAGCGAATGTCTACCCCCTCGATCCTCATGAGATCGCACAGAATATCGCCCCCCTCGTAGCCAAGATCACCCGTGGCGATCAGGTCAAAATCATGGGGCTCTGTACCGCTCTCATCAAAGAAACGGAGCAGCGTTTCTGCCGTGGCAGGCGCCATTGCCGCCCCCATATTCGCCGCATCCCGAATCCCCTTTTCCTTCACCTTGCCCGGCATGACACTGCGAATCAGTGCCATGGAGCGCTCCGCCTCACCGACCACAAACGCTCCCGCCCCCGTCACCGTCCACTGTGCCGTAGGGGCGCGCTGAGCACCGTACTCAAGCGGAGAGCGATACTGCCGCTCGGCGGTACAGTTGTGCGAGGAGGCAATCGCTGCCGCACGGTCAAAATAGCCCCCCGAAACCGTCATTGCCGCTAAGATCAAGCCCTCCGCCGCCGTGGAGCACGCCCCATAAAGCCCGAAATACGGCACGTTAAAGTCCTTTAAGCCATATGCCGCACCGACGCATTGGTTGAGAAGATCCCCCGCAAAGATCGCCCCCAGCGCACCATCATCCATATTTCCCTTGGCAAGCGCGGTATTCAAGGCAATACGCTGCATCTCTGCCTCCGCCTTTTCCCAGGTCCTTTGTCCGAAGCGGTCATCCTCACTGTGCATGTCAAAATGATCGCCGAGGGGTCCTTTTTTCTCGGTGCGCCCCACTGCCGAAGCGGCGCAAAGAATGCCGCAATTTGTTTTGATCCATGTTTTTTTCATCATACCACCTCTCTTTTGTATATTTTGCCACCCTTTCCTCTTTTTATACGACGAGGAAAAAAAGACCGTCAAAAAAGCTCTCCCCGACCCTTTATGGTCGGGGAGAGCTTTTTTATTCATCTCTGAAAAAAACGAAGCGACGTCGCCAGCGCGCATAGTACACGGTGATCAGACGGGTCAAAGCCACGTCGTAAAGCACGAAAACAGGCATGCCGATCAGCAACAGCCAATAATGCCACGCGGCAACCGTTTCGCTTGGCAGAAAAAAGCGCAACGAGAGAAACACAGCAACAAAAAGCCCAACGCCAAAGACAATAAGCTTGACAAGCCATGCAAGAGGCTTCTTCAAGTGTCCCTCACAACGCGCCTTTACGATCGGATAATAGCCCGCAAAAAGTGCGTAAATCAGCGCAGGAGTCTTAACGGGCAGAAGCAGCAGGGCAAGCACGGAGGTCACGGCGTAGATGAGATAAGGGTACTTCCCCTTCATCTCAATGACGGCAAAGACCACCGCAAGCGACGCAAGCGCAGCCATGGAGAGGTCAAGCACCTCGATGAGAGCGCCGAGCGCCAGCAGGATCACGCTGATCGCACACAGGATCGCCGAGGCGGCGAGATACCGCGTGCTTTTTCTTCTTCTTTGCATAACGGTCAGCAGCAGGAGATCAGATCGCCGCCGCAGAGCTCACAGCAGCAGTCGGCACAGATGAGCGTGGTGCAAAGATCACAGCCCCCCTCGCGCCTGCCCGTATCGTAGCCACTGCCGAATTTTTTCGCCTCGGCGTGCATTCTCTGCTTGAAGGTCCAATACTCATGGTTGGAGGGATCCATGCGGCAAGCTGTTTCAAAGGAGCGCTGTGCGTCCACGTACTGTCCCTTATGAAGCTGAACACAGCCCATGAGGAACACCCACTCAGCGCCGCGATCGGCTTGATCCACCTCGGAGAGCAGGCGCTCTGCCTCGGTGATATTACGGCTGTTGATGCAATTGCGGATCAGCGTGAATTTGCTCCGCGCCTCCTCGGAATAATGATGGGCAGAGGAGTTGGCGTCCGGGTCAAAATCGGTACGGTAGCCGCTTCCTCGGGGATCCCCACCCATCGTGTCGCCACCGGCACTGCGCATCCTGCAAATTTCCTCATACGCGGCATTGACCTCCTTCATCTTCTCGCTTGCAAGATCGGCAAGGTCGCTGTCACTGTAGCGGTCGGGATGATATTTTCTGGCAAGCTCTCGGTATGCCTTTTTGATGGTTTCGTCATCGGCGTTGGGTGAAACGCCAAGGATCTTATAAGGGTTGTGATTCACTGCTTCCTCCTGTCGGCGTCCCCCCAAACAGTGCCGCATGGGCGGCGGCGGGCATGCCGAGATACAATATGTTTTTCATGATGGCAAGCTGCTCGGCAGCCTGCTCCCGATCCTCAATGAGATCAAACGCCGCCTCAAGATCACCGAGGATCAACAGCAGTGCATCCTTGATCGACGCGCGCTCCTGCTCACTCGGCTGACCTCCGTAAAGCAACAAAAAAGGGTTATAATTGCCGCTTTTCCGATCTCTTTCGAGATCGTCGGCAGCATCCACGGTATAGATAAAGCGACCGACCGCATCTCCGACAGCGCGCGCGATCGCGGCACTTGTTCCCTCAAGCCCCTCGGCAAGCAGGGCGGCAAGCAATTTACCAAAGAGCTCGGCAGGCCTTGACACCGAGCACACGCGCTCTCGCTCAAGGCAGGACAGCTCCGAGAGACATTCTCGAACACGAAGGGCAAGGGCGGGCAGCCTTTTGCGTGCACGGCGATAGGCAGAGGCAAAAAACAGACAACGTATGCGTGCGAGCAATCTGCTGATGCCGCGCCGATCCGCCACGTCATCACGGCACTTTTCATAGGCGAGCAGTGCCGATGCCCGTGCAGCGTAGGAAAGCTGCGCATTCGACTCCATCATCCTGCGTCGGCGAAGCGGATGAGCGATGCAACGGCGTGCGCGAAAGGAGGGCGCGGTATCGGTCAGCACCATACGAACCGTGGCAAGAAAGGCAAAATCATAGCTGAGAGAAAGACGAGAGCACTGCCCCGTGCATTTGCCCATGCTGCGACAAAGCCCGCAATAGGTGGCGCGATAATACTCATATTCCCGAACGCGCAGCTCGGACCTTTGGATCCTGACATAGCCAAACATGCAAAAGCCCTCCCTGACAGTTTTTTCCGTCCGCAACACTACTATATTACCGCATCAGACGCGAAAATACAAGTCACAATTTGTAAACATGCAAAAAAACATACAATTATTTGTTCTGTCGCCGATAATCGAGTGGCGAGGTGCCGACGAAGCGGCGGAAGATCTCAGCATAGTAGCTCCCTCCTGAAAATCCAACGCGCGAGGCGATCTCGGTGACCGAAAGCTCACCCTTTTCCAACAACGGCAGAGAGCGTCTGACGCGCAGATGCTGCAAATAATGAAAGGGAGTTCTGCCCGTCAGACGGTGAAAGGTGCGGCAAAATTCACTGCGCGAAAGTCCGCATGTGGCGGATAAGCGCGCCAGCGTCAGATGCTCGGTATAATGCTCCTCCATAAAGCGGATCGCGGCCTTGACGGCGGTGGTGCCGCGGTCGGGCAAAACAGATTCCCTTTGCCGCGCGATCTGATAGATCTGATACCAGAAGCGGCAAAGCGCCGCCTTCAGCAGCAGCTCCCTCCCCTCCTTCTTTTCGCGGCGGACCCGATAGATCTCGTCCACCACGGCAAGAAGGGGCGCATCCTCGGCACGATCCCGATGCAGAAAAAGCATTGGGAGCAGGTGCTCCTCCAAAAGTGGGCGCACAAAGCGCTGCTCGATCAGACTGTTTTCATGCCCCGACACCATTACAGTGGAAAAATTCAGCGGAGAATACCAGCAATCGGCACCGTTGCACTGCCAGCCCGCATGGATCACGTTGCAATTGACAAACACCGCGTCCCCCTCACGAAGCAGCTCGACACGGTCGTTTGCCTGATAGTACATTTCTCCCGCTTCCACCAGTGTCAGCTCGGTTTCGGCATGAAAATGGCACTCAAAGCGCTCTCCCTCATAATCCAGAATGTTCGCCGTCTTAAAGCCACCTGCCACGGGAAATGCCCAATCTCCGCGCGTCCCAAGCTCAAGACCGTTTTTATCAATTTCCAGTCGATGTATCATTCTCCTCACCTTTCTCAATATTGTTATCAAAAAAAGCAATATTTGGGTTGACCGATCGTTTTTTTCGTACTATAATGATTATAGCAAACTAATACGGAAAAGGCAACACCAAAATCAAATTTCAAACAGGAGGAAACATATTTATGGGAAAAATCACTTTTATGGGTGCAGGAAGCACCGTGTTTGCAAAAAACGTGCTGGGCGATGCAATGCTTTCCCCCGCGCTTTGCGATTTTGAGATCGCGCTTTACGACATCGACGAAAAGCGCCTTGAGGAATCCTACATTATGGTATCCGCGCTGAACCGCAACATCAACGAGGGTCGCGCCAAGGTCTCCAAGCACCTCGGCACGGCAAATCGGCGCGACGCACTGCGCGGTGCCGATTTCGTGGTCAACGCCATTCAGGTCGGCGGCTATGACCCCTGCACCATCACCGACTTTGAGATCCCCAAGAAGTACGGCCTTCGCCAGACCATTGCCGACACCCTCGGCATCGGCGGCATCTTCCGCACGCTGCGCACCATTCCCGTGCTTGCCGATTTTGCAGAGGATATGCAGGCTGTCTGCCCCAATGCATGGTTCCTCAACTACACCAATCCGATGGCAATGCTTTCGGGCTACATGCAACGCTACACCGACGTCAAGACCATCGGTCTTTGCCATAGCGTGCAGGTGTGCTCGAAAAGTCTTTTCAATTCGCTTGGCATGGAGGTCGAAAAGCCTTTGCGCGAGAAGATCGCGGGCATCAACCACATGGCTTGGCTGTTAGAGATCTATGACGCCAAGGGCAACGACCTTTACCCCGAGATCAAGCGCCGTGCCAAGGAGATGCTGGAAAACCCCGATACCCACAACAGCCACAATCTTGTGCGCCTTGACTACATCCGCCGCTTTGGCTACTACTGCACCGAGTCGAGCGAGCACAACGCCGAGTACAACAACCTTTACATCAAATCGAAATATCCCGAACTGATCGACCGCTACCGCATCCCGCTGGACGAATACCCCCGTCGCTGCATCTCTCAGATCAAGAGCTGGGAGGACCAAAGAGAGCAGTATATCAGCGGCGATGTCAGCCACACACGCACGCACGAATACGCTTCTTACATCATGGAGGCAATGGTGACGGGCGTTCCTTACGAGATCGGCGGCAACGTGCTGAACAGGGGGCTGATCACCAACCTGCCTCACAATGCCTGCGTTGAGGTGCCTTGCCTTGTCAACAGGCAGGGTGTGCTTCCCACCGTGGTGGGCGATCTTCCCGAGATCTGCGCCGCGATGAACCGCACCAACATCAACGTGCAGCTGCTGACCATTGAAGCTGCCGTGACCAAAAAGAAGGAGGCGATCTATCAAGCCGCCATGCTTGATCCTCACACCTCCTCCGAGCTTTCGATCGACGACATTATTGCTATGTGCGATGAGATGATCGAGGCACACAAGGGTTGGATCCCCGAGTTCCGTTAAGCGATCCTCAAAAAATATCCGCAATGGGGGAAACCAAAGACGCCCCTGCAAAAAAGGGACAGAGAACGGCGACCTGCGATAAAGCAGGTGCGCCGAACGATGTTTGCCCTTAGGCAAGTGATGTCGGCTTTGCCTAATGATGTAGCCTTCGGGTGTGATGTAGTGCCTACGGCACAGTGGGCAAACATCACATCGTTGCGACTATTGGGAGCAACATCATTACGAACGAAGTGAGTAACATCACTTTTGCGTAAACCACCCGAAAACAAAATACGGTATCATACACTATTCCTTGCAGGCAAGGTCGTGTGCAAAAGGGACGAGGTTTTCTCGTCCCTTTTGTGTTTTGATATGAAACTGCTTTACGGTAGGTGCCCCAAGGGGTGATGTCCTTAGCGGAGAATTATAAAAATACCACTAAGTGCGAGCATCGCATTTGACCAGTCAAATGCAAATGGGCTAAGCCCAAACCCTTTATAACGACAGAAAGAGATAACAAATCGGTTTGTATCCGAAATGTTATCTCTTTTTCTGTTAGGCGATATGTTTGCAAGCAAACGCGATATACTCGCTTTGCTCGCGCGATATATTGTCGCTTCGCTCCAATGCGATATGATATAAATCCCCTCACGCCCCGCAGGGCATATCGCAAGGCGTAGCCTTATATCGCTCCCGCAAGGGAATATCGCAAATCCCGCAAGGGATTTATATCGCTGCGTGTTCTCCGTTAAGGATAACACGCTAAAATTTCTCTGTCCCTTTTTTGTGAGCGCCACCGGCTCTTTACCACACAAAACGTATTCACGGCATCGCGACGACGCTTTCTCATTCGCTTTTTTCCTTCACGTCACGGTTGGGGAGTCCCACCACGCCGTCGACCGGGAGCGCAAGGGCGATGCCCTGTCCCGGTGTTTGCAAGCCCACCTTTTCGTAGAGCGCGCGCAGCACGTCATCCTTGATCGCGGCGGGCACCAGGATCATCACGACCTCCTTCTCGGGCTGGATGGTAATCTTGAAGAAGGTTTCTGCCTCCTGATTGGCAGTGCCGCGTGCGTGAATGACCGTACCGCCCCCCGCGCCGCAGGCTCTTGCTGCCTCCATCACCACGTCGGAAAAGCCTGTATTGACGATGCAAAGTATCATTTCATATGCAAAATCCATTTGTCACCCTCCCTTTCGATTGTCCGACAGAAAACGGTAAAGCGATACGCCGATCATGCTGCTGAGCGGCACGGTCATGGCAATGCCCTTCCCGTTCTTGATGGTTGCAAACTTCTTCTCCAGCATGCGGAGTGCACGGGGTGCCTCCTCCTCGCGGATCACACTGAAGATCACCTTTTTTTCACGCTCCTCCAAGCCCATGATGCTTAAGATCTCAGAGGATGCCGTTCCCTTTGCCGAGGCACAAAACTGCATATTGACACCGAAGGACTGGATGAGGTCCATATAAAACTCAGTTTTGTTGCGATCCACCACCGTGATCAGCATTTTCAGCTTTTGCGGAGCCGCCTTGTGATCTGCCGCCTTAGCTGCAAGACGCACTCCCCGAACCGCCCTTGTACGCGACTTGACGGGAGTCGCCTTTTTGATCTCTGCCATTCGTGCGTCCCCCTTTACATGAAATCGATGATCTGCTCATCGTCGGCATCAAGAATATGCTTCATCATAATATTATCGCGCACCTTGCCTGCCACGATGGCACGGAAGCCCATCATCTGAATCGTGATCAGCGGTGTCATGGCGACCATCGCCACGATGCCGAAGGCGTTTTCCATCACCGAGGAAGCACCGCCAACCGACACCGCCGCACCCACTGCAAGAGGAAGCACAAAGCCAGAGGTCAGAGGACCGCTGGCAACGCCGCCCGAGTCAAAGGCGATGGCGGTATAAAGACGCGGAACGAAGAAGGAAAGTCCCAACGAGATAAAATAACCGGGAATGAGATAATAAAGAATACTGAAATTAAGGATCATACGAAGCATGGAAAGTCCGATCGAAACACCCACGCCGATCGAGAGCGCGACCATCATCGATCGCTTGCTGACCGTGCCGCCCGTGATGTCCTCCACCTGACGGTTGAGCACGTGGATCGCAGGCTCGGCAAGCACGACCACAAAGCCAAGCAGGAAGCCCATACCAACCAGCAGTGTAGGATGGTGCGCGGCAAGATGGCTGCCGATGCGAAAGCCGATGGGCATAAAGCCCACCGTAACGGCAACAAGGAAGATCACAAGCCCTGCAAAGGTATAAAGAATACCCACGGCAATGCGATAAAGCTTACGGCGCGGCAGGCGCAGGAAAGCAAGCTGGATCACCGCAAAAAACAGCACCAGCAGTCCGAGCGCCAGCGCGACCTCCCCCGCGATCTCTCCGATCACGTGGGGCAGCGTGCTCCTCATATCGGCAGAAACGGTATAATCGGGCAAGGTATAGGTGATATCTCCGCTTGCAAAAAGCGCCAGCGCCATCACGGCGATCACAGGACCGACCGAGCAAAGCGCGACCAGACCAAAGCTGTTCTCACCCGCATATTTGCCGCCCAGTGTGGTGGAAATGCCCATGCCGAGCGCCATGATAAAGGGCACAGTAATGGGACCTGTTGTCACGCCGCCCGAGTCAAAGGCAAGCGGCAAAAGCAGATCGTTTCCCTTTGCCATCACCAATGCCGCGAGGGCAAAAAGCAGCATATAAAACAGCATCAGCATCGAGGAAAGCGATGTCTTGGTCACGATGCGCAGAATGGCAAGCACCAGAAAGATGCCGACACCGATTCCAACCGACAGGATCAGCGCGGTACCCGAAACAGCGTCCCTCACCTGCGCGGCAAGCACCGAAAGATCGGGCTCGGCAACCGTAATGAGCACACCGAGCAGAAAGCTGACCGAAAGCAGCAGCGTGACACTGCGGGATCTTGAAAGTCCCGAGCCGACCTGCACGCCCATCGGGGTCATTGCAATATCCGCACCGAGACTAAAAAGTCCGATGCCCAGCACAAGAAAAAGCGCACTGATGAGAAAAACAGCCGTTTCATAGCCCGTGACATCGACAAGAGGGGTCAGATCCAGAAGTATCACGATCAAGGTCACGGGAAGAACCGAAACCAGTGCCTCCCTGCATTTGAGCAGCAATGCTTTGAGCATCGAGATCCCCTCCTTTCTTTCGACCGGCACACCTTTTATTTTACACAACCTTCTTCCGATTGTCAAGCAGATGCCATGCATAAAAAAATTCCTAAAATCGGAGTGCCGCGGACAAAACCGCACACCTCGCCATAAACTGACAATAAAGGACACTGTGAAAAGGAGGTGCTCTCATGCAGATTCACACTCCTTCTTACCGACACTGCGTCGCGGCGATCGGAGGAATGACGGGCGCTGTCAAGGCGCGCCACGCCCTTCTTTCCGCCTCTATCTCCTCCGAGATCGTTGCTCTTTCCCCACAGGAAACAAGAAAGGGCTGTGCTTACGGTGTGGAATTCCCCTGCGAAAGCTATCATGCCGTTCGCGAAATTCTGCGTCATGCGCGAATCACCGTGTCGGAATATCTTGAGAGGTAACAGCACCGTGATCTATCTCGACAATGCCGCCACTACCTTTATCAAGCCGCAAGCGGTGACCGAGGCGGTGATGAATTGCATTCGATTTGAGTGCGGCAATCCCGGACGGGGAGCACATGCGATCTCGCTTGCTGCCGCGGAGCGCATCTACGCCTGCCGCGAGGCGCTATCGGATTTTTTCGGTGTCGGTGCACCCGAGCGCGTGATCTTCACCCTCAACACCACGCACGCGCTGAATCTCGCCATCAAGGGCGTGCTCGGGTATGGCGACCATGCGCTCATTTCAGAGTTGGAGCACAACGCCGTACGGCGTCCCCTTTATGCACTTGCCGCGCAAGGCGTACAGTTTGACGTTTTTCCCGTGGTGGGATTGGACACAGAGGCGATCCTTCGGGGCATCCGAGAGCGCCTGACACCCAAAACCGCCGCACTGATCACCACCCACGCCTCCAACATCTGCTCGATCTCGCTGCCCATCCGTGCCATCGGCGCGCTCTGTAAGGAAAAAGGTATCCGTCTCATCGTGGATGCTGCGCAATCCGCAGGACATCTGCCCATCGATCTTCGAGATATGCAGATCAGCGCACTGGCACTTCCTGCGCACAAGGCACTGTTCGGCATCCAAGGGTGCGGTGCACTCCTGCTTGCCGAGGGCATGGATCCAAAGCCCCTTTTAGAGGGGGGAAGTGGGGTGGATTCGGCGCCTCTTGTTATGCCGAATGAGCCGCCCGAGCGCTACGAGGCAGGCACCCTCCCCACCCCCGCGATCGCAGGGCTTTTGGCAGGGCTGAATTTTGTCCGATCCTTGGGTCTTGACGAGATCCGTCGCCGCACCGAAGCGCTGTTTCTAGCGGCAAGGGAGCGCCTTCTCTCGTTTCGGGATCTTGAGCTCTATCAAGCCGACGCCGTTGGGTCGGTTCTTCTCTTTAATCACCGACAGATCCCCTCCACGGAGCTTGCCAGAACACTTGACCGTGAGGGCATTGCGGTACGCGCGGGTCTTCATTGCGCCCCCCTTGCTCACCGTGCACTCGGCACACCCGCAGGTGGTGCCGTGCGCCTTGGCTTCAGCTCCCTCAACACGCCCGAGGAGATCGACGCTCTGTATAGCGTACTGCGCCGCATTGTATGATCGCTCGGATGCAAAAAGGCTCCCCCCACATCGTGGGGGGGAGCCTTTTTGATGCGCCACTTGGCGCGGCGGTGCGAGAAGCATTAGTCCTCGTCAACCAGCTTGATCAGAGCCATTTCAGCGGCATCGCCACGGCGGGGACCCATCTTGAAGATCTGGGTATAGCCGCCATTGCGGTTCTCATATTTGGGGGCAATTTCGCTGAACACCTTGGTCACAACATCCTCATTGGTGATGTATGCCAAAGCGGCACGACGGCTTGCAAGCGTATTCTTCTTGCCAAGCGTGATCATTTTCTCTGCCATGGAACGCACTTCCTTTGCTCTGGAAAGCGTGGTCTCCACGGAGCCTTTCTCAAGCAGATAAGTTACAAGACCGCGCAGCATCGCATTACGATGCGCGGTAGGTCTGCCGAGCTTTCTTCCGGGCATTTTATTTCCCTCCTCTTAATAGCGTTGCTGTGATAGCACTTACTCTTCTTCCTTTTTCAGGTCAAGACCGAGCGAGTGCAGTTTTTGAATAACTTCTTCAAGCGACTTCTTGCCGAGATTGCGGACCTTGATCATGTCCTCCTCGGTACGGTTGGTCAGATCTTCCACCGTATCAATGCCGGCGCGCTTCAAGCAGTTGAAGCTACGAACCGACATGTCAAGCTCTTCAATGGTCATCTCAAGGACCTTCTCTTTGATGGTCTCTTCACGTTCAACCATGATCTCTGCCTTCTTTGCCTCATCCGTAAGATTGACAAACAGGTTGAGATGTTCGTTGAGGATCTTGGCTCCAAGAGAGATCGCTTCCTTGGCCGTCACGATTCCGTTTGTCAGAACCTCGATGGTCAATTTGTCAAGATCTGTGTTGTTGCCCACACGGGTGTTTTCCACAGAGTAGTTCACCTTATATACCGGCGTATAGATCGAGTCGGTATAGATCGTACCGAGCGGTGCCGAGGTATTGCTGCCCATCATTGCAAGCTGCTTGTTACGCTCCTGAGAAACGTAGCCGCGGCCGTGATCAAAGCAAAGCTCCATATAGAAGCGCTCGTTCTCTGCCACGGTGGCAATATGGTGGGTGGGATTGAGGACCTCGAGGTCGGCATCGGGATTGATATCACCGGCAGTGACATTACGGGGACCGGTCACGTCAATGACAGCGGTCTTCGGGGTGGTGCTGAAGAGTTTTGCCGTAATGCCCTTCACATTCAGGACGATTTCAGGCAGATCCTCTTTGACGCCGGGGATCGTGGAAAATTCATGGAGTACACCGTCGATTTTGATGCTGGTCACGGCAACGCCCTGAAGGGAACTCAGCATGATTCTGCGCAACGAGTTACCAAGCGTCGTACCGTAGCCGCGCTCAAGCGGTTCAACCACAAAGGTGCCCTTTGTGCCATCCTCGCTCATCTGGGCAATGGTGATATTCGGCTTTTCAATTTCAAGCATTCCAATAAACCCTCCTTAATAATGTGTGGTGCCGCGCATAGGCGGCGGGGTACGCGATCACGCCGTATTGCAGCCCAAGCGTTGCTGCCAACGGCAGTAACCGATTACTTGGAATACAACTCGACGATCAGCTGCTCGTTGAAATCAAAGTCGATGTCCTCGCGTGCGGGCAGAGCCACGACCTTCGCGACAACAGCTTCCTTGTTGACCTCGAGCCACTTGGGATTCAGCTTGGAAGCAACACCCTCCATCAGGCCCTTGATCTTGGCACTGTCACGGCTGCCTTCCTTAACGGCGATCACATCACCGACCTTCACCGAGATCGAGGGAATGGTGACCTTCTTGCCATTGAGCGTGAAGTGACCGTGCAGAACGAGCTGACGTGCCTCCTTGCGGCTCTCTGCCATACCCATACGATAAACCACGTTGTCAAGACGTCTCTCAAGCAGAACGAGCAGATTTTCACCGGTCATGCCACTCTGGCGCTCAGCCTCTGCAAAATAGTTTTCGAACTGTCTTTCGAGAACACCATAGTATCTTCTGGTCTTCTGCTTCTCACGAAGCTGCGTACCGTACTCTTTTGCCTTCTTGTTTGCTGCGCCGTGCTGACCGGGAGCAGTGCTTCTGCGGTCAATTGCGCATTTGCCGGTCATGCAACGCTCGCCCTTGAGGAACAGCTTGGTGCCCTCGCGGCGGCAAAGACGGCATACGGGACCTGTATATCTTGCCATTTTCGTTTACCTCCTTGGTCAATTATCACACGCGGCGACGCTTAGGCGGGCGACAACCGTTGTGGGGGATGGGCGTTACGTCCTTGATCATGGTGACCTGAAGACCAACTGCCTCAAGTGCACGGATGGCGGATTCACGTCCGGAACCGGGACCCTTTACATAAACCTCAACAGACTTAAGGCCATGCTCCATTGCGAGTTTGGCTGCCTGCTCTGCTGCGGACTGTGCGGCAAAGGGAGTGGATTTACGAGAGCCCTTAAAGCCGAGCTCACCGGCAGATGCCCAGGAAATTGCATTGCCTGCCACATCGGTCACGGTAATGATGGTGTTATTGAAAGTCGCACTGATGTGCACGGCGCCTTTTTCAATATTCTTGCGCTCGCGGCGTTTCTTCACGACTTTTTTTGCGGAAACACTTGCCATGTTATTGCCACTCCTTTACTTCTTCTTGTTTGCAATGGTCTTTGCGGGACCCTTGCGCGTTCTCGCGTTGGTTTTGGTTCTCTGACCTCTGACGGGCAGACCCTTTCTGTGGCGGATACCGCGATAGCAGTTGATCTCAACCAGACGCTTGATGTTCAGTGCCACATCACGGCGAAGATCACCCTCTACGTGGTAGGAGGTCTCGATCTCGTCACGCAGCTTTGCAACCTCTTCCTCAGTCAGATCCTTTGCACGGGTATCGGGATTGATACCGGTCTTGGCGAGGATATCGTTTGCGCTCTTGCGGCCGATGCCGTAGATATAGGTCAGTGCAATCTCCACTCTCTTTTGATTGGGAATATCAACACCTGCAATACGAGCCATTTGTTATTTCACCTCTTTCTTGTGTGTGGGATTAACCCTGTCTCTGCTTGTGCTTGGGGTTCTCACAGATGACCATGATACGGCCTTTTCTCTTGATAATTTTGCACTTTTCGCAGATTTTTTTAACGGATGGCTTCACTTTCATTTGTCTTAACCATGCCTTTCTTCGAAATGTGACCTTGCGGTCTTTTATTTGGTACGCCAGGTAATGCGCCCCTTGGTAAGGTCGTATACCGAAACCTCAACCGTGACGCGGTCACCGGGCAGAATGCGGATATAGTTCATGCGTAATTTGCCCGAAATGCATGCGGTCACGATGTGACCGTTGGGCAGTTTTACCTTGAAGGTGGCGTTCGGCAATGCCTCTACGACCGTACCCTCAAACTCAATCACGTCATCCTTTGGCAAAAGAATCCCTCCCTTTGTCTGTATTTGTGAAACTGTATTTTATTCTCCGACTTCTACTTCGGTCAGATTCAGCACACCGTCAGCGGTCAACGCCACGGTGTTTTCATAATGCGCGGAAAGATGACCGTCGGCAGTTTTTACCGTCCAACCGTCAGGCATTTCCCGCACCTCAAGGGCTCCTGCATTCACCATCGGCTCGATGGCAAGCACCATTCCCTCCATGAAGCGCGGTCCTCTGCCCGGCGTTCCGTAATTCGGTACATCCGGTGCCTCGTGTACGCTCCGTCCGATGCCATGTCCCACATAGCGGCGCACGACACTGAAGCCGCATCCCGCGATATAGGAATCGATCGCATGGCCGATATCGCCCACACGGTTCCCGAGCTTGAACGCCGCAACGCCCTCATAAAAGCTTTGCTTGGTAGCCGCGATCAGTGCCGCTGCCTCCTCGCTCACACGACCCACGGGAAAGGTTCTCGCGCTGTCGCCATGATAGCCCTTGTAAAAGGCGCCGACGTCGATCTTTACGATATCGCCCTCCCGCAAAATGCGCTGGTCGGAGGGGATCCCGTGAATGACCTCGTCATTGATGCTGATACAGGCAGAGCCCGGAAAGCCGTAAAGTCCAAGGAACGACGGCTTGCCACCGCAGCGCTCGATATGGTGACGGATCACCGTATCGAGCTGCTTGGTGCTCACGCCCTCCTTGATGTGCTCACGGGCAACAAGTAACGCTTCACCTGTGATACGCCCCGCTTCTTTCATCGCGGCGATCTGTAAAGAATTCTTGATCTGTATCATATCAGAATCGGCTGAGAGCCTCAAAGACAAGTCGGGTGGTATCTGCCACCTCTTCCTGTCCCTCTACGGTCACGAGCAAGCCCTTTTTGCTGTAGTATTCCTTCAGCGGCTCGGTCTGCGCGTGATAGGTTTTCAGCCGGTTCAGTACAGTTTCGGGAGCGTCATCCTTACGAATGTAAAGCTCTGCTCCGCATTTGTCACAAATACCTGCTTTTTGAGAAGGTTTGTATGCCACATGATAGGAGGCACCGCAAGTGCATACGCGGCGTCCGCTCATGCGTTCTACGATCTTTTCGTCCGCGACCTCAATGGCGAGGACCGCGTCGATTCTGACACCCATTGCATCCAGGGCTTCTGCCTGCGGGATGGAACGGGGGAAGCCGTCAAGAATGAATCCGTTCTTGCAGACATCCGATGCCAGATATTCCTGAATGATCCCGATCACGATCTCGTCGGGGACCAGCTTACCGTCATCAATATAGGACTTTGCCGTTTTGCCGAGCTCGGTCCCCGCCTTGATGGCGGCGCGCAGGATATCCCCCGTCGCGATGGCGGGAATGTTCCATTTTTCTGAGATTTTCTCGGACTGCGTGCCCTTGCCCGCGCCCGGAGCGCCCATCAGAATTAAATTCATACGTTCCTCCGTATCAACGATCAGAAATGATCAGGAAAGGAAGCCCTTGCTGGTACGCAGGCTGAGCTGCGCCTCAAGATCACGAATGGTCTCAAGCGCAACGCCGACCACGATGAGCAGCGAGGAGCCGCCGAAGGTCAAACCGCTAAGGTCGATCACGTTTGCCGTGGGATTGAGGTTCTTGATCGCGGTGGTGATCACCGTCACCAGCATCGGCAGACCTGCCACGATGCAAAGGAAGAATGCACCGAGCAGCGTCACGCGCTTCAGAATACGGTTGATATACTGAACCGTGGGACGACCGGGACGGATGCCCTTGACCGAGCCGCCGTTTGCCGCAATGTTGTTCACCACTTCTACGGGATTGAAGGAGATCATCATATAGAAGTAGGAGAAGAACACGATCAGAAGAAGGAACACAACGAGATAAGGCCAGGTGGTGGGTGCGAAGAAGTTTTCAACGAACTTCACAAAGCCGTTATCGGAGTTGGTGATAAAAGCAGTGATGGTAGCCGGAATCGACACAATGGAGCTTGCAAAGATGATCGGCATCACGCCGGTCATATTCAGCTTAATGGGCAGATTCGTCGACTGACCGCCGTACATCTTACGGCCAACAACACGCTTGGCATACTGGATCGGAATACGACGCTCGGAGTTGGTTACCCAGACCACGAAGCCGACAACGGCGACGATCACGGCGAGAATGCCGATGGCAATGGCAATGCCGACTGCCCAGTGATAATAGCCGTTCATGATGACGCTGTACCACAGGGACTGTGCCATGCTGGGAATACGGGAAATGATATTGGCAAACAGGATAATGGAAATGCCGTTGCCGATACCCTTTTCGTTGATCAGCTCTGCCAGCCACATCACAAGTGCTGCACCTGCGCAGAAGGCTGCATTGATCACGAGCATTGCAAACCAGTCCTTGCGGACCAGCCAGCCCTGATTCTTCAAAAGTATGCTGTAACCAAAGCTGGTGATCAGCGCCAGCGCAATGGTCACATAGCGAGTGATCGCATTGATCTTCTTTTGTCCGTTCGCCCCGTCCTTTGCAATTTTCTCAAGTGCGGGAATGGCAATGGTGAGGAGCTGGATCACGATCGAAGCCGTGATGTACGGGCTGACCGAGAGGGCGAACAGCGTTGCATACTGCATAGCGCCGCCCGACAGAATGCTCATCAGTCCGAGAACGGAGGAGCCGTAAAGACCGGCAAAGGATTCTGCGATTTCACTGCTGACATAGGGAACACAAATACAAGCACCAAGGCGATAAAGGAGGACGATAAACAATGTGAAGAGCATCTTCGACTGAAGATCGGGAGTCTTCCACGCGTTCTTTAACGTCTTAAACATCCTTATGCCACCTCGATCTTTCCACCTGCTGCTTCAATCTTTTCTTTCGCGGAAGCGGAAAAGACACTTGCTTTAACGGTTAATTTACGGTTAAGCTCACCGTTGCCGAGCACCTTCAGACCGGCATATGCCTTGCGAATGATCTTCTTGGCAAGCAGTGCCTCAAGATCCACCACATCACCGTCGTTGAACACATTCAGAGCGTTCACGTTGACAATAGCGTAAACCGTTGCGAATCTGCTGTTATTGAAGCCACGCTTGGGGAGCTTACGGTAAAGGGGCAGCTGACCACCCTCGAAGCCGGGACGTACACCGCCGCCCGAGCGAGCGTTCTGACCCTTATGACCCTTGCCTGCGGTCTTACCGTTACCGGAACCGGGGCCACGGCCCTTCCGCCATGCTGCCTTTGCGGAGCCCTCGGCGGGAGAAAGTTCATGGAGTTTCATCCTTCTATCCTCCTTTACGCGTTTTCTACCTTAACAAGGTGAGAGATGACCTTCACCTTGCCGGCAAGAACGGCGTTGTCCTCATGAATGATGAAATCGCCGATTTTATTGAGGCCCAAGGACTTTGCAGTTGCCTTCTGGGCGGGCTTTGCACCGATGGTGCTCTTGATGAGAGTTACTTTCTTCATGGCGAACCCTCCTTAACCTTTCATCTGCGCTACGTCGATGTCGCGGATCTTGGCGACCTCTTCAGCAGAGCGCAGGGACTTCAAGCCCTCGATGGTTGCCTTAACAACGTTCGCGGGATTGTTGGAGCGCAGGCACTTTGCACGAATGTTCTTGATGCCTGCAAGTTCCAGCACGAAGCGGACACCGCCGCCGGCGATGATACCGGTACCGGGTGCAGCGGGCTTGAGCAGGACCTTACCTGCGCCAAACTCACCGATGACCTCGTGAGGAATGGTCGTTCCCTTCAGGGAAACGGTGATCATATTCTTCTTTGCATCCTCGATGCCCTTGCGAATTGCTTCCGGCACCTCGGCTGCCTTGCCGAGTCCTACACCGATATGACCCTTACCGTCGCCGACTGCCATGATGGCGGCAAAGCGAGCGATACGACCACCTTTAACGGTTTTGGAAACACGGTTAAGAGCGATAAGATGTTCTTTGAACTCCTGCTCTGCGGGATTCTGTCTGTAAGCCATGTTTTTCCTCCTAAAATTTGCTCAACATCTGTTGAACAGTGTACAAACCGGACTCAGAACTTCAGGCCGCCCTCGCGAGCGCCTTCAGCCAGCTCCGATACACGTCCGTGATAAAGATAGCCGCCACGGTCGAATACGACTTCGGTAATACCCTTTGCAGCTGCACGCTCGGCAATGGTCTTGCCAACGACTCTTGCTGCTGCCTTATTGCTGCCGATGCCCTCAAACGCCTTTTCAAGGGTGGATGCGGATACCAGCGTGACACCTGCCACGTCATCAATAATCTGTGCGCTGATGTTCGCATTGGAGCGATACACAGCGAGACGAGGACGAGCGGCGGTTCCGGAAATCTTGGCTCTGACTCTCTTATGTCTCTTGAGACGAGCCTGATTGCTGTCTTTTCTCGATACCATTTCAATCCACTCCTTTCATTATTTACCGGCCTTACCGGCTTTGCGACGAATGTGCTCGTCAGAGTACTTGACACCCTTGCCATGATAAGGCTCGGGGGGTCTCTTGCCGCGGATCACTGCGGCGATCTGACCGACTGCCTGCTTGTTGATGCCCTTAACAACGATGGTGTTGGGGTTGGGCACCTCAAAGGTGATGCCGTCGGGCTCGGTGATGCAAAGAGAGCTCTGGGGCAGACCCTTGACAAGGGACTGACCGAGGAACAGCTGCAGGGTCTTTCCCTGCTTTACAACCTTATAGCCGACGCCGACGACCTCAAGGGTCTTGCTGTAGCCCTGGGTCACACCCACGACCATGTTGTTGAGCAGCGCACGGGTCAGACCGTGAAGGCTTCTGACCTCCTTCTCATCATTGGGACGGGTAACGATCGCCTCGTTGCCCTCCACCTTGATGGTGAGAACAGGAGCAAAGGTCTCGGTAAGCGTACCGAGGGGACCCTTAACAGTGACAACATTTCCCTCTGCCACCGTGAGGGTAACGCCTGCGGGAATCGCAATGGGCATTCTACCAATTCTAGACATTGCTCGTACCTCCCTTACCAGACGAAGGCGAGAACTTCGCCGCCGATTTTGAGCTCACGTGCCTTTTTGTCGGTCATGAGTCCCTTAGAGGTGGAAACGATGGCAATGCCAAGGCCGTTCATCACCTTGGGCATATCCTCGTAGCCTGCATAGATACGAAGACCGGGCTTGGACACGCGGCGAAGACCGCGGATGACCTTCTGCTTGCCGGCTGCGTACTTGAGGGTAACGCGGATCATTCCCTGCTTGCCGTCCTCGATCACCTGATAGCCCTTTACGTAGCCCTCGGCGACAAGAATGTCGGCAATGGATTTCTTCATGTTGGATGCCGGAATGTCGACCGTAGCGTGCTTCGCGTCACTTGCGTTGCGGATACGGGTGAGCATATCGGCGATTACATCGGACATTTGCATAGTAAAAATCCTCCTTTATGCAAGTAATTTTTTCTTGCTGCCGCCCATCTCAGGCGGCGGCCAATCGGCGGTTAAATCCAACTCCCTCATGGCGTGCATGCACGCCTCTTCAAGGGTCGGTCTGATTTCCTGCCGAGTGCTGGGGGGTTTCATCATCGGGTCGCCCCGAAACAATGATAACAGGATTACCAGGATGCCTTCTTCACGCCGGGAATCTCGCCCTTGTATGCGAGGTTGCGGAAGCAGATACGGCAGATGCCAAACTTACGAAGGTAAGCATGGGGGCGGCCGCAGATCTTGCATCTGGTGTAAGCACGCGTAGAGAACTTCTGCTCTTTCTGCTGCTTCAGGATCATGGATTTCTTTGCCATTTTCTTCTACCTCCCGGATTATTGTGCGAAGGGAGCGCCCATCAGACGGAGCAGCTCTCTTGCTTCTGCATCGGTGTTTGCGGTGGTGACGAAGCAGATGTCCATGCCGCGGATCTTCTCGATCTTGTCGTACTCGATCTCGGGGAAGATCAACTGCTCCTTGAGGCCGAGAGAATAGTTGCCGCGGCCGTCAAATGCGTTGGGGTTGATACCCTTGAAGTCACGCACGCGAGGCAGAGAGAAGTTGAAAAGACGATCCATAAACTCGTACATACGATCACCGCGCAGGGTCACCTTCGCACCGATCTTCATGCCCTGACGGAGCTTGAAGTTTGCAACAGACTTCTTTGCAACGGTGGGAACAGCCTTCTGACCTGCAATGATGGTAAGGTCGCGAATGATGTTGTCGATGACCTTGGAGTTCTCCTTGGCATCGCCTGCACCGATGTTGATCACGATCTTATCAAACTTGGGGATCTGCATGACGCTGGAGTAAGCGAACTGCTTCATGAGAGCGGGAGCGACCTGCTCCTTGTACATATCTTTCAATCTTGCCATGTTACGCTACCTCCTTTCAAAGCTCCGCGCCGCACTTGGCGCAGACGCGAACCTTCTTGTCGCCTTCCGTGTTCATCTTGACACGGACGCCCTTCTTGCAGTTGGGGCAGTAAAGAGCGACCTTGCAAGCGTAGAGCGCACCCTCGGCATCAACGACGCCGCCGGTCTCACCCTGCTTGCGGGGCTTAACATGCTTGTGGATCATGTTAGCGCCCTTAACGATTACTTTTCCTTCTTCGGGAGAAACGGCGATAACCTCGCCCTTCACACCCTTGTCGTCACCGGAAAGCACTACAACGGTGTCACCGGTCTTGATATGAAGCTTTTTCATGTTACCAGTTACCTCCATTAAAGTACTTCGGGTGCCAGGGACAGGATCTTCAGATAATCCTTGTCGCGAAGCTCACGCGCCACAGGGCCAAAAATACGGGTTCCACGGGGCGTCTTGTCTTCTCTGATAATGACTGCGGCGTTCTCGTCAAACTTGATATAAGAGCCGTCTGCACGCTTCAGACCGTGCACGCTTCTTACGATAACCGCCTTGACGACCTCGCCCTTCTTTACCACACCGCCGGGAGCTGCCTTCTTGACGGCAGCAACCACGACATCACCGATGTTGGCGTAACGGCGGCCGGAGCCACCGAGAACGCGAATGCACATCAGCTCCTTCGCGCCGGTGTTGTCGGCAACCTTCATTAACGTTTGTTGCTGAATCACTTTTCTTTCCTCCTACTGTTTCAGTACGCTTCGACGTACTTACTGTTAGAATTCTGTGAAGCGAATTATTTCGCCTTCTCGATGATCTCGGTTACGCGCCATCTCTTGGTCTTTGACAAGGGACGGGTCTCCATAACCTCTACGCGGTCGCCCACGCCGCACTCGTTCTTCTCGTCGTGTGCGTGAACCTTGAGCGTGCGCTTGATGATCTTGCTGTAAACGGGATGCTTGACGTTGTCCTCGATGGCAACCACGACGGTCTTATCCATCTTGGTGCTGACGACCATGCCCACTCTCGTTTTTCTGAGCGTTCTTTCTTGAGTCATGACTGCTCCTCCTTATGCGTTCTTCTGGTTGAGAACGGTCATCACACGCGCGATGTCCTTCTTGACATCCGAGATCTTGTGAGGATTCTCAAGCTGGTTGATCGCGTGCTGGAAGCGGAGGTTGAAAAGCTCGCCCTTGAGTTCCTTGAGCTTAGCGTTAAGCTCTTCGGCGCTCATCTTCTTCAGTTCTGCTGCCTTCATTGCTTAACCCTCCCCGTTTTCTTTCTTGATGAACTTGGTCTTGATGGGCAGCTTGTGGCCCGCAAGACGCATTGCTTCTTTTGCGGCTTCCTCGGAAACATCAGCCATCTCAAACAGGATGCGACCCGGCTTGACGACTGCGACCCAGTACTCGGGAGAGCCCTTACCGGAACCCATTCGGGTCTCAGCAGGCTTCTCGGTGATGGGCTTATCGGGGAATACCTTGATCCAGACCTCACCGCCACGCTTGATATAACGCGTCATTGCGATACGGGCAGCCTCGATCTGGTTGCTGGTGATCCAAGCAGGCTCAAGGGCCACAAGGCCAAAGGTGCCGTTGGACAGCGTATTGCCGCGCATGGCCTTACCCTTCAGGCGACCACGCTGAACGCGGCGGAATTTCACTCTTTTCGGCATCAACATGATTACTTCGTGCCTCCTTGTCTGGGTGCTCTGCGCTCGCCGCGGAAGTTGCCGCCCTGACGGCGATCACCACCACGGTTGTCGCGGCGGTCGCGGCGGTCGCGACGGTCGCGGCCTTCTGCATTGGCAGCGGGGCGGTTGACCTCGTTCAGAACCTCACCGCGGTAGATCCATACCTTGATACCGATCTTGCCGTAGGTGGTGTTTGCCTCGTAGAAGCCGTACTCGATGTCGGCACGAAGCGTCTGAAGCGGGATGGTGCCCTCGTGATAATGCTCGGTCTTTGCAATTTCGGCACCGCCGAGGCGGCCGCCGCAGCTGATCTTGATACCCTTTGCGCCAAGACGCATGGTATTGCGGATCGCCATCTTCATCGCGCGGCGGAATGCCACACGGTTCTCAAGCTGAGAAGCGATGTTCTCGGCAACCAGCTGAGCATTGAGATCGGGAGATTTGACCTCGACCACGTTGAGTGCAACGGGCATGCCAACCATCTTCTCAAGCTGTGCCTTGTACTTCTCGATCTCTGCGCCGCCCTTACCGATAACGATACCGGGCTTTGCACAATGGATGAATACACGAACTCTGTGGCTGTCGCGCTCGATCTCGATCTTGGGCACGCCTGCCTTCTGAAGCTCGGTCTTCAGATACTTACGAATCTGATAGTCGGAAACGAGCGTGTCACCGAATTTCTGATCGTTGACGAACCATCTCGAATCCCAGTTCTTGATTACGCCCACGCGAAGGCCGTGGGGATTAACTTTCTGACCCATCTTAGCTGTTTACCTCCTTCAGTCTCTTTCTTTGACAACCATGGTGACATGGCTGGTTCTCTTGAGGATGCGATCGGCGCTTCCCTTTGCGCGGGGCATGATGCGTTTCATCGTGGGGCCGGGGCAAACGAAGCACTCGCTCACATACAGCTTCGAGGAATCCATGTGGAAATTGTGTTCGGCATTGGCGATCGCACTGCCAAGAAGCTTTACGAGATACTCGGATGCTGCCTTGGGAGTGGTCTTGAGAATGCCCATTGCTACGCCCGCATCCTTGCCGCGGATCAGGTCAAGAACGATCTGGACCTTGCGGGGAGAGATGCGTGCATACTTGAGATATGCTTTTGCTTCCATTTCCTATTCCTCCCTTATTTGCCGTTGTTGGACGTCTTGGAGCCTGCGTGACCCTTGAACGTACGGGTGGGTGCAAACTCACCCAGCTTGTGACCGACCATATCCTCGGTAACGTATACCGGAACATGCTTTCTGCCGTCGTGAACGGCAATGGTGTGACCAACAAACTCGGGGAAGATGGTGGATGCGCGGGACCAGGTCTTGAGGACCTTCTTCTCATTCTTCTCGTTCATAGCGCAAATACGCGTGTAGAGTTTCTCCTCGACGTAGGGCGCTTTTTTCAAACTTCTGCTCATAATCGATTAGCCTCCTTACTTAGCGTTTCTGCGTTTTACGATGAATTTATCGGTTCTTGCCTTCTTGTTACGGGTCTTGTAACCGAGGGCGGGCTTGCCCCAAGGAGTTACGGGAGAGGGACGACCCACAGGGGACTTGCCCTCACCACCGCCGTGGGGGTGATCGCAGGGGTTCATGACCGAGCCGCGCACGGTGGGACGGATGCCCTTGTGACGGGTCTTACCTGCTTTACCGACCTTGACGGTGTCGTGCTCGACGTTACCGACCTGGCCGATGGTTGCCTTGCAGTCAAGGCGAATGATGCGAACCTCACCGGAGGGAAGTCTGACCTGTGCAACACCGTTCTCCTTCGCGATCAGCTGTGCGAACACGCCTGCGGAGCGAACCAGCTGGGCGCCCTTGCCGGGGTAGAGCTCAATGTTGTGGATCAGCGTACCGACGGGGATGTTGGCAATGGGCAGGGTGTTACCGGGCTTGATATCTGCCTCGGCGCCTGCGTAGAGCACGTCGCCTGCGGTCACGCCGACAGGAGCGATAACATAGCTCTTCTCGCCCTCTGCGTTCTGCAGAAGCGCGATATATGCGCTGCGGTTAGGGTCGTACTCGATACCGACAACCGTTGCGGGAGAGGTGCTGTTTCTCTTGAAGTCGATGATTCTGTACTTGACCTTGTTGCCGCCGCCGCGATGACGGACCGTGATGCGGCCGTAGCTGTTACGACCCGAATTCTTCTTCTTGATGACGACAAGGCTCTTCTCGGGGGTGAACTTGGTCAGCTCCTCGAAGGTAGGAACCGTCATCTGACGTCTTGCCGGGGTAGTCGGCTTATACTTAATTGTAGGCATTATTTTCTAAACCTCCTACTCTTACTTCATACCATCGAAGAACTCGATGGTCTTGGATTTCTCGGTCAGGGTGACGATGGCCTTCTTCCACTCGGAAGTGTAGCCTGCGTGCACGCCCATTCTCTTGGGCTTCTTCTTCATGTTGATCGTGTTGACCGACTCGACCTCAACCTTGAACATTTCCTCAACTGCGTGAGCGATATCTGCCTTGGTGGCACGGCTCTGCACCTTGAAAACGTACTTCTTAGCATCAAGCATGTCCATGCTTGCTTCCGTGATGATCGGCTTAATGATGATATCCTCTACCATTCTCATTATGCGTACACCTCCTCAAGCTTCGCAACGGCATCCTTGGCGATAATGAACTTATCGGCATTCAGCACGTCGTATACATTCATCGTGTTGTACTGGGTGGTCTTGACACCGGGGATGTTTGCGCAGCTCTTGATGACCTTCGCATCCACCTCGGGAAGCACGATCAGAGCCTTCTTATCAGCGCCGAGTGCCTTCAGCATGGCAACCATGGTCTTGGTGGAGTAATCAGCGGCGCTGATCGCTTCCACGACCATCAGATCGCCTGCGGCAACCTTAGAGGACAGCGCACTGAAGAGCGCCACTCTCTTGGTCTTCTTGTTCATACCGGTGCGGTAGTCACGGGGCTTCGGGCCCAGTGCGATGCCACCGTGAGTCCACTGGGGTGCACGAGTGGAGCCCTGACGAGCTCTGCCGGTGCCCTTCTGTCTCCAGGGCTTCTTGCCGCCGCCCGAAACCTCGGTGCGGGTCAGAGTGGACTGGGTGCCCTGTCTCTGATTCATCAGATATGCACGAACTGCTGCGTGGAGGACAGCACCGTTTACCTCTCTGCCGAAGATCATATCGGACAGATCAATGTTGCCGACAGGTTCGCCGGCCATGTTATAAACCTTTACGTTTGGCATGGTATTTCCTCCTTCCGCTTAGTGCTTGACCGAGTCGCGGATGAACACGATGCCGTTCTTGGCGCCGGGAATGGCACCCTTGACAGCAATGAGGTTCTTCTCTGCGTCGATCTTGACAACCTTGAGATTCAGAACAGTGACCTGCTCGTCACCGTACTGGCCTGCCATCTTCTTGTTCTTAAAGATGCGGGCGGGGTCGATCACACCCATAGAACCGGACTGACGGTGGATGGGACCGATACCGTGAGTTGCACCGAGCTTGTGCAGATTCCATCTCTTGATGGCACCGGTGTAACCGCGACCTTTGGTGGTACCGGTCACATCAACCTTGTCGCCTGCGGCAAAGGTCTCTGCGGTGATGACGTCGCCGACGTTCAGTGCGGCGCAGTCCTCAAGGCGAAACTCCTTCAGATGCTTCTTTGCGGCAACGCCTGCCTTTGCAAAGTGGCCCTTCATGGGCTTGTTCACCTGCTTCTCCTTGGCGTCGATGAAGCCAAGCTGTACGGCATCATAGCCGTCGTTTTCGGCGGTCTTCTTCTGTGCGACGACGCACGGGCCCGCCTCGATAACCGTAACCGGGATCACATTTCCGACTTCGTCGAAAATCTGAGTCATACCGATCTTCTTACCGATAATACCCTTTTTCATGTTGTTTCCTCCTGTAGGTTATTGGTTGACGCTTGAAATTTCCCGTTTTGGGCTACGTCAACATGACCGACAAAGAGTCGGATCTCTCCGACAGTTTGCGTTTTGCCGTGCCGATCAGAGCTTGATCTCGATCTCAACACCGGCGGGAAGTTCGATGTTCATCAGAGCGTCCACGGTCTTCTGAGTGGGCTTGATGATATCGATGAGTCTTTTGTGCGTGCGCATTTCGAACTGCTCACGGCTATCCTTGTACTTATGCACCGCGCGAAGGATGGTGATGATCTCCTTCTTCGTGGGCAGCGGTACAGGACCCGAAACGGCTGCACCGTTTCTCTTGGCAACCTCTACGATCTTCTCTGCTGCGGTATCGATGAGAGTGTGGTCGTAGCTGGTAAGTCTGACTCTGATCTTTTCCTTGACTGCCATCTGTTTTGCCTCCTTTTTGAATTCTGCGTCCCGTGCGGGCGTGCCTTATAATTAATGAAGACTTGCAGCAACGGTCCGCATTTCGCATTGGGGCGAGAACGCCTTGACACCGTGCCGAGTGTTTCTTCCATCCCCCGACAAAAACCGGATTTGCCCACACCAGCATTGCATGGGTAGTTTCCGGGGGTTAGGGACGGGGGCAGAAGCCTTCGGCGCATGTCTTACGTGCTCAATCGCCCGATTGAAACGGACATACTCTGCGAAAATTCCCCGCTTACGCGGCAACCTCTCGCTTCATCGCATATCAGACTCGTATATTTTAGCATATTCTTACTCAAATTGCAATTGTATGTTTGATAGAACTTTTACAGAAATAATCAGCATAAAATATGCAACTTATACAAAAACAAAGGATTTTTGCCCTCAAAAGTGCCCTAAAAGTGCGTTTTCAGGGCATGCTTAGTGCTTTTTTGAGCAGGGTTCGAAATTTTTTTGACATTTCGTTGTTTTGTTGATCATTTGTATACGTTTTCAGAGGAATTAACAGAGCAACCGATCCCTGTGACCGTGCAGAGAAAGAAGAGATTGTCCCTGTGATCCCCCCTCTTTCAGTACGCAAAACACTTCCTTATATATATAGGGGACATGCGGGCGCAATCTGTCGATCATTTTTTTGATTTTCGCGCCATTTGATACAATTTGTTCATATTTTTTTGCTATACTGCTTCCAACGACCTTCAAAGGAGGCTCTCTTGAAACGCTCTTTATTTTCTCTGCGCTTTTATCTGATCCTCACCGCCGCGCTCTCACTCATCGGTGCGGTACTGCGCAGTCTGTCCTTTCTGCAATTTGACCGAGAGCTCGGCTACTTTGACCAAGGTGCAGCTCTGCCGATGCTCTTCTCGATCCTCACTGTGACGACACTTGCCCTCACCGCCACCCTGCCCCTGCTGGTCAAGGATCACACCCTGCCTCGCGAGCGCGCCAAGCCGAGCATTCTGCTTCTCTCGGCAAACGGCATCGCGGCACTGGCGTTCGCCCTCAACCTTGTGCGCGGCACGCTGATCAGAGGGCAATTCAAGGTTCCCGTTCTCGTCTGGCTGCTCGGTCTTGCCGCCATGATCGGCGCCATCGCCTACTTTGTGATCGGTCTTTTGGTGGATTCTCCCAAGTCCGACACGCTGGTGATCTGCGGCGTCTGCGTGATCCTCGCCCTCGCGTGCCTGCTCTCCTTTACCTATTTTGATCCCTACACGCAGATGAACGCCCCACACAAGACCACCAACCATATGGCGCTGATCCTGCTGATGCTTTATACGATCTATGAGCTTCGCGCCGTCAGCGGTCGTATGATGCCCCGTGCGCTCTACACCGCCTCGCTTGCGGCATTTTTCTTGTGCTTCACCGTCGGGCTTTCGAATCTCTTTGCCTTCACCGCAGGCATTTACACCGATATCACCTATCTTGCACAGGACCTTTTGTTGCTTGCTCTCTCCGCCTACATCGGGATCCGCGTTGTCGGGGACGTCAAGGCAAGCTCGGTCACAGAAAGCGAGAGCCGCGTATGAGCGTTGAGAACAGGATCCGCTGGCTTCACAAGCGCATTGCCGATCGCCGCTACCCCAACGCGAGCCGTCTTGCCGAGCGCTTTGGCATCTCGCACCGCCAGGCACAGCGCGACGTGGATTTTTTAAAAAATTCGATGGGCGCCCCCCTTTCCTACGATGCCGCACGCCGCGGCTTCTACTACACCGAGGAGTTCTCTCTTCCCTCCTATACCGTTCTTGCCAGCGATCAGGATTACGTCGACACCGTAACAGGTGCGCCCGGTCGCCTCGCAGAGGAGGAATTTGTGCAGATGGAGATCCCCTACACGGCAGTGCTACACATCCCCGACAAGCTCACCCGCATCGAGCTCCAGCGCTTTATCGTGGGCGAGGAGGCAAGGGGGGATTACATCTGCGAATTTCAGAACGTGGAAATGTTTCTCGGCGTGCTCTTCAACACAGAGCGACCGCTGACCGTGAAGAAGCCGGGTTGGCTGCGTGAGCGCCTTGTCGCCGCTGCACGCCGCGTGCTTGAGCACCACAAGGAGTCTTAAGCCTCCGCTTCCTTGAAGCGAGCAGCCCGATACAGGGCTGCTCGCTTCGGACATTTCTGAAAAAATGCACTTTTTTCAAAAAAACACTTGACAACCAAGCTTTTATGTGCTATAATGCCACCGTTATCCAAAGACAGCAGGTTCCCGTAAAGGTAGCGTTGCTACTCCCCTGCCGAGGACGATCCACTTTTTCATATTGGAGTGTATCTTTCTTCGTGCCGGGGTGATTATGCGACCTCGCGGGAGAAAGATTTTTTTATATCCATCACACTTCGGGAGGTGAAAAAAGAAAATGCCCAGCAAAGTTATTCTCGAACAAAAGCAGCAGGCTGTTGCAGAACTGGCTGAAAAGATCAAGAACTCGGTTTCCGGCGTTCTGGTCAACTACCAGGGTATCACGGTTGAGGACGACACCGCTATGCGTAAGGCTCTGCGTGAAGCAGGCGTCAAATACATGGTCGTGAAGAATTCTCTCACCGGTCGCGCATGCGAGTCTGTCGGCTATGGCGATATCAAGCAGTACCTCAACGGTATGACCGCGATCGCTATCAGCGAGACCGACGCAGTTGCCCCCGCTAAGATCCTGAAGAAGTACGCCGAAAAGGTTGAATCCTTCAAGATCCTCGCAGGCTACCTGGACGGTGCCGTGATCGACGAAAAGACTGTGACCGAGCTTGCAGACATTCCGAGCAAGGAAGTGCTCATCGCAAAGTTCCTCGGCAGCATCCAGTCCCCTCTGTACGGTCTGGCTTACGCTCTGCAGGCAATCGCGGACAAGCAGTCCGAGGATGCCCCCGCCGCAGAATAATCGACCTTTCAACGACGGTTGCCGCGTAAAGGCAACAAACGCGCGTGACGCTTCACGCACAAAAAATTTAAATTTCCATTTTCAGGAGGTTACGTAAAATGGCTAGCGAAAAGATCATGGCTATGGTTGAAGAGATCAAATCTCTGACGATTCTTGAGCTCAATGAGCTCGTTAAGGCAGTTGAGGAGGAGTTCGGCGTTTCCGCTGCTCCCGTTGCTGCTGTTGCTGTCGGCGGCGCTGCTGCCGCTCCCGCTGTTGAGGAGAAGACCGAGTTTGACGTCATCCTCGCTTCCTTCGGTGCTAACAAGCTTGGCGTTATCAAGGCTGTCCGTGAGATCACCGGTCTTGGCCTGAAGGACGCTAAGGACCTTGTCGAGGCTGCTCCCAAGGCAATCAAGGAGGGTGTCAGCAAGGAAGAGGCTGAGTCCCTCAAGAAGGCTCTCGAAGAGGCCGGCGCGACGGTTGAAGTTAAGTAATTTTCACCGTTCCACATTGACTGCTGTACAGAAAAAGCGGATGCTATGCATCCGCTTTTTTGTTTTTTCAACATTCGCAGACATAATTTTCTAATTTTAGACTCAATTTTTCCATTTTCAAAATATGAAATTTCCAACAACAATGAAATGGATCGGTTCTTCGCGCCCGTGGGGCAATTTGTCGGCGACCCTCGGAGCGCACCGACAAATTGCTGAAAAACCTTCCTCGAACAGTTGACATTTCCAACATTAATATGTTACAATAATAATGTTATGATGGTTGATTATCGTCATCTCAACCTTTCGTATCGAACTGCAATACACATCAACAAAAAAGACAACAGAAACGGAGAAAACGAACATGTCTGATATAAAATTGCTTGATTGCACACTTCGCGACGGTGGTTACGTTAACGATTGGCTGTTTGGCCACGACAACATGGTCAGCATTTTTGAGCGTCTGGTGGATGCGGGAATGGAGATCATTGAGGTCGGCTTCCTTGACGAGCGCCGTCCCTTTGATATGGATCGCAGCATTATGCCCGACACCGACAGCGTGGAGAAGATCTACGGCAAGCTTGACCGCAAACAGGCGATGGTCGTGGGCATGATCGATTACGGCACCTGCTCACTTTCGCACATCAAGCCCGCCGCAGAAAGCTTCCTTGACGGCATCCGCGTCATCTTTAAAAAGCATCTGCGCGAGCCTGCCATGAGGTTCTGTGCCGAGCTGAAGGCTCTCGGCTACAAGGTGTTTGCACAGCTCGTTTCGGTCACCAGCTACAACGACGAGGAGATGCTGGATCTCGTGCGTCTTGCCAACGAGGTCAAGCCCTATGCGGTTTCGATCGTTGACACCTACGGCCTTCTGCATCAGGATAATGTCATGCACTACTTTGAGCTGATCGACAACAACATGGATCCCGAGATCTCGATCGGCTATCACGCGCACAACAACTTCCAGATGGGCTATGCCAACTGCATTGCCATGCTGACCAAAAAGGTGAACGACAACATCAAGCGCCCGATGGTCATTGACGGAACCATTTACGGCATGGGAAAGAGCGCGGGTAACGCGCCGCTTGAGCTGCTTGCCATGTATATGAACCAGCGCATGGGCACGCACTATCAGATCAGTCAGATCTTAGAGGCAGTGGACGCCAACATCACCCAGTTCTATCAGGCACCCACCTGGGGCTATAATATGTTCTATTACCTTGCCGCCTCCAACGACTGCCACCCCAACTACGTTTCCTATCTGATGGACAAGCGTACCCTCTCGGTCAAGTCGATCAACGATCTGCTCGGCAAGCTGGAGGGCGAAAAGCAGCTGGCATTTGACAAGAAATATATCGAGCAGCTCTATATTGACTATCAAAAGAATGAGGTCAACGACGACGACGCCTGCGCTGCTCTGAAGAAGGCGTTTGCCGGCAAGAAGCTGCTGCTGGTCGGTCCCGGTGCTTCCATGAAGAATCAGTGCGCCAAGATCCGCCATTACGTGGAGGCGGAGAAGCCCACCATCATCTCGATCAACCACATTCCGAGCGATCTTGTCCCCGACTATATTTTCCTCAGCAACGCCAAGCGCTACGTGCAGCTTGCCACCCGTCTTTCCAAGGAAAAGTACCCCATCATCGCCACCTCCAATGTCACGGGCACCACACCCGACGCCTTTGCCTATGTGCTCAATTTCAGCACGCTGATGGACAAGGACGCCGAATTCGTGGACAACTCGCTTGCTATGATGCTCCGTGCAATGGTCAATCTGGGCGTGAAAACCGTGACGCTTGCGGGCTTTGACGGCTATTCCGCACGCCGCGCCAACTACTTTGACAGTGACATGGAATACGACTTCGTGAAGAAGAAGGTGGAATATCTCAACACCTACATGGAAAGCTTCCTCGCGTCCCTGAAGGATACGCTGGAGGTCCGCTTCCTCACCGACACACGCTACAACACTGAGATCAGATGAAACAGGCGCGCTATGATCTGGTGATCTTCGATCTGGACGGAACACTGCTCGACACGAGCGACGGAGTTCTTACCGCTGTCAGATACACCATTGATAAAATGGGCCTTGCACCGCTGAGCGAAGAGGTGCTCGCGACCTTTATCGGGCCGCCCATCCAAAACTCCATTGCCAAGGCATACGGCCTTGAGGGCGAGGTCGTGCAGGAGATCTCCGGCATTTTCAGAGATTATTACAGCAAGCCCGAGGCGCTCTTAAGGGCGACCCCCTATGAGGGGATCTTCCGCCTGCTTGAGGCGCTGGCGGAAAGCGGCATCAAGACGGCAGTGGCGACCTACAAGCGCGAGGACTATGCCATCGACCTGCTTCGCCACTTCGGTTTTCACCGCTACATGAGCATCATGCACGGCGGCGACCACGAGAACAAGCTGAAAAAGCGTGACATCATCGAGCTTTGCATCAAGGAAAGCGGTGTGACCGACGTATCGCGCGTGGTCATGGTGGGCGACACCGACAACGACGCGATCGGCGCTGCCGCCATCGGTGCAGACTTCATCGGCGTGACCTACGGCTTCGGCTTCCGTACTGCCTCGGACGTAGACGCCTTTGGCAATGTCGGAACGGCAAGCACCGTCGCTGAGGTGGCAGACATCGTGCTTCGTACCGCGAAATAATAAGGAGATACAAGCTATGGAAATGAAGGTTGCAAAATATATTGCCGAGTTTTTGGTCAAGCACGGCATCAACGACTGCTTTATGGTCACGGGTGGCGGTGCCATGCATCTGGATGATGCCATCGGTCACGAGGAGGGCATTCACTGCGTCTTTAATCACCACGAGCAGGCTTGTGCCATCGCAGCCGAGGGCTATACTCGCATGACGGGCAAGCTCGCAGCAGTCTGCGTGACCAGCGGTCCCGGCGGCACCAACGCCATCACGGGCGTGATGGGAGGCTGGCTTGACTCGATCCCCATGCTCGTTCTTTCGGGTCAGGTCAAGCGCGAAACGACCACCTGGTCCTGCCCCGAGCTTGGGCTCCGTCAGCTCGGAGATCAGGAATTTGACATCGTCAACTCGGTATCCAACATGACCAAATACGCCGAGATGGTCACCGAGCCGCTTGATATTGCCTATCATCTTGAAAAGGCACTTCACCTCGCCCTTGAGGGGCGCGGCGGTCCCGTATGGCTCGATATTCCGCTGGACGTGCAGGGTGCGAAGATCGACACCGAGCAGCTCCGCCACTATGACCCCTGCGAGGACCCCACGCTGCAAACGCCCGTGATCGGCGCGACCGTGGCACGCTCGATCCTCGAAAGGATCAAAAACGCCAAGGCACCCCTTGTGCTGGTCGGCACGGGTGTGCGACTCGGCAACGCCGAGGAGGAGCTTCTCGCACTGCTTGATAAATTACAGATCCCCGTGGTCACGGCGTGGAACGCCTGCGACACGGTTGCCTTTGACAATCCTTATTTCGCAGGCATGCCCGGCACGGTCGGCACGCGCCCCGGCAACTTTGCGATACAGAACTGCGATCTGCTTCTGTCGCTCGGCTGCCGCCTGAACATCCGCATGATCGGCTACAACCGCTTTGACTTTGCCAAGAACGCCTACAAGATCGTGGTGGATATCGACGGAAGAGAGCTCAAAAAGCCTACCGTTAAGCCCGATATGCCTATTCACGGGGACGTCAAGCAGGTCATTGCCGCTTTACTTGCCGAGGACTATACCCCCGTGCCCGAGCACACCGAATTTGTGAAATGGTGCCGCGATCTGGTGGCACGCTACCCTGCCGCCGATCCCGCCTACCGCAACGGCGGCGAGGGCGCACTGAACCCTTATATTTTCATGGACACCCTCTTTGACGTGCTGGACGAGAATGACCGCATCATCTGCGGCAACGGCAGCGCCTGCGTCATCACCTATCAGGCGGCGAAGGTCAAGCAGGGTCAGCGCATGTTCACCAACTCGGGCTGCGCCGCCATGGGCTACGGTCTGCCTGCCGCACTCGGTGTTGCCGTTTCGGACAACACTCGCCGCACCGTGTGCATCGACGGTGACGGCAGCATCATGATGAATATTCAAGAGCTTGCGACCATCGCACAGAACAAACTGGATATGAAGATCATTCTGCTCAACAACAACGGCTACCACTCGATCCGCCAGACCCAGACCAACCTCTTCAAGCCGCCCTTTATCGGCATCGATGCCGACAGCGGTGTGGGCTTCCCCGATTTCGAGATCCTCGCAAAGGCGTTCGGTCTTGCTTATTTTTACACTGACAGTGAAAAAACAGCCGCAGACGTGCTGAAAAAAGCCCTGGCGTGCGAGGGTCCCTGTATCATCGAGGCGGTGGTGGATCCCAAACAGAATTTTGCGCCGAAGTCCTCCTCCAAGGTACTGCCCGACGGCAGGATCGTTTCCCCCTCGCTTGATGACATGGCGCCCTTCCTCGACCGCGAGGAGTTTGCCGCCATCCGCTTTTTGAAATAAGGGAGCGTCGCATGAAAAGAGCCATTATTTCGGGCGCAACGGGTGCCATCGGCACCGCACTGATCCGTGAGCTGATCAGGAACGGCGTGGAGGTGCTGATCCTCTGCCGTGAGAGCTCGGCACGTAAGGGGCGCATTCCGAGTGACCCGCAGGTCAGCGTGAAATACTGCGATCTCGCGGGGCTTGCCACACTCGAAAACGATACGGGTAAGAGCTACGATGCCTTTTTCCACTTCGCATGGGCAGGCACGGCAGGTCCTGCGCGCAACGACACGCTGCTGCAAAGTGATAACATCCGTTATGCGCTCGATGCCGTTGCGGCAGCAAAGCGCTTCGGCTGTGAGGTCTTCATCGGTGCCGGCTCGCAGGCAGAGTACGGTCGCGTGGAGGGCGCACTGAAGCCCCACACCCCTGCATTTCCCGAAACGGGCTATGGCATTGCCAAGCTTTGTGCAGGTCAGCTGACGCGCATGGCTGCCTCCCAGCTGGGGCTTCGCCACATCTGGGTGCGCGTGCTCAGCGTGTACGGTCCCTTCGACGGAGAGAACAGCATGATCGTTTCAACGGTACGAAAAATGCTGGCAGGCGAGGAGCCGCAGTTTACCAAGGGTGAGCAGCTTTGGGATTACCTTTACAGCGCCGACGCCGCATGTGCCTTCCGCATGATTGCCGAGAAGGGCAAGGACGGGGCGGTTTATCCGCTTGGCGGCGGCAAGGCAGAGCCACTGAAAAACTATATTCTCGCCCTGCGCGATGCAGTCGATCCCAAGATCGAATTGACCTTTGGCGGCGTACCCTACGCACCCAATCAGGTCATGCACCTATGCGCAGACATCGAAGCGGTCACCCGCGACACCGGTTGGGTGCCGACCACCCCCTTTGCCGAGGGCATTGCCGCGACGGTGGCATGGCTGAAAGAGGGATCATCGCAAAAGGAACTTGCTTGATGCAAAGCAGAAAGCCTCGTTTGCGACCCTAGATGGGACGGAAAGCGTTTTAATAAAAAAGGGGCTGATTCATTTAGCGCCGAACAAAAACACACAAAGAGGAAACTGAAAAATGAAGCCGCTTTATCTGTCAAAAATGGCAGAAAAGGCGGCTTTTTAGGTAGAAATTCTTACGAATTTCAATTTAAATGTGTGTTTTTTAGGTGCGCTCTTGGCACTCGACGTATTTGTATACGCCTAACGTGCCAAGATCACACCTTCTGCATCTAAATGACGTAGCCCCAAAAAGCAGTTGTAACGGTAGAGGTACTCTTTTCATTGTGCCTCTGCTGTTTTTTTATAGCAGAGGAGAGCCGAGCAGGACAGGATCGAGAGCATCCCCTCGCAGGTACATCAGCCGACAAGGTGATAGGCAAAGCCTGCGATCTCATCAGCAAGATAGATGAAAAAGAGCTTGCCGTTCTTGTCGTATTTCGCGGTTTCGGGCAGGAATTTTGCGCCGCGGCGCGAAAGATGATAGACAGCACGCTCGACCGAGGCGGTGCGGATGGCGATATGCCCCATCGTCCCCATTCCCTTCTCATTCATCAGCTCGAAGCCCGTGCCCGCAAAGGAGGAGATCTCCCGCTTATCGGTCGGGAAGGAGAAAAGGGTCTTCAGGCAAGCGGCAGAGGCATCCGCCTCACCTTCCGAGGCGCAGTTCACACCGACATGACGAAGCTCGAAGCCGAGCATGGTATCGACTGCCTCGCGCGTGAGGCGCGTGATCTCAGAAAAATCTCCTGCCTTGATCAGCTCCGGGCTGACCATCCAGCTGCCGCCACAGGCGAGAATCTTGGGGAACGCCAGATATTCTCCCAGATTTTTCGCATCAATGCCGCCGGTGGGCATGAAGGTCACATCTCCGTAAGGAGCTGCCATTGCCTTGATCATCTTCACGCCGCCGGAGGGCTCCGCCGGGAAAAACTTGACCGTCTTGATGCCCATTGTCAGCGCAGCCTCAATGCCGGTCGGGTTGTTGATACCGGGTACGACAGGAATCCCGCGATCAATGCAATAGCGCACCACCTCGGCATTGAAGCCGGGGCTGACGATAAATTTGGCGCCTGCCGCAACGGCGGCATCCACCTGTGCGGTGGTCAGGACGGTCCCTGCACCCACCAGCATATCGGGATATGCCCTGCACATCTCCGCAATTGCCTGTGCCGCAGCAGCCGTGCGGAAGGTCACCTCGGCACAGGGCAGACCGCCCTCCATCAGCGCCCCCGCCAGTGGTACGGCATCCTCTATCCGATCAAGCCTGACCACAGGCACGATACCAATCAGTGAAAGTTCTTTTAAAATATCCATAGTTACCTCTCGCTAACGCCACACGGGCATTCTTTTTATTATTTTAACACACAATCACATCTTCTGTCAATTGAAAAAAATCCCTTTCCCACTCATCTTGCAGTACGACATTCCCACGCACGCCCCGTTTGTCGTACGCCATACGACATTTTGGTATATATGGTGTCCCGTATACGGAAAAGACACAAAATAGACCCCATATTTTCAAAAAACACTCACATAAATCTCTTGACATGTCATATGACATTTGGTATAATAGATACGGTGGATAACAGAACTGTTGTCTTATTTGATCGCGACATACTGTGGTTTTCCACTTTTTTCTCCTTTTTTGTGGACGGATCGCAGCCCGGCAGAAGGCACATGCGGTCCGTCCTTTTTCACACAAAAAGCTTTCAATTTTTTTAAAAAAAGCAGAAAAAGGTGTTGACAAATCTTTTTTGCCGTGCTATAATAGTACCCGTTGCAAATGATTGGGAGCATAGCTCAGTTGGGAGAGCATCTGCCTTACAAGCAGAGGGTCACAGGTTCGAGCCCTGTTGTTCCCACCAATGGCCCGGTAGTTCAGTTGGTTAGAACGCTAGCCTGTCACGCTAGAGGTCGTGGGTTCGAGTCCCATCCGGGTCGCCAACTCACCCTTCGTTGCATATCATATCAATAACCACGCGGATTTAGCTCATTTGGTAGAGCGCGACCTTGCCAAGGTCGAGGTGGCGGGTTCGAGCCCCGTAATCCGCTCCAACGGCGCCATGGCCAAGCGGTAAGGCACGGGTCTGCAAAACCCTTATCCCCGGTCCGATTCCGGGTGGCGCCTCCAAACAAAAGAGCACTGCGAGAGCAGTGCTCTTTTGTTTGGAACGATGTTTGCCCTTGCGGGCAAGAGATGTTGCCTTGGGCAGTGATGTTCACTGCGTGAGTGATGTTTCGCCTTGCGGCGAAGTGGGCAAACATCACATCACTTTGCGACGAAGGAGCAATACATCACTGTGGCAAAGCCATAACATCACTGCGGCAACGTCGCAACATCACTCTTTGCAAACGGTCAAAATTATGCTATAATGTAATCGAAAGCGAGGTGCTACTATGACTGAATCTAAACTCCGTGAATTATCAATGGAATTTTCCGTAGATATTATTAACCTTGTCAAATACTTAAAATCAAACCACGAATCCGTTATCGCTAATCAGATCGGCAGAAGCGGAACTTCTATCGGTGCAAATATCCACGAAGCACAGTACGCACAAGGCAAAAAGGATTTTATATCCAAGCTTGAAATTGCTCTTAAAGAAGCAAGTGAAACCGGCTATTGGCTTGAACTTTTGCACAGAACGAATTATATTGATGCTCAACAGTATAAAATCTTATCAGATAAGTGCGCCACTCTCCGCGTTATGCTCGTTTCCTCTTGCAGAACGGCAAAAGCGAATATTGATAACAAATAATTTTCAAAAACTCATCTTGCCTTTCGACTTCCTTTCGGTATAATGGTGTTACCAAACCGAAAGGAAGTTTTTTATTTTTTATCCGATAAACCGATAAAATAATCTGCGCTTACATTGTAAAAATTGCAAAGCTTAATAAGATCCTCTATTTTGAGTTCGGCGCGCCCATCCTCTATATGACTGTACCCTTGTTGTGACTTGTTAATTATTTTACCGACTTCTTTTTGCGTGAGATCGTTGTCTTCACGTAAATCTCGCATTCTTATTCTGTAGTTCATAATGACTCCTTTGGCAATCTTTATGCAAGGAGTTTATCATACTCACAAACTGAGTATTGACAAATACTCAAAACTTGAGTATAATGCTCTTGTGAACTATCGTAGCTTGCGTTTTTCGATGTGTAACCTCGGTTGCGTATCAAGTGCATTTGAATCATGCAATTATCGGAGGGAATAAAATGAAAAAAATATTTTGGTGGCTATTAAAGGCGTTTGTCAGTGGTGTGTTGGCTTTCGCAATTCTAACATCGTTTTGTATACTGTATTACAATGTTCCTGTTCATTCATCCACTGTTGACGGTGTTACCGATTACTCATGGGAAAAAAACAAATTTTATTCACGAGGAACAGAGGGATTTGCCCTGGGAAAAACCAATAACGAAGGTTATATAAACTCTTATGATTATCAAGAAGGTATGGATATCGATGTTTTGATTATGGGCTCGTCGCATATGGAAGCCTATAACGTAGCTATGAAAAAAAATACAGCTTCGCAACTTAACCTATTGTTAGGAGACAACTTGGTGTATAACATCGGAATATCCGGACATAACTTTTTGACATGTACCAGTAATTTCGAAGCAGCGCTTAAAAAATACGCGCCCAAAAAATATGTGGTAATAGAAACGTCTTCGCTTTCGTTTAGTGATACCGACCTTAAAAAAGCGATTGAAGGAACGACTGAGGAACTGTCCTCCCACTCAGAAGGAATTGTCGGTCTGCTTCAAAAAAATCAATTGTTAAGATTATTATATTTGCAATTTTCTAATTGGAAGGGTGCTTCTGCTCAAAATGCGCCCAACACCGATTCAAAAACTCAATCAGAGAATAACTATGAGGAGTTATATTTGAGTTTATTAAATAACCTATCACAAACCGCCAAAGACAATGATGTACAATTAATCGTTTTATATCAATCAAATGTACATATTGATGCGGAAACTGGAGCAGCAGTGACAACAAATAGAGAGTCCATTCAAATCTTTGCAACGTATTGCGAAAGGAGTGGAATAGAATTTGTTGATATGTCGGAAAGATTTTCAAAGGAATATAATCAAAATCACATTCTTCCCCACGGCTTTGCAAACACATCGGTGGGACAGGCGCATTTGAACGAGCACGGGCACCGAATGATAGCGGACGAGTTATTTAAAATCATAGGAGGGAAAGAATAATGTCGTTTGCATCACTTGAGTTTGTGGCTTTTTTTGCTGTTGTATTCGTAGTAACATTGTTTTTACAAAGATTAAGAAAGCAAACGTACAAGGAATTGTTTTTGCTTTTCGCCAGCTATTTTTTTTACGGGTATTGGGATTGGCGCTTTGCTTTTCTCTTGTTATTCGTCAGTTTTTCCGCGTACATTTCGGCGTTGTTTATTCATAAAAAGGCATCCCTTGTGATTGGTATCATTATACCGCTTGTTGTATTGGGATTCTTTAAATATTTCAACTTTTTCTTATCGTCATTTTCTATTTTGATTGGTGGCGATTTAGGAATATTAAATATTATTCTACCGGTAGGAATCTCATTTTATACGTTCCAATCGTTAAGTTACGTTATTGACGTAAAAAGAAAAAAGATCAAAGCAGAAAAAAATTTTATACGTCTTGCGTTGTACATAAGCTTTTTCCCTCAGCTTGTTGCAGGTCCCATTGTAAAAGCTTCAGAATTTTTGCCCCAGTTAGATGAAGATCGGCGTATTACGCGAAAAAATATGGAATACGGCATACAGTTGATGCTGTTTGGTTTTTTTAAAAAAATAGTTATTGCTGATCATCTTTCAGTCTTTGTGGACGATGTATTTAAGATGCCGACGGCATTCCATTGGCTTTCGATAATATTGGCGGTAATCTCGTATTCGATACAAATTTATTTTGATTTCTCCGGTTATTCGGACATTGCAATCGGATGTGCAAAATGCTTTGGATATGATTTCTGTCCAAACTTCAATTTGCCGTATCTTTCGGAAAATGTAACTGTATTTTGGCGCAGATGGCATATTAGCTTGTCTACCTGGCTAAAAGAATATTTGTATATTCCATTGGGAGGAAACCGAAAAGGAAAGATCCGTCAGTACATCAATCTTTTTGTTACGATGTTGTTGGGTGGATTATGGCATGGGGCAAATTGGACGTTTGTTTTTTGGGGGGCAATGCATGGCTTGGCTCTTTGCGTTGATAAATTACTTCCCAAAAAGTTGTTCAGCAAAGGAATTTTAAAGTTCGTAGGAACTACATTGACCTTTTCGTTCGTTACGTTTTTGTGGATTTTCTTCAGAGCTGACAATTTTGAAGTTGCGTGGCATATCATTAAGGGTGTTGTTACACTCCAAGGCGGAATCCTACAGCCATTCTCTTGGTCCTTCTTGGCAATTGCTGTAGTTGGCGCCGCTTCTGCCCTTGCAATATATCGCTCCAAGAAAAACAAAGAGGCTCAGATTAATGGATTCTATCCTTTGTTCAACCTGAACACTGTTAGAGGATTGACAATTTTGTTTATAGAGATCGGATCGATTCTGTGTCTTGGATTTACAGGCGAACATCCTTTTGTGTATTTTCAGTTTTAAGACGGAAAGTTCGTTGCTATGGAGTAAAATATAGAGGCATCTTTTTTGTTTTGGAAGCGTTACCTGCTGCGAGGAACGGGGTGCAAGGTGCAGGGATACTAAGCCCATAGCACACGTTGTGGCGCACCTTGCCACGTCGCGGCGATGCCGCGACGTAAGCGGTCACGATTCCGGGTGGCGCCTCCAAAAACAAAAGCACTTCGTAAGAAGTGCTTTTGTTTTTGGAACGATGTGTTCCGCTTGCGCGGAACGTGATGCGCACTTCGTGCGTGATGTTTCCTTCGGAAGTGATGTGCGCTTCGCGCGTGAGGATGCGGAACACATCACATCACTTTGCACCGCAGGTGCAATACACCACTGTGCCGCAAGGCACTACATCACTTCGGCGTAGCCGATGCATCACTATCTACAAATAATAAAATTTATGCTATAATATAACCGAAAGCGAGGTGCTGTTATATCTGAATCAAGATTACGTGAGTTATCAATGGATTTTTCCGTTGACATTATAAATCTTGTCAAATACCTTAAAAGCAATCACGAATCGGTTATTGCAAATCAGATCGGCAGAAGCGGTACAAGTATCGGCGCAAACATTCATGAGGCACAATACGCCCAAGGCAAAAAGGATTTTATATCCAAGCTTGAAATCGCACTATTTCAAATATTTATCTGGACTTTCCCCTTCCTTTCGGTATCATGGTGTTACCCGACCGAAAGGAAGCTTTTTATATGGAATACGAACCGGGGCACTATTATCAAGTATAAGTCGCACTCGTGCTTTCATTATGCGATTTTAAGAATCATCCTCCTAAGGACGATTTTGAACGGGAGCGCAAAGAACTGTTAGAAAAGCTCTTTTCATCACGCAAAGCAAAATCGACAAGCTTGACGGTACGGATAAACGTCTCCCGAAATATTACAGGAAGAATATTGAAAGATATAGCAAAGTCTGATACAATTATGGCAAATCAAAAAGGCGGTCTTTACATGTATAAAGTTGGATTATCAAGCTGCGCTTTTTCGCTTAGGGACAAGCGAGCAAGTTCACCGCGCCCACAGGCGCATTTTACGGGCGCGTTCACCAAGGGAAAGCGATCCGAATCCGCCCGAAAGCCTTGATTCTCAGAGCCCCGACCCCTCGACGCCTCGCGGCACGTTCGGGTATGATCAACCGCGGTAGGGGTCGGCGCCTCGACGACCCGTTTGCCCGCACCTCGCGGTACGCCCCGTTCATGGTTGCCGTTTGTTTGTAACGGGCTGTCGTGGGCGCCAGCCCCTACCTGTATGATATCACCCGAGCTTCAAGGGAGCAGATTCTTGCTAAGGCAACGCCAAAGCCGCCGTGAATATACGAATATTTACAAGGCTTTTGCGGCAGCACGGGCGGGAATCTGCCCCTTGAAACCGCGTTCAATTCGCTCGCTGTCCCTACGAAAGATAATGTGCTTTACATTTCTGCGACTTTATGCTATAATAATTTCTGCTCCTTAATTCATCACGGAGGCCTTGCTATGAATGTCATTTCCCTAGTCGCACTGGTCTTTGCGGTCATCGGCGCGATTGACTACATCCTCAACAACCGCTTCGGCATCGGCGTACAATTCCAAAAGGGCTTTATGCTGCTCGGTACGATGGCGCTTTCCATGATCGGTATGATCGTGCTGTCCCCTCTGCTTGCCGAACTGTTATCTCCCATATTCAGATTTGTTTCCGACACGCTTCACCTTGATCCATCGATCCTGCCCGCTTCCCTGTTTGCCAACGACATGGGCGGCGCGCCCCTCTCGGTCGCCGTTGCGACCGATGACCGTCTTGGGCTCTTTAACGGCTTGGTCGTATCCTCGATGATGGGCTGCACCATCTCCTTTACCATTCCCTTTGCGCTCGGTATGGTCGACAAAAAACACCAGCGACACCTCATTCTCGGTCTGCTTTGCGGCGTGGTCACCATTCCGATCGGCGCCTTTGCAGCAGGGCTGATCTGCCGTCTTTCTCTCGGTCTTTTACTGCTTGACCTGCTTCCCCTCATTCTCTTTTCGGCGATCATTGCCGTCTGCCTTCTCCTCTTTCCCGAAAAATGCATACGGGTCTTTCGTTGGTTTGGCGTTTTCATCACCGCCCTGATCACGGCGGGACTGCTGCTCGGCATGATCAATTTCGTTTTCAAAAAGGAGGTCATTGCAGGGCTTGCGACCATTGAATCGGGCGCGCTCGTCTGCCTCAATGCCGCCGTGGCACTTGCAGGCATGTTTCCTCTCATTTATATTCTCTCCCGCCTTCTGAGAAAGCCCCTTAACGCGCTTGGCAAGCGCGTCGGGATCAATGAGGAATCCACGCTCGGCATGGTCTCGGCACTCGCCTCCAGCGCGACCACCTTTGGCATGATGGATCAAATGGACAAAAAGGGTGTCATGCTCAACGCCGCGTTTTCTGTTTCGGGTGCCTTTGTATTTGGCGGTCACCTTGCCTTTACCATGGCGTTTGACGGCTCGTATGTCCTGCCTGTGGTAGCAGGCAAGCTGATTGCGGGCGTGCTTGCTTTGGTGCTTGCCAATCTTCTTTACGGCATCCTCTGCCGCAAGGAGCAAGCTGCCGTGCCCCAAAAGGAGGAATCTGACGCGTTATGAGCAACAAGCATCTCAAAAAGCTGGTCCTCACCGCCATGCTGCTTGCCGTCGGCTACGTTTTGCCCCTTCTGACGGGTCAGATCCGCGAGATCGGCAACATGCTCCTTCCCATGCACATCCCCGTCATGCTCTGCGGTCTTATCTGCGGAGAAAAATACGGCGCGGTACTCGGTGCGGTGCTCCCCCTCTCCCGATCGATCTTCTTTACCATGCCGGTTCTTTACCCCAACGCGGTGGCAATGGCGTTCGAGCTTGCCTCCTACGGATTTGTGGTCGGACTTGTTTACCGCCTTTTTACCAAGAAAAATACGCTTTCGGTGATCCTTTCCCTGCTCGCCGCCATGCTGATCGGACGGGTGATCTGGGGCGGTGTGCAAAGCCTTTTGCTGGGTGTCTTCGGCAGCGGCTACTCTCTTGCCATGTTTGTATCGGGCGCCTTTCTCAACGCCTTTCCCGGTATGATCCTGCAGCTCATTCTCATCCCTGCCATCATGGCGGCTCTGCGTCGCGCGCATCTGCTTGACTCGCTCCGATAAAAACGATCGCCCGACTCTCCTTTTGGAGAGTCAGGCGATTTTCTTTTTGCTTTTGCGCTGTCCGATCAACGGTCCTTGATGGCGTCAACGGGCTTGCGCTTCGCAATGTTATAAACGGGTAGGAAGCTGGCAAGCAGTGCCACCACCACGCTGACAAGCATCATCAGGATCACCTGACGCACACCGAAGGAAAGCAGTGTGATCTTGATGCCCTCACTGCGCATCCACATATTGATGGCCACCACGGCACCGACGCACGCGATACAGGAGAAAATGAAATTGATGATCGCAATGATCAGCGACTCGCTGAAGAAGATCTTAAAGACGTCGGACGAGCGTGCACCCACAGCACGGAGAATACCGATGTCGCGCTTCTTGTAGGAAATAGAGGTTGCGATGAAGTTCATCAGCAGCAGTGCCGAGAACAGTGCAAAGCCAAGACCCACGTAAAGGAAGATCTTTGCACCCTCCTCAATGAAGTCGTTAAAGTTATCGAGCGTATCCATGACCGAGTTGCGCATCACATACCGCACACCGTCATTCATGTAGGACATCTCGACCAGCTTTCTGACCACGTCCTCATCGGCTCCCAGCGGTGCGAGAGCAAAGCCGTAGGGACCATCCGTGTGCTCGGCAATCTCCTCATAATAGCCGTATTCGCCCGCATTTTCCTCGTGCCATGCTCTGTAATCGGCAAAAACAGTATCACTGACGATCAGAGAGTGATGGTTGTTGGAATCGATCAGACCCACGACCTTGAAATCCTCGTACTTACCAAGCTCGATCTCGCTTTGCGTTTCATAGCTGTTTTCCGTGCGAGTAAAGACCAGATCGGAAAGAAGCTCCTCGATGCTCTTGCCCGAGGCCTCCCGGAATGCCACGCGGTACTCCTCGTCGATCATCTGCCCCGTATAGGTTCCGTAATCGTTCTTTTCGTAACCGTATCCCCAGTTATTCAAATAGGAACGATATGCACTCAGCAGGGTCGATTTCTGATTCTCGGCGTCCAAGCCGTTGTAGTAATCCTCGTCGATGCCGAACATCTCATCACCGAGGACAAAGCTGATAAAGCTGCTGTTTTCATACAAGCGATGCTGATGGAAATCCTTGATCGCCAGCATGGCACTGACAGGAGAGTGGAGCTGGTAGCTGCTGAAATTTCGGGTCATCTCCTGTGGGCTGTAATTTTCAAAGCTCGATCTGAGCTCGTACATCGCATTGTAGAAGGTATCGGAATCCTCCATCAATGCCGCATCATAATACCCATCAATGCCGTACATTTCAAGCATGAAGGGGGTCAGTGCCTTCCAGACGTTATCCCGGATCGTATAGAGATTCTGATATTCGTACGGGTTCATCATGGGAGGCTCCATGCCCATCATGACGTTCCCCTCATAGTCAAACCAAACGCCTTCCCAATATGCCTTCGCCTCGTCACGCGTAAAGTCATACTTGGCGCCATCGACAAAGTTACGATAATGCTCATGAACCGCGCTGACAGTATCCGCATCGGCAAGCACCTCATCGATATAGGCGTGTGCTGCGGCTGCAACAGCACGATTGAAATAGCTTGCTCCGGGATTGGTGAGTGCGTAATTGCCGCTGCCGTAAAGCGCCTCAACCGTTGTTGCAAATGCCGCCACGTCGAAGGTGAGCTCGATGTCGCTCGGCATCAACATATCAAGGAACTGCTTGTGGATCACGATCTCGTTGGCACCCAGTGTGGTACGGGGCGTACCGTCCACCCACATGACCTGCAGGGAGGCAAGATCCTTGCTGCTCGCCACCATGCCGAGGTTACCCAACTCGGAGTCCTCCTCTCCCACCTTGCCGACGGAAATGTACATATTGCTGTTCCAGCCGTACATATCCTTTCCGACCTGTGTGGAGTAGGAATGGGAAACGATCTCGGAGATCACGTCCTCATGCGTAAAGCCAAGTGCATGGAAGCCGTATTGCACGTCGCTCTCCAGCTCCTTCATCAGAAGCATATCGGTCAGGCTTGTGCCATCATCGTCGCCGGGAGTGGGCTGCGTCTGCTCATCCTGCGGCAGGAAGGCAGCGTAGCGCTCGTAGTCGAAATTCGTATCGACCACGCCCACAATGGTCAGTTCATAGCCGTCCATGCCCGAAATATAGAAGTTGCCCGAGATCGAGATGTGCTTACCGATGATGGAATTGGCGCCGCCGGGCTCCATGGTCAGATCCTCTGCCGACACGCTCTCGTTTCTTGTGTTATTCTTGAAGCCGTACTCCTTGAACTGGCGATACATGAATTCGGTGATGGCAACCTCGCCGTCTGCCTGCGGCAGGCGACCCGTGACGCGCAGCTCGGCTGCGTGAAGCGCCGCGGAATCCATATCCACCAGACCCGAAAGCTTACCCGTATAGACCGAATGACCCGTATAAGCACCGAAGTGCGAGGAAATCGGAAATCCGCCGCCCTCATGGGTCACACCCGTATAAACGGGCACGAAATCAAGACCTGTCTGCGCGCGGAGCGTTTCGATATCGGCGATGCTCAAGCCCGCGTACTGATAGCCCTCACTGACATCACCGTCGGAATAATAATAGGTATGACGGACGCGTGCAACCATTGAAGCGTTGCGCACGTTGGAGTCGACCACCGAATTGGTGGTCGCCACGATCTTATCGTATGCCGCCATGGTATCGGCAAGTCCGAACATGGCAAAGGAGATGAGCGAAAGCAGAATGGTCATCACCAAACGGAACTTCTTGTGCTTCAGACCCGAGGCGCCCATGCGTACCGCGTTCTTCATCGGCAGCTTGGAGCGGATGAAGGAGGTCTTTTTGCCGTCGTATTCCTTCAGGGGATGGTCCTTCTTCATATCGGTATCTTCAAACACCGAGGTGCTCCCCTTATCCGAGATGCCCGCCGCGGAGCGCAGCTCGTCATTCACGCGCGCATCGCCCGAGAGAAGCAGGTCGCTTTGATTGTTGCGCAGATACTCGTTGATCATATCAAGGTCTGCGGCAGTGAGCTGATAGCCCTTTTCGATGCGCAGAATATGATCGTTGATGCGGTGCATACCGTCACTGATCTTGACGCTCTCGCGCTCGTGCTTGGTCACGTCGTCGATCACGCGGCCGTCCTTCATTTCAATGATACGGTCGGCATAACGCTCGGCAAAATCGCGGTCGTGAGAAACGATCAGCACCAGCTTTTCACGGGAAAGCTCCTTTAAGGTGTCAAAGATCTGCTTACCTGTATTGGAGTCAAGCGCGCCCGTGGGCTCATCTGCCATGATGATCTGCGGCTCCTTGACCAGTGCACGGGCGATGGCGACACGCTGCTTCTGACCGCCCGAAAGCTCATTGGGCTTGCGGTGCGCGAAATTCAGCAGATCGACCTTTGTAAGGATCTCGTTGATCTTTTCATCGGTCGCCTTTTTGCCCTGCAATTCAAGGGCAAGACCGATATTGGCACCGACCGAGAAATCGTCGAGCACGTTGTATTCCTGGAAAATAAAGCCGATGAACGTGTTACGGTAGGCGTCAAAATCAGAGCCGGCAAAATCGTTTGAGGATTTGCCCTTGATGATGAACTCGCCGCCGTCATAGCTGTCAAGTCCGCCCATGACGTTGAGCAGCGTGGATTTACCGCTGCCCGATTTACCGAGGATGAAGACCATTCCCGATTCAGGGAAAGAGATGCTGACGTTATCAAGCGCCCTTACCTCCTCGCCTGTTTTGGATCGGTAAATCTTTGATACATTGCGTATCTCAAGCATAAGTTGTCCTCCTTATCAATATGGATTGATGAAATTATACAGAAAAAAAGCTGAAATTGCAATATCTAAACAAGAAAATTCATATTTCTCAGCCCGTTTTGTCAATTGTGACAAAGGAAATCTGGGTGAAATCTCCAAGGATGAAAATTTGTGCCGTCCGTCTTGCCCCTTGAGGATGCAAGGCGGACGGCACGGTGGTCTTACTCAACGAAAGAAGTTGACGACCGAATAACCGAGCAGAATTGCGATGATGACAGGCAACGCGTAGGTCATATAGTAGGTGACCCAACGGGGCATCTTAACACCCTCTCCTGCATTGAGCTCGTCACAGAAGTTCTTGCGTCCCCAGCCGAAGCGCGTAGTACAGAACAGCACGTAAACCAAGCTGCCGAGGGGCAGAAGCACGTTGGAAACGATGAAGTCCTCCATATCGATGAAGTCCTTGCCGAACATGACATCCTTGACCGAGCTCCAGATATTGCAGCCGAAGATGGCAGGCAGGGTGAGCACCAGGAACAGACCGATATTGATGAGCGCCACGGTGCGGCGGTTGAGCTTGGTCAGCTCCAGCCAGAAGGACATGATATTCTCAAACACCGCAATGACGGTGGAGAGTGCCGCAAAGAGCATGAAGAGGAAGAACACGGTGCCGATGACACGACCCACAACAGGTCCCATCGAATTGAAGATGCCCGAGAGCGTGGTGAAAAGGAAACCCGCACCCGCCTGGCCGGCATCAATACCCGTAGCACCGGGCACAAAGGTAAAGTAGGCAGGAAAAATGATCAGACCTGCGCAGATCGCCACAAAGGTGTCAAGCCCCGTAATGGTCAGCGCCTCGCCCAGCAAGGAGCGCTTTTTGTCGATATAGCTGCCGAAAATGGCGATCGAGCCGATGCCGACCGAGAGGGTGAAGAACGCCTGACCCATAGCGGCGGTGATGATGGTGCCAAGCTCGCCCCGCTTGATGGGCTCGACCGAGGGAACGAGATAGAACTTCAGACCCGCGCCCGCACCGTCCAGCGTGAAGGAGTAAATGACAAGACCGATGATGAGAGCGAAGAGCGCCAGCATCATGAACTTGGTAATGCGCTCCACGCCCTTTTGCAGACCGAAGGAGCAGACGAGGAAGCATGCCACCACGATGATCGCGGTGGTGGCGATCAGCAGCAGGGGCTGGCCGAGCAGACTGCCGAAGAAGCCGCCGAGCGCCTCAACATCGGCACCGTGATCCATGACAGGACCGCCCGTGAGGAACTGATAGAAATAAATCAGCATCCAGCCTGCAATGACGGTATAGAACATCATGAGCAGATAGTTGCCCGCAATGCCGAGATATTTCATCAGATGCCATTTCTGACCCGGCCTTTCCATGACCTCAAAGGAGGAGGCAATGCTACGCTGGCTGGCTCTGCCGACAGCGAGCTCTGCGCACATCACGGGAATACCGAGAATGAGCAGAAAGGCGAGGTAAATGAGCACGAACAGTGCACCGCCGTATGCACCCGTGATGATCGGGAAGCGATAGACATTTCCAAGACCGATGGCACAGCCCGCAGAGATCAGCAAAAAGCCGAGGCGCGAGCCGAATTTTTCTCTTTGATCCATAACAAAAGTCGTCCTTTACAGAATATTTACTTCTACATTATACATAATCGCGTTTGCCGTGTCAATCGTTATTCCCCTTTTTGATGAATATTTTTTGAAATCTCTTGACACGCACCCCTGAAAGTGCTATAATAAACCAAACCGTTGAGGAAGAGTGAGTAACCCTTGAGGGTGCGTTTAAAGAGAGCCGCGGACGGTGTGATCGCGGTAACGGCGCAAGGGTGAATGGGCTTCTGAGGGCGAGCAGAAACGGCAGATCGTCGAAGTATGTAAGACGGGGCGGCTCCACCGTGATCGGGGCAGCATATCAAGAGTATGCATAAGTGGGCGCATTGCGCCAAGCAGGGTGGCACCGCAGGATCAGCTCCTGTCCCGGCAGATCGTCAGGGATAGGGGGCTTTTTTCTTTCCTCCGCGTCCCACATCGGAAACGGCACCTTCACCCACATGCCAAGAAAGGAGACATACCATCATGTCCAAGGAAAAGATCCCCTACAAAATTTATCTTGAAGAATCCGAAATGCCGAAATATTGGTACAATCTGCGTGCCGATATGAAGAACAAGCCCGCCCCTCTCCTTGACGCCGCCACCGGGCAGCCGATGGGCCCCGCTGACCTCGCAGGCGTGTTCTGCGACGAGCTGATCCGCCAGGAGCTGGATGACAGCACGGCGCTTTTTGAAATCCCCGAGGAGATCCGCGATTTTTATAAAATGTATCGCCCCGCGCCTCTGGTGCGTGCCTACTGCCTCGAGGAAAAGCTGCAGACACCCGCCAAGATCTACTATAAATTTGAGGGCAACAACACCAGCGGCTCGCACAAGCTGAACTCCGCCATCGCGCAGGCGTACTACGCCAAAAAGCAGGGACTTGTCGGTGTGACCACCGAAACAGGTGCGGGTCAGTGGGGCACGGCGCTGTCCATGGCGTGCTCCTACTTCGGACTTGACTGCAAGGTCTATATGGTCAAATGCTCCTACGAGCAAAAGCCCTTCCGCCGTGAGGTCATGCGCACCTACGGTGCATCGGTGACCCCCTCCCCCTCCACCGAGACCGAGGTGGGCAAGCGCATCCTTGCCGAGCACCCCGGCACCACGGGAAGCCTTGGCTGTGCCATCTCCGAGGCAGTGGAAAAGGCAATGAACACCGAGGGCTATCGCTACGTGCTCGGCAGTGTGCTCAATCAGGTCATGCTGCATCAATCGATCATCGGTCTTGAAACCAAGGCGGCAATGGACAAGTACGGCATCAAGCCCGACATCATCATCGGCTGTGCGGGCGGTGGCTCCAACCTCGGCGGTCTGATCGCTCCCTTTATGGGCGAGAAGGCGCGCGGCGAGGCGGATTACCGCTTCATTGCGGTGGAACCCGCTTCCTGCCCCAGCTTCACCCGCGGCAAATACGCCTATGACTACTGTGACACGGGCATGGTCTGCCCCCTTGCCAAGATGTATACACTCGGCAGCAGCTTCATCCCCGCCGCGAACCACGCAGGGGGACTTCGCTACCACGGCATGAACCCCACCCTCTCTCAGCTTTACGCCGACGGCCTGATGGAGGCGGTTTCGGTCAAGCAGACCGAGGTCTTTGAGGCGGCAGAGCAGTTTGCGCGCGTGGAGGGTATTCTCCCCGCACCCGAAAGCAGCCACGCCATCCGCGTTGCCATCGACGAGGCAATGAAATGCAAGCAGACGGGTGAGGAAAAGACCATTCTCTTCGGTCTGACCGGCACGGGCTACTTTGACATGTATGCTTATGAAAAGTTCCACGACGGCAAGATGGAAAACTATGTCCCCACCGACGAGGAGATCGCCAAGGGCCTCGCCAAGCTTCCCAAGATGTAAAAAAGGGAGCCGACACGGAAATCCGTGTCGGCTCCCTTTTTTTCGGGGCAAGCCGCAGCTTACATCAGCTGACGAATAAGACCCTTGATGTCCTCAACCGATGCCGCCTTGGGGTTACCGGGTGCGCAGGCATCCGCATATGCCGATTCGGCGAGGAACTGAAGATCCTCCTCCTTCAGTGCAGCGAGCCTGGTGGGGATGCCCACGTCAACGCTGAGCTGACGAACTGCATCCACTGCTGCCTTGCGGTAAGTATCCTGATCCATGCCATCGGTATTAACACCCATTGCCTCGGCAATCGCCTTGTACTTTTCACCGGTGCAATCGGCGTTATATGCCATCACGATGGGAAGCATCATTGCGCATGCAACACCGTGAGGCGTATCGTAAACGGCGCCCAGCGTATGTGCCACCGAGTGTGCAATGCCCAAGCCCACGTTGGAGAACGCCATACCGGTCACAAACTGACCGAGTGCCATGCCCTCTCTGCCCTCGGGGTCGTTCTCAACCGCACCGCGCAGGCTCTTGGCGATCAGGCGGATCGCCTCGAGGTTCAGGCAATCGGGCAGTGCCCAAGCCGCCTTGGTGGTATAGCCCTCAATGGCATGGGTCAGCGCATCCATACCCGTGGCAGCCGTCAAGCCCTTGGGCATGGTCGCCATCATATCGGGGTCGACAACGGCGATATCGGGAATATCGTTGACATCCACACAAACGAATTTGCGCTTGCGCTCCACATCGGTGATCACGTAGTTGATGGTCGCCTCCGCAGCCGTACCTGCAGTAGTGGGGACGGCAATGGTATAGACCGTGCGGTTCTTAGTGGGTGCCACGCCCTCAAGAGAGCGCACATCGGAAAATTCGGGGTTATTGATGATGATGCCGATCGCCTTGGCAGTATCCATGGAGGAGCCGCCGCCGATCGCGATCATGTAATCGGCGCCGGACGCCTTGTATGCCGCCACACCGCTCTTCACGTTTTCGATGGTGGGGTTGGGCTTGATATCCGAGTAGATCTCGTACGCCATCCCGTTCTTTTCAAGAAGATCGGTAACCTTCGCGGTCACACCAAACTTTAAAAGATCGGGATCGGATGCCACAAATGCCTTTTTAAAGCCCTTTGCCGCAACGATTGCGGGGATCTCCTGAATTGCGCCCTTACCATGATAGGAAATTGCGTTGGAAACAAAACGATTCGCCATAATGAGTTTCTCCTAACTTTTATTTTTTTGCAACGTGCAATAATTGCCGCCATGTTCATTGTAGCAGATATGCGCTCAGAATGCAAGAAAATTTTGATGTCGCAAAAATTTTCTCGAAATTGACCGAGCCGTTCTTCAAAATCGACACTCATCGCTCGACCACGTCGCGCTCGATTGCATTGAGAAAGGCGGTTCCCGCAAACAGCTTATACGCACCGATACGGTCGCCCGAGTCAACGATCTGACTGCGATAGGGGTCACCCACCTCAATGACATCGGACACGGGGTTGACGATGATCACCTTGATGCCCTCCCCCTCAAAGGTATAGTCGGTCTTCGTGGTGAAGGAAAAAAACTCCAGCTTCATCGGGTTCACGTGTGCGCGAGTCTGGCTTTCCAAGCCGAGATTGAGCGCACCTGCAGCATGACGGTATCGCATGGGACGAAGCTTGAGGGAGAACGAATGAACGGCATACACAGTCCCATCCGGCGAGAAAATGAGCGGGGCGCTGTAGGAGATCGCCTTGACCATCTTACAGCTATACACCTTGCCATGCGCATGAACGGTAAAATCGGCGCCGTCGGCAAGGCGGAAAAGAGAGCGATAGGGACGACGGATGGGCGAGAGCGTAAAGCTCTGCTCCTCACAGCGGCGTTTCAGTGCCTTGATGAATCTGCGACGGATGCGGAAGGCGCGCAGGTACTTCACCGCCAGCACCAGCGCGACGGGCATCAATGCCACACCGACAATGGCAAGAAGCATGAGTGCGGCGGCTTGGATATTCCTGATAGCGAACACCAACGTCATGAACAGTGCAAGCACGGGCGTGAGAACGGCATAGGCAAGCGCATAGCCGACCAGCACCAGCAGATAGTCACGCCAAAAGCGCTTTCGGATACCCTCCTTCGTCCTCGCGCGCTGCATATCGATCCAAAGGTAGAGCGAGCGCACGTTGTGCCAGAGCTCAAGGAAAAAGAGCACGGGCCCGAGTATCAGGACGATGAGCAGCTTCTTGAGGGGGCGCGCCATGCCGCCGAGCAGGGCTGCGGGAGCGCCAAAGGTCAGCTCAAGAGGCAGCAGCAGGCAAAGCCCCACGAGGATCGCCGCCTCCAGCAAAAATTCCTTGCAATGCAGCACGCGCCGCACTCCCTCGCGAAAGGGGAGCTCCTCATCCGTTTCAACACTCGGATCGTGCAGCAGGGTGTGCATGACCTGGTCATGCTGGGCAAACACGCGCGTGATGCTGCCGAACACCAGCGGGATCATGAGTGTTTTGATCACATCGATCACCCACACCGAATCGCTTTCGATATTTTGTGAGGTGGCGACAAAGGAAAAAGAGGCTATGCCCACCAGAAACGCAAAGGTGAGATACATGGCAACGGCACGGGAGATGCGCAAATAGCTTGAAAGGATCCTTCTGTCCATAAAAACCTCCTATTGAAGGGGCGAAAATGCGAGATGCACTGCCGCCGACGCTACTTCTTGAAGTCGAAGATCTTGAAGGCGCTCATCGACATCACATAAAAGCCGCCTCCCTCGCAGCCACTCCGCGCCGAACGCACCACGCCGCTGTCAAGCCCCTTGATGCAATCGGGCTTTCCCGTGATCACCAGCACGGTCACACAGTCCTTATCCTTTGCGATCGCCGAGGGCTCCAGCAGAGGCTCGACCTCACCGACGGGAGAGATGCCAACAGGATAGCGACGCTCGGCGCTCACTGCTCCCTCCTCGGTGCACTTGATCACCGTGCGGCTGTTTGCCGCCCTTTTGGTGACGTACACGGTAAAAAGCAGATCACGGCAGGAGAACTCCACCACCGTGTAATATCGATTCTCATCCCGCTTAGTGCTCCACTTAAGATATGCCTCATAGATCGAATCCACCACACGATCGCCCTTCAGCTCTGCGATGTCGGCAAGATCGCACCCCAGCGCATCGCAGATGCCCGCCAGTGTATCGGTGGTGACCGACTGATTTTTTGAGAGCTTTGCCACGGTGCGACTGCTCATCCCCGTCAGCTGGCAAAGATCGCTTTTGGTCATTTTTTTGGTGGCAAGCAAACGCCAGAGGTTATCATAGCAAAAATACAAGATCTCACCCCATTTTCCTGTTCTTAGTATTAAGATAACAGATTTATTTATATTTGTCAATGATTTTTTTACATTTGTAAATGAATACGTTCAAAAAAACAGGTGCGAGGACGTTGTCCTCGCACCTTAGCCGTAAGAGAGTCGAACCCATAAGGTTTTAAGCGGCATATTTTTCCGTATCCATCGCCAAAATGCTCTTAAATATTCGTATATTCCCCGATCATTTTGGCTTGGCTCCGGAAAAATCTACTCTCTTAAAACTGCTTTGCACCTTACGGGGAGAAAATTTATCGTGGATTTTGTTGGACTTTGCCGCAGCCAAGTGGTACTTTGCAAGGCAAAGTACGGCGAAAGGCACAGAAATTTTCCGCCGTAAGGCTTGTGTGTTCAACTCTCTTACGGCTAGCCGTAAGAGAGTTGAACCCATAAGGTTTTAAGCGGCATATTTTTCCGTATCCATCGCCAAAATGCTCTTAAATATTCGTATATTCCCCGATCATTTTGGCTTGGCTCCGGAAAAATCTACTCTCTTAAAACTGCTTTGCACCTTACGGGGAGAAAATTTATCGTGGATTTTGTTGGACTTTGCCGCAGCCAAGTCAAGGCAAAGTACGGCGAAAGGCACAGAAATTTTCCGCCGTAAGGCTTGTGTGTTCAACTCTCTTACGGTTAGGGCCAAGAGAGCGAGTCGAACACGCCCGAAAGCCCTGATTCCGGTAGGGGTCGGCGCCTCTGTCGACCCATTTGTCGGTGTCCTCGCGGCACGCCCTTATATCCGTCATCCCCTCGCAGATCCCGATGCTCCGCATCGCCCTACGGGTTCGACCGCGGACTTCGCCCTTCGCTCAGGATGACAACGAGGGGGTAGGGGGGCGGCACCCTCGCGGCACGTTCATAGTTACCGTTCGTTTGTAACGGGCTGTCGTGGGCGCCAGCCCCTACCACGTATGATATCACCCGAGCTTCAAGGGATCGTATTTTTGCCAAGGCAACGCAAAAGCCTTGTAATATGCTAAGAAAGGTATCGCTTCAAATTTTCCATACCCTTTTTGATGCCGGTCAAGGCATCCTCACTGCCCTCGTACTCGATGGAAAGAAATCCGTCGTAGCCCGCACGGCGCAGAATGGCGATGCATTGCTCAACGGGAATATCGCCCTCCCCGATCGCCGCGCCCTTCAGGTAGTTGCAGCCGCGCGTGGAAAAATAGCCCTCGGCAGCACCCATGGAAAAGGGACGCTTGTAAAAATCCTTGGCATGTGCGTGCACCGCAAGCCCTGCAAGACGGGAAACGGCCGTGACCGAATCCTCATCGGCACAGGCAAAGTTGCCGATATCGACGAGCACGCCGTAATTGTCGTGCGCAACGGCGTTTACAAGGCGCTCCACGCGGTCACTGTCCTGCGCGATGTAGCCATGATTTTCGCTACACGTCCGCACACCGCGCGCGGCAGCATATTCGGTGATGATGCGCGCATTTTTTGCGAGAGTGGGCAGCATCAGATCAAAGGAGCGTCCTGCGCCCTCTCCCGTCAAGCGATAGCAAACGTCATGGCGCATGACACGGGCACCAAGCAGCACCGCAATATCCACCTGCTCCTTCAAGCGCGACAGCTCTGCTGCCTCTGCCTCGGGGGTGGGCTGAAACAGGTTGGCGCCGACGGTATAAGCGTTGACGGTCATGCCGAGGCGGTCTGCCTCCTTGCGCAGTGCCACAGCCTGCTCCTTTGCGCTCCTTCCCTCGGGCGGGATGATATCGGTAAACTCAATGGCATCAAGTCCCAGCTCATGTGCCGCGGCAATGGTGTCAAGCTGCGTCATTTTCCCTGCTCGGATATACTGCTGGAAGGAATAGGAGGAAACCGAGATCCTCATTTGATCAGCACCTCCCTGCCAAGCCTTGCAGACTCGTAGATGGCGTCAAGGATCTTCATGACCACAATGCCGTCCTCTGCCGTAGCGATGCAGGGCGTGCCGTTCAGGGCGCAGTCCACAAAGTGCGAAAGCTCGCCCACAAACATATCATCAAAGCCGTTACCCACACCCTTAAGACCGACAAGCGACAGCTCGACGTCAGCAAGATAACCCTCGATATCGGTAAAGAGCTTCGGCTTACTGCCACCAAGCAGAATACCTCCCTTGGTGCCGTAAAGCTCCTTTTTGGAAGCAGACTCACCGTTAAAATCATAGGAGGTCTCAAGCAGGGTGACTGCACCGTTGTCATAGCGGATGAGCGCGGTGCCGAAATCCTCAACATCGCAAACATCGTCATCGGAGGCACCGTAGGGACGCCATTCCACACCGTTTTTGAGGTTCTTGCGATCCCCGAGCTTGTGCGAGATCATGGCATAGACAGAAACAGGCTTGGGAGAGCCCATCAGATAGCGGGTCTGATCGATCACGTGCACGCCGAGATCGATCACGGGGCCGCCTCCCGACAGTGCTTTGTTCGAAAACCAACCGCCGGGGTTGCCGTGGCGGCGCAGATAGGTCGCCTTGCTGTAATAGAGCTCGCCCATCGTACCCGCATCGATCAGATCCTTTACCACGGCATTCTCACTCGAAAAGCGGAGCACAAAGCCGATCATCAGAAGCTTGCCCGCCTTTTGCGCCTCCCGCTTCATCTCCTGTGCCTCGGCGGCACTATACGCCATCGGCTTTTCACAAATGACGTGCAGACCCGCGCGCAGTGCCGCAATGCTGCATGTTGCATGATTGACGTTCCATACACAGACATCTGCCGCATCAAGCTCTTTTTCGGCAGCAAGCATTTGATCCACATCGGTATAGCAATGCGCCGCGTCAAAGCCGAATTTGTTGGCGGTCATTTCAAGGCGAACGGGATCGATGTCGCAAAGTGCGACCACCTCTGCCTGCTTGATCTTCTGATAAGCCTTCAAGTGTGTGCAGGCAATGTTACCCGCACCGATCATTGCAATCTTTAATGTTTTCATGGCGACCTCCCCAAAAAGGTATTGATTTGTTTTTCTGTTTCTCTTGCTTTTTTGCCACTTTCATTTTATAATAATCTCAGAGGAGCAGTCAATAAAAAAACTTGCTGTTTTATCACACAATATTGCTGTTTAAAAACATGAAAGAATGTGCAAGACACGAGATACACACACTGACCGACATCCCCGTGATCTTCCATCACGACAAGGCAGGTCCCATCAATCATTATATCGCAAACTGGCATGAAAACGTGGAGCTTCTGTTCTTTACCGAGGGCGAGGGCAGAATGATCTGCGGGCAGGAGATCACCCCCGTGAGGGCAGGTGAGCTTGGCGTCATCGACTCGCACATGCTCCATCGCATTGAGAGCGACACCACCATCTCTTATCACTGTCTGATCGTGGACGAGGGCTTTTGCATGCAAAACGGACTTTTTCCCTCATCCCTTTCCTTTCCGCGGTGCATCCATTCGGAGGTGCTGGTTGAAAAATACAACAAAGTTGCCGACGCATTTGCCCAAAGCGACCCCCTTCGCATCCCCTGCCTGCGTATTGCCGTATTGGATCTGATGCTGGAGCTGATCACTCATCACGGTAGCCGATTCGACGTACCGAGGTGCTCCTCGGATTCTCCGATCCGAACGGCAGTCAGTCTGATACGCGCCCACTACCGCGAGCAGCTCTCCCTGGACCGACTCGCTACCGAGTCGGGCCTCAGCAAATACCATTTTTTGCGGGAATTCAAAAAAGCCACGGGGATGACGCCCGTTGCTTACATCAATGCCGTGCGCGTCAAAAAGGCAGAGCGACTGCTGCGTGCGGGCGGCATCTCGGTCGCACGGACCGCCGAGGCATGCGGATTCCAGAACCATTCCTATTTTTCAAGGGTCTTTTTCCGCCTGACAGGCGCGTTACCCTCCGAGATCGCCGCAGTCAAGCACAGTCGGCAATCATAGCCGATCGCGAATGCGAAGACTTTCACACCATCTCTTCGCAGGTTGCAAAAAGAAAAGCACGGGATTGGGCGACCTACGGTAAAGCAGGTCGCCCAACTAAGTTTGCCCATTCGGGCAAGTGAAGTTTACTGCGTAAGTGAAGTTATCCCGTGGATAGTGAAGTTTTGCCTTCGGCAAAGTGGGCAAACTTA
>SVTT01000026.1 GCA_015063625.1 Oscillospiraceae bacterium
CAAGGGCGCGAAGTCAAGTGCGGACTTTACAAGCGCACTTGCCGCCGAAAGCGCTGAAAATCAGGGCTTTCGGGCGGGTTCAGATCACTCCCTCTTGCCTAGGCAAGAGGGAGTGATCCGAACTCGGTTTTGCGAGGCAGATATCCGCATCCGCATCGGGGAATTCCCTTGTCATATCCGCATATGACTGCAAGAATTTCCCTTGCGTCTGCAAATATTTGCTCTCTCAAAACTCGGATGACCCTCAAAGCCTTGATTTTAAGATGATTTTGGTGGCAAGGACGCGAAGTCAAGTGCGGACTTTACAAGCGCACTTGCCGCCGAAAGCGCTGAAAATCAGGGCTTTCGGGCGGGTTCAGATTACTCCCTCTTGCCTAAGGCGATGCCGATCAAAAAAGTCCGTGTGGCACGAACGCCACACGGACTTTTGGGTTTAAAGGACGCCTCCGAGGCGCAAGAGGAAGGATGCGAGAAAGACCGAGATCGCTGCAACAAGGGTCGACCAAACAACAAGCTGACCTGCCAGAGTCACATCACCGTCCATCTCTTGTGCCATCGGCACGGTGGTGACGGCAACGGGTGTGGCAAACACCGCCACAAAGCAGGCGAAATGTGCGGGGCCAAACCGATCACGGAAGAACAAAAACGCGATACCGATGGTAAGTACGGGAACGATTACGGTGCGGACTGCCGTTCCAAACACGATCTCCTTCTTCATTGCCGCTACTGCCGAGAACTCAAACTGCGCACCGAGAACCAGTAGCGCAAGCGGGATCGCGAGGTTGGACAGATACTGAAGAATGGTAAAAAGCGGTCCGATGTCCGACAGGCGGAAGGCGATGTCAGCTCGCTCAAGCAGCGTGCGCACGCCGAGCGCCGCCAAGCCCGTTACGATGCCGATGATGAGAGGGTTTTTGACAATGCCAAGCAAAATGCGCTTGACGCTGACCCCCTCCCCTCCCTCACTGCCAAGTGCCGAAAGACAAACAACGGCAAGCACGTTAAAAAGAGGAATGACCGCAGCTGACAACAGGGTGGCGGCAATGGCACCCTCGGTGCCGTAAAGCGATTCGGCAAGCGGAATGCCGATGAGAGAATAGCCCGAGCGAAACGCCGCCTGCACCAAAACGCCGCGACGATTCTTTTTGCTTGCCACCATGATAGAAAACGGAATGGAAACAAAGAAGATGAGCAAAAGTGCGATCACCACGTAAAGGATAAAGCTCCAATTTACCCCCGCGAGATCCTCAATGCGATAGATGTTGAGAAAGAGCATCACAGGCATAAACGCCGTAAATACCAGCTTGTTTGCCTTCCTCGCAAAGCGGGCATCCATCCAGTCAAGCTTTTTGAGCAAATACCCGATGATGACCATGAACACGATGGGAGCAACTGCGCCAAGAGCAAAGATCAACGAATCCATAACTCTCTCCTTTCCGATGTCGAATTTGAAATTGCCAAATCAACTCGCTCATTGTAACACTCTGAGACGCAAATTGCAAGAGCTTTTTGTTAATAATTTAACGAAATAAGAAAACAAATTTTGAACTCATAATCCGACGCTTATCAACCCATAACTCAAGTAAGATCGATCGGCAATATCCATCACTCATAGACCGAAAAAAAGCGAAAAGCAGGCAATGCGGCGGCTCGCCGCATTGCCTGCTTTTGTAAGGATCAATATTCTCTGCCGCCTCCCTTGAAGGCACGTTCCATCTCGCGCTTGGCGGCATTTTTCGCCATATCCTCACGCTTATCGTAAAGCTTTTTACCGCGGCAAAGTCCGATCTCCATCTTCACGCGCGAACCCTTGAAATACAGTGCAAGCGGAATGACCGAGAAGCCCTTCTCTCTGGACTTGCCAAACAGACGGAGGATCTCCTTTTTGTGAAGCAGCAGTCGCTTGGGACGCAAGGGATCACGGTTAAATACATTCCCCTTTTCATACGGGCTGATATGCACACCAAGGGCGAAGATCTCGCCGTCCTTGAAGGAGCAATAGGAATCCTTCAGATTCACCGTTCCCGCACGCATACTCTTAACCTCTGTGCCAAACAGCTCCACGCCTGCTTCCAGCCGTTCCTCTACAAAATAGTCGTGCCACGCCTTTTTATTTTGCGTAATGCTGCGCGTGGCGCTCTTCTGATTCTTTTCCGACACCAAAATCACTTCCTTTCACTCATTGAAGGGGAAAATGCTTCCCGATCACGCCTCCTCAAGCAGACGCTCCAGGAGTCCGATGCGAGAGGACGAGAACTCATAGGCGCGCTTGTAGTCATCGTTCCGACGGCAACAAAGCTCCATATCACCGAAGATCTCGTACATCAGGACGCCCACCGAAAGGTCCTCTCTTGCCAGCAATCGCTCATAGAGCAAGAGCGCCTTCCCTATATCACCCGCTCTCATTTTCAGCAGGGCGGAAAGCCTTGCCGCATAAACCGTATCACCGCACTGCGCAAGATAATCCGCCACCTCGCCCGTGCGCTCTGCCTCCAGCGCCTCCTTTGCCATCACGTAAGCGCAGAATTCATCCTCCAGCGAGCGCGCACAAAGGATCTCGCTCTCCTCCAGCATATCCGACGAAACGGTGGGCGAGATGCCCGAAAGATACCGGAAATACACCGCCGCACGGGTCACGATCCATCCCGTATCGTACACGGTCTGCTTTGCCGCCGCAAGCGCGCGGTCAAAGCCCACCGCCGCCGCGCGCAATCTGCCGTGCTCAAAGGCTTCCTTTGCCATACAAAACTCGCACTCGGCGCGGATGAGCGCGATCTCGTCATCCCTCTCGTCGCCGAAGGTGGCGCGAATGATCGACAGGCAGCCTGCGTGATCCCCCGCAAGCAACGCGCGGCGGATATTGGGCATGGCGCTCATTTTACGGTAGGCAAGCTCCTCCCGTTCCTCGGAAAGCAAAAAGCCGACCGGCACATTCAAGCGCTCGGCAATATAGCAGACCGTGGGAAGCGACGGCAGTGCCACACCGCGCTCAATGCTGCAAAGCATATTACGGGTGATCTGATCCCCCGCAAGATCCGCCTGCGTCATCACCTTAGACAGGCGCAAGCGACGAATTTTTTCACCGACGTTCATGTGCGAGCTCCTTCTGTTAAATTACATTTACATATTATAGCACATCTCAACTGCTCTGTCAAGAAAATTTATTCGCCCCAAAGCGACAGGAGCATCACGCTGCCGATCGCTCCCTGACCGAGGACGCGCGCAAGCGAAAAAAGATGGGGCTGTCACATTTGACGAGACCGAAAAAGTCCGAAAACAAAGAAAAAACGATCTCAAATATAGCAAAAGCCGTAAATGAGACAGTTTTAAGGTAGAAATCCTACGGATTTCATATTTTATAATCGGACTTTTTCTACCGTCGCTCCCGAGGCTCGACGTACCTTTGTACGCCTCACGCCTCGCGATCAACGCTTCTCGCCTAAATCTGCCGAGCCCCTTCAACATAGCAAAAGGAGCTGTCTCAAATTTCGCATTTGAGACAGCTCCATCGTCAGTGCGTTGGGAAAGGGGGATCTGCTCCATGCTCCCTCACACGGCACTCCCCTTATTTTTCCTCAAAATCATACTGGTGCACACTGCGGAAGTATTCGGAGGGGGTCATATTGGTGTAACGCTTAAAGGTGGAATAGAAATAAGAGGGACTGCTGAAGCCGAGAAGCTCGGATATGCGCGAAAAGAGCTCTCGCGACTGATTCTGCTCACGGATCAGACGCTTGGCAGCCGAGATCTTCATCCCCGTAAAATAGGTGTTGATGGTCTTTCCCGTCACCGAGGAAAATCTGGTACAAAGATGGGTCTTTCCATAGCTGAACTGTCGGCAGAAATCCGATATCGTGAGGCTTTTTGTGATGTTCTGCTGCATAAAACCGATCATTTCTGCCACCAAAGGGTCATCAAACGACTCTGAAATCGAGAAGGCGGTGGGCTTCAGTCGCGGCGCCGAAAAGCCACGCAGCAGCAACAGCAAAAGCTCCTCGAGATGGATCTTCATCATCTGCGCCGCGCCCTCGGGGGAATTCTCCCGCAGGGTAAGACCGTGTGCGGAGGGATCACTGTGTGAAAGATGAAACGCCGCACCCGCCTCGGTGAGGAACTTTTTGATCACACCGCGCTCCTCGGCGTTCAGATGCAGCCTTCTTTTTTCAAGAAAGGGCATCTCCTTCGGCTTACAGTAAAAGGACACTACGCACACGTTTGGCGCAACAGCGCCGTCCGTGAGGATCTGGTGCTGTGACATGGGCTTGTGAAAGAGGATGTCGCCATGGTTCAGCAGGATCCGCTCCCCGTCGGAAATGCTGATGGCAGAACCCTTATCCACATAGTGGAATTCCCAAAAATCGTGCGCCTCCGGCGGATAGTGAAAGTTTTTAGAAAGCTCAAAGTAATGTACCGTAACCAGTTTCTCCACCGTGAAGACCGACGGCAACTTGTAAGGTAAGTATTTCATAACTCCAGTATAGCACAACCCGTATCGAAAAGCAATGTTTTCAGGCAAAGAAGTGGAGGATTTTGATTTTTTTACGGCAAATATTATATTGATAAATTTCACCGAAGGGCGTAGAATGAGAGTGGAGATCGTCCAAATCCATCGACAAGGAGAACGAAAGAATGGAAAGATGCAAGGAAATTGCAAAGCAAATTCGCGTGGATAGCGTTAAAATGACCAACGCTGCCCACAGCGGACACGTCGGAAGCATGCTCTCTATGGCAGAGATCATTGCTGTCCTTTACGAGAAAATTTTGAAGGTCGACCCCAAGAACCCAAAGGCACCCGATCGCGACCGCTTCATCCTCAGCAAGGGTCACGCCGCCGCAGGTGTGTATTCGGCACTGGCACAGAAGGGCTTCATACCCGAGGAATGGCTCTCCCGTTATTATTGCGATGACGGCAAGCTGATGGGTCACATCAGCCACAAGGTGCCCGGAGTGGAGTTTTCCACCGGCTCTCTCGGTCACGGTCTTCCCGTTGCCGTGGGTATGGCAATTGCCGCACGCCATGCAAACTCGCCTCACCGCGTCTTCTGCCTCACCAGCGACGGCGATATGAACGAGGGCTCCACCTGGGAGGCCATCATGTTTGCTGCACAGGAGCATCTTGACAACCTGGTGCTCATCCTCGATTACAACAAGATCCAAGCCCTCGGCTTTGCCAAGGATATCGAGGACCTCTCCCCTCTCGCTGAGCGTATGCAGCTCTTTGGTTGGGCGACCCGTGAGGTGAACGGTCACAGCGTTGAGGAGCTTTACGACGTCCTTTCTGCCGTTCCCTTCGAAAAGGGAAAGCCCTCCTTTGTCATTGCCAACACTGTCAAGTGCAAGGGCATTGATTATCTGGAGAACACCGTAGAATCCCACTATCGCTTCGTCCCCGACGAAAAACTTGAGGAAGTCCTTTCCAAACTGAGAGGTGAATGAGATGAGAGCTGTATTTAACAAGACCCTGCTGGAGATCGCAAAAAAGGATCCTCGTATCCATATGGTATTGGCAGACATCGGCTTTGGCGAGATCGAGCCCTTCCGCGACACCTTCCCGGATCGTTACTATAACGTTGGCGTTGCCGAGCAGAACATGACCGGCGTTGCCTGCGGCATCGCTATGGAGGGCAATATCGCCATTACTTATTCCATTGCCAACTTCCCCACCCTGCGTTGCCTTGAGCAGATCCGCAACGACATTTGCTACCACAATGCCAACGTCAAGATCGTCATCATCGGCGGCGGCGTTTCCTACGGCGCTCTCGGCATGTCGCACCACTCCACCGAGGACCTTGCCATCATGCGCGCTCTACCCAACATCGTGGTAGAGGTACCCTGTGACAGCTATGAGGCAATTGCTGCCACCCATGCCATGATCGAGCACGACGGTCCCTTTTACTACCGCTGTGGCTACAAGGGTGAAAAGGATATTCACCGGGGTCCCATCGATTTCAAGATCGGCAAGGCAAACACCGTCCGTGAAGGCAGCGACATGACGCTCATGTTCTGCGGTCCGATCGGCAGCGAGGTCGTCAAGGCAGCCGATATGCTGGCAGAGCAAGGCATTAAGTGCCGCATTGTCAGCATGCACACCATCAAGCCCATTGACAAGGACGCCATCATCGACGCCGCCAAGAACACGGGTGGTATCGTGACCGTAGAGGAGCACAACATCATCGGCGGTCTCGGCGCAGCCGTTGCCGAGGTTGTGGCAGACGAGGGTCTTTGCCCCAAGTCCTTCAAGCGCCTCGCCTTCCCTGACGTCAACGTTGCCAAGATCGGCGGTCAGGCATGGATCCGCGACCAGTACGGTCTGCAGGCACGCGGCATTGCCGACAGCGTTCGCGCACTGCTCAAAAAGTGAGGTAGGGCAGATGATGCTAAAGAACAAAAACGTCATCATTACAGGTGCCGCAGGCGGTATCGGTCTTGCCGCCGCCCGCCGCTTTGCAAGCGAGGGTGCTTTCATCATCGGTCTGGACGTGAACGCCGCTGCCTGTGAAAAGGCTTGTGAGGAGCTCAAGCAAAACGGCTTTGAAAGCCTGTTTTTGCCCTGCGATATTTCCTCCGAGGAATCGGTGAACAAGGCATTTGACGTCATTGAGGCACACGTAGACCACATCGACGGTCTGTACAACAATGCTTCGGTATTCCTGGACGGTCGCGACGGTCCCCTCGACACGATCGAGCCTGCTATCTGGCACAAGATCATTGCCATTAATCTCACCGGCATGTATTACTGCACCCGCCGCGCACTGCCCCTTCTGAAGATCAAGGGGGGCGCCATCGTCAACACTTCCTCCTCGGCAGGTGTGACGGGCATTCCCGAGTGCGCCGCCTACACCGCAAGCAAGGGTGCAATGGTGACGCTGACACGCTCGCTTGCAGTCGATTACGGCAAATATAACATCCGTACCAACTGCATTGCTCCCGCCGCTATTCTGACCGAAATGGTCAAGGCAAGTAACCTGAACAATCCCGCCTTTAACAACGAGAAGTTCCTTGAGATGGTGACTCCCATTCGCCGTTGGGGAACCCCTGAGGACATTGCCGCCATTGCCTGCTGGCTCTTCTCGGATGATGCCTCCTATCTCAACGGTGCCATCATCCGTGCCGACGGCGGTATTACCGCAAACGGCGACGTGAACCGCTGATCGCCTCCGCGAGCGCGGACAAATCTTCAAGCACAAGGAGGACTTATCGATGAAATGGTGTGTGATCGGTGCCGGAGGTATCGCAGACAGAAGAACTATCCCCGCCCTGATATCCGACCCGAGCAATCAGCTTTTGGCGGTCATGGACAAAAACCCCGCGATCGCAAAGGTCGTCGGCGAGAAGTATGGCGTGCCTTACTATTCCGATGAAGCCGAAATGCTCGGTGCTACCGACGCCGAGGCTGTTTATATCAGCACTCCCGTTTTTTGCCACTACGAGCAGGCCATGTTGGCGCTTTCCTATCACAAGCACGTGTTTCTCGAAAAGCCCATCGGACTGAACGGCGAGGAAAGCCGTCGTCTGGTACAGGCCTTTCGGGCAGCGGGCAAGCAGCTTTCCGTTGGCTATATGATGAAGTATCACAGCCTGCACGAAAAAGCAAAGGAGCTGATCGCCGCAGACGGCATCGGACAGGTCAACAGCGTACGTGCCCAGTTCACCTGCTGGTATCCCGACATTGAGGGCGCCTGGCGCCAGAAAAAATCACTCGGCGGAGGCGGCGCGATCATGGATCTCGGCGTGCACTGCCTGGAGCTGATCGAGGATCTTCTCGGCGAGGAGATCGTAGACGTCAAGGGCTTTTACAGCACCCGAACCTTTTCCTATGAGGTTGAGGACGGTGCGGTGATCATTCTTCGTTCCAAAAGCGGTATTCTCGGACACGTGGATTGCAATTTCAACATTCCGGACAAGGCAAGCGAAAGCAAGCTTGAGCTTTACGGCAGCAAGGGCTATATTCTCTGCCGCGGTACGCTTGCACAGGAGGACGCAGGAACGCTTTCGCATCTATATGCTCCGCAAGAGGACTATGAGGCTGCCCAGAACCGCACCACCGACATCGCCGTGGAATACAAAGGTGCGGGCGACAATCTCTATCGAAAGCAGCTCGCCGCCTTTGTCAAAACCGTGGAAAGCGGCCGTCTCGACGATTCCCTCACTCTGCGCGCTCTACGCGTACAGGAGCTGGTTGATCGGATCTACGCCGGCAATTGAATCCGTCGCGACACTGCATCGCGGACATTCTTGATCAGCAGCTCAAAAGGGCTCTTACGACGTTTGTCGTAAGAGCCCTTTTTGCAAGTTTCGACCGTTGGTCGAAATTATCTCTTGGAGTTTTAGCAATACCGTTTGATATCGTGAATATCGTGTAATATCGTTTGATATCGTGCATTTCTCGTGTGATATCGTGCGATATCGTGAATATCGTGAGTATCGTCGCATAAAGTGTTGCACCAAATTTGCACCAAAATCGCATTAGTATTCACCGCTTATTCTGCTCGACAAAATGAAATTTGTTCAGCGGCTCTTTGCTACTATGTTACCGATAGAATAATACATCAACACAA
>SVTT01000027.1:0-2390 GCA_015063625.1 Oscillospiraceae bacterium
TCTCGGGGTCGTTTAAAATATCATTGAAGTCATGAGTGACGAGCGCGCCGAAGGGACTGTCAGGGAAGTCGCGCAGATCGAGAATACGCTTGACCTGTACGGCCTCGCCGAGATTTTTCTGAATAACGGCACGGTTGTCGGCAAGCACCTCTGCGGCGCCGCTGCCAACGACACCGAAGCCGAGAATAGCAACGTTGACCATTTGAATTTCCTTTCCGTGTGGGTAATACTGATACATTATATCACATATTTTGTGGGAATGCAAACAAATCTATTGAAAAAAACAAAAAAATGTGCTAATATTATGGGAAAGAGGGACAAATACATGTCAAGGCAAGGAGGGGTAGGAAATGGGTTCTCCGATCGGCAGCATTCGTAATGTCAAAATTTTCGTGCTATATCTGATGCAGAACGTGGGAAGACCTCTGGATTTCATCACGCTCAACGATATCGTCATGCAGACCGATTTTGTGATGTATCTTGATTTTGCCGAGGCGTTTCATCAAATGGTGGACGACGGTCTGATCCTCGTCGTGGGCGAGAAGGACGGCGACACGATATATGATATCACCGATAAAGGCAAATGCGTGGCAGAGGCGCTTCACAGCGATATCCTGTCCTCGATCCTCGATAAGAGCCTGACGGCGGCACTGCGCTATCTGGATTTCAAGGCGCGTGGGATCGAGGCTAAATGCAATACCGAAAAACGGGATGACGGACGTTATGACGTGACCTGCTATTTGCTCGAGCGCGGTGTGGTGATCTTTAAATCGGTGCTCGCGGTGGATTCGCTTGATCGTGCCAACCGTATGATGGATAATTTCCGCGATCGCCCCGAGGTGGTCTATCGCGGTGTGCACGCCGTGATTGCAGGCAACATCAATTATTTGTTTGACTGATTTTTTATCAACAAAAGAGAAGCGCCGATTTTTGGCAGGAAATATTTTGTTCATGAATGCACCGAACGGTTCGAAAAAAGCGCGGCTCGCGAACCTTTCGGTGCATTTTTTTGTGAAATTTGCCGAATTTTGCTTCTTGCTGCGAAAAAAAACGAAAAAAATATATAAAAATCTATTGACAATTTGTAAAATTGTGTTTATAATGTCCTTGTAGTAGCGTGCTGTGGCACGCCCCCTTTTCGTTGCCAATGAGGTGCCTATGAACCAGCATGATCTGATTACCCGTATCCGCAGCGGTGGGCAAGCGGCGTTTGCCTCACTGCTTTCGGAGTATGAGCCGTTGGTGCGTGCCGAGGTTGCAAGGCATGCCACGGGTCTTTCCTCGGAGGATGCCGAGGATCTGCATCAGGTCGCGTTGCTTGCTCTGTACCGTGCCGCCATGGGCTTCGATCTTGCGCAGAAGGAAGTGGAGTTTGGCTTGTATGCCAAGATCTGTATTTCCAATGCGCTTGCCTCTCAGCTGCGCGCCCTGCGCCGCCGCACGGCAGAGCTTCCTCTGCCCGACGATTTTTCGATCGATGCGGGGGAGGATCCTGCGAGCCGCGTGATGGAGGAGGAGGCGGCAGCCCTTCTTTACGGTCGCATCCGCAGCGTGCTCTCTCCTTATGAGTGTCGCGTTTGGAATCTCTACACCATGGGTTATCGCTCGGGTGAGATCGCGCGCATGCTCGGTAAGGAGCCCCATTCTGTTGAAAATGCCGTTTATCGTATTCGCCGAAAGCTGCGTCAGACGCTGGCAGGCGAGCATTAACGGTTTTTCATATATTACATGCCCCGGTAGCTTAACAACAGAGCGTTGAAATTTTCTCAAAGGTGTCGGTCGGAATCCGTCTAAGGGCAAAAACCATTTTCTATTTACAAAGCGAGGTAAAAGCAATGAACGAAGAAATCACCATGGTTGGCGCAGCCGACGAAGTTTTTGAGGACGAAACTCTGGTTTGCAAAGAATGCGGAAACGAATTCGTATTCACTGCCGGCGAGCAGAAGTTCTACAAGGAAAAGGGATTCCTCAACAAGCCCAAGAGCTGCAAGGCCTGCCGTGATGCGAAGAAGAACGCAGGTAAAGCGCAGAGAGAGTACTTTATCACGACCTGTGCAGAGTGCGGCGGCGAGGCGAAGGTCACCTTCCAGCCCTCCAGCGACAGACCTGTTTACTGCAGCGCATGCTTCGAGGCAAGAAAGAACGCACAGTAATCTGTGTGGATAAAATACCCGCGGTGAGGAGAGATCTCGCCGCGGGCATTTTTTATGGTTCTTGAAAAAAACGGCACATCGCAGCGTTGTTCCTCGAAAGCGGCTCGACGTAGCCGACTACGCCTTCGCCTTGCTTTCTTGCGGTACGCCTTGCGCTGCTTGTTTTTTTACAAGAACGGGGAAGAACGGCGTGTGAAAAAAACGGCACATCGCAGCGTTGTTCCTCGAAAGCGGCTC
>SVTT01000027.1:2400-6521 GCA_015063625.1 Oscillospiraceae bacterium
TAGCCGACTACGCCTTCGCCTTGCTTTCTTGCGGTACGCCTTGCGCTGCTTGTTTTTTTACAAGAACGGGGAAGAACGGCGTGTGAAAAAAACGGCACATCGCAGCGTTGTTCCTCGAAAGCGGCTCGACGTAGCCGACTACGCCTTCGCCTTGCTTTCTTGCGGTACGCCTTGCGCTGCTTGTTTTTTTACAAGAACGGGGAAGAACGGCGTGTGAAAAAAACGGCACATCGCAGCGTTGTTCCTCGAAAGCGGCTCCGCGCAGGCAGCGTGTGATCCTCCGCTTCTTTGAAGGGCTGCGGCAAAGGGCGGCAGCGTGTATTTTTTGCAAGCGGTGAATAAATACAACAAAACGTCAAGAAAATAAATTGAACCGCAAACGGGCAGAAAAAAGCGTCATTTTTCCTGCCAAATTTTTATTTTTTAGGGTCAATTTGTTAATTGATTGTGAAACGACTTGACGAAAAATACAAAAATGTGTATAATGATAACCGTTGTGCGGGTAATTATGTTGCCTCGCAACATTTTTGCTTTTTAATTGACGTCCCTTGTTTGTTGGCGAAAGGAGTTGCGCTATGAGAACTAACCGTTTTGAAATATTTTCCACTTCGATTGCACAGCTGATCAAGTCAGTGCAGTATCTGAAAGGGCAGAAAATGGCACAGTACGGTTTAAAGGGTACCAACGCGCTCTGTCTTTGCCAGATCCTTGAAAGTGACGGAGGACTCAGCGCCACCGAGCTGGCAAGGCAGGGAGAGATCGATAAGGCACAGGTTTCCCGCTGCATGGCGGAGCTGATGGAGCGCGGCTTTGTCTACCGTGACGATCAGAACGGAAGACGCTATAAGCAGAAGTACCGTCTGACGCCCACGGGACTGACAGTTGCTGAGGATGTAAACGCCTGCATTCAGGAGATTCAGAATGCTGTCAGCAAAAACATTCCCGCTTCCGATCTTGATATCTTCTATAAGACGCTTTACAAGCTGTGCGATAATTTCGCTGAGCTGATCGAGAACCGCGAATAAAATATGTGCGCACGGACAGACCTGTCCGTGCGCACATATTTTGCTTTAAAACGCATTTTATCTTGACAAATCCGGCGCCACATTACTATAATGGAGGCAGAAAAAGTCGCATGGCACGAAAGGAAGCACAATATGAGGGCATTTCATGATGTACACATTCATAACTATCTTTCAAGCTGCTGCTCGGATAATGGGGCAACGGTGGAGAGCTATATCGACAAGGCAAAGGAGCTTGGATTGCGGCTGATCGGCTTTGCCAACCACACCTGGGACGAATCGGTGCCGCTGCCCGCGCCCTCGGGCTTTTATAAAAAGCAAAGCATGGTGTTTGAGATGCAGATCAAGTGTCAGATCCCCGAGAACGTGGAGGGACTGAAGGTGCTTGTCGGTGCGGAAACCGAATACTGCGGCATGTACGATGTACTCGGCATGGGCAAGGAGGCTGCATTGCAGCTTGACTTTTTGCTGATTCCGCACACGCACGTGCACATGCGCAATTTTGTCATGCCCGCCACCGAGGACGTCGAAAACGCGAGAAGCCATCTTTCCGAGGTCCTTGCGGGGATCGAGGGCATCTCGCCCGAGCGAGCACTCGCGATGGCAAACAGCTATCCCGAAACCGAGCTTGAGCCCTTCATGAAGGAAAAAAAGGTTGATTATATCAAGTTCGTATCGGATTTTATGGTCGAAAGCTTTCGTTCGCTGATGAACAATGAGGTCCTGAAAAGCTATAGCGATCTGATTCCCGTGTCGATCGCGCATCCCTTCCAGCCTGTCGGCTCCTTCCCGATGCGCCCTGCCATGATGAAGCTGATTTCCAATGAGACCTATGGCAATCTGTTCGAGATGGCGGCAAAGCGGGGGATCGGACTTGAGATCAACGGATCCTCTGACGATCCCGAGGTCTGCCGCATGTTCGGTGTGGCAAAGGAGTGCGGCTGTAAATTCACACTGGGTAGCGATATGCATGCACGCGACGAGATGGCAAAAGTCTTTAACAGCGACCCCTGTACCACTCGTCTTGGACTGACCGAATACGATTTTATGGACTTTGTCCGTGTCTGATCGAACAAATAAGGCGCCGATGCGGAGCATCGGCGCCTTATTTGTTATTTCAGCTTGGAAAGCGCGGCGGCAACGCCGGCGCGGTTTTCGCGGAGCTTGGCAAGCTTGGCACGCTCGCCCTCCACCACGGCGGCAGGGGCCTTTGCGACGAAGCCTTCGTTTTGGAGCTTCCTTTCAGCGCGCTCGATCTCGCCGTCCAGCTTTTGCAGCTCGGTCGAAAGGCGAGCTCTTTCCTTTTCGGTGTCGATGATGTCCGAAAGAGGCAGATAGACGGTGGCGGAGTCGGTCACGATCTGCACGGCATCGTCTGTCGAGATCACGTCGGGAGAGAATCGCTCGGCAACCTCGATGCCGGAGGCACAGGCGAGGCGCATGAAGAAGGGCTCGGTGTCCTTGCTAAAGCTTTGGAGATATTTGGTCTCGATCAGCACCTTTGCCTTGCGCGAGGGGGCAACGTTCATTTCGTTGCGGCGCGCGCGGATGGCGCGAATGGCTGCGATCACGCGGTCCATGTCGGCGGCATCCTCACTGAAATCCAGCGCATCGTCCGCCTCGGGGTAGGTGTCGATCATGATGCTCTCTGCACCGTGAGGAAGAGATTGGTAGATCTCCTCGGTGATGAAGGGCATAAAGGGATGCAAAAGCTTCAGTGTGCCCACCAGCACGAAGGAAAGGACCTGCTGCGCCACACGGTTGCCCTCGGAGTTCTTGTCATTCAGACGTGCTTTGGAAAGCTCGATATACCAGTCGCAGAATACATCCCAGAGGAAGTCGTAAAGGGTGGAAAGCGCAATGCCGATCTCGTAGTTGTCCAGCGATTGCCGTACGCTTCTGACCGTGCGGTTGTAAGCCGTGAGGATCCACTTATCCTCGGCGGCAAGCTGCTCGCTTGCAGGCAGAGTGAGCTTGTCAACGGTGAGATTCATACGCACGAAGCGAGAGGCATTCCAGAGCTTGTTGGCAAAGTTGCGCGCCGCCTCGATCTTCTCATCCGAGAAGCGCATGTCGTTTCCGGGGGAGTTGCCCGTGGCAAGCGCAAAGCGCAGGGCATCGGCGCCGTACTCGTCAATGATAGCAAGGGGATCGATACCGTTGCCGAGTGATTTGGACATCTTTCGGCCCTGTGCATCACGCACCAAACCGTGGATCAGTACGGTGTCAAAGGGTTCCTTTCCGGTATATTCCAGACCCGAGAAGATCATGCGGGATACCCAGAATGTAATGATGTCGTAGCCTGTGACCAGGGTGCTGGTGGGGTAGAAATAGTCAAGCTCCTCTGTCTTGCGGGGCCAGCCGAGGGTAGAGAAGGGCCAAAGTGCAGAGGAGAACCAGGTGTCCAGCGTGTCGGGATCCTGGCGCATTGCCTTGCCGCACTTGGGGCAGACTGCGTTTGCCTCCTTGGTCACGACAAGCTCGCCGCAATCGTCGCAGTAGAAGGCGGGGATGCGGTGACCCCACCAAAGCTGACGGGAGATGCACCAGTCTCGGATGTTCTCCATCCAGTGGAAGTAGTTCTTCTCGAAGCGCTCGGGGACGAAACGGGTACGACCCTCGCGTACCGCATCGATGGCGGGGGCGGCAAGGGGCTCCATTTTCACAAACCATTGCAGGGAAACGCGGGGCTCCACGGTGTCGTGGCAACGGTAGCAGGTGCCGACGTTGTGCGCGTGATCCTCCACGCGGATCAGATAGCCTCCCTCCTCAAGATCCTTGACGATCGCCTTTCTTGCGGCAAAGCGATCCATTCCCGCATACCTCGGATAATCCTCGCAGATCTTGGCGTCGGGGGTCATCACGTTGATGATGGGCAGACCGTGACGGCGACCGACCTCAAAGTCGTTGGGGTCGTGTGCAGGGGTGATCTTGACCACGCCCGTGCCGAAATCGGACTCCACGTAGTCGTCTGCGACAACGGGGATCTCACGACCGACCAAGGGCAGGATCAGGGTTTTACCCACCGCATCTCGGTAGCGCTCATCGCTCGGGTTAACGGCAACGGCGGTGTCGCCAAGCAGGGTCTCGGGACGGGTG
>SVTT01000012.1 GCA_015063625.1 Oscillospiraceae bacterium
ACGAATGATTATTTGACGATATACAATGCGGTGAAAGAAGATTACTGCAAGCGCAAGTAATAAAATATATACCTTTTGGCTTTACAACCCCCGTTTTTGGCACAAAAATATACCTTTTGATCTTATGACCCACGTTGAAACTATTGTTTGTCTCAACAAACAATAGTTTCAACAACTAAGTTCGCCTACGGCGAGTGAAGTTGCAAGCAGTGAAGTTTTGGCTATCGCCAAAGTGAAGTTTGCGCCACGAGTGGCGCAAGTGAGAAGTAGCTTTGGGGCGAACTTAACTTCACTTTGCGAGGGATGCGAGCAAAACTTCACTGTGAGCGTAGCGAACAACTTCACTACGAGCGAGAGCGAGTAACTTCACCCAATCTGACTTCACCAAACACCAAAAAGGAGAACAGTAATGAAAGATTCAGAACTGCGAACAAGAGCAAAAGCTCTTGCTCTACATATAATCGCCGTCTGCGATGAGGTGGATACACGAAAAGGCAGAGGTGTGCTTGTTAACCAAATAGTAAGAAGCGCAACCTCTATCGGTGCAAATATTCACGAAGCCAACTATGCTGCAAGCAAAGCGGATTTTATAAATAAATTTCATATCGCGCTCAAAGAATGTGGCGAGACGGAATATTGGATTGAAATGCTTGTTGGCTCAAATTCGATAAGCGAACAAATTGCAAAAGAACTCTTGCAAGAATGTGGCATTATTCGCCGTATGCTTGTTAAATCCATCACCACCGCAAAGGAAAACAGTTAAGGACAAATATTGCTTTTGAGCAAAACTCAAAAGTTCATTTTACAGCAGTACGGTATAACATATCGAGAGGAAAAGACCCATATATTATACTTATATCCTTGAAAACAACGAAAATCTTTGCTATTTATAGGAACCACAGCCGATTTAAAACAAGCTTTAAAGGACCGCAAAAACAACGATGTGTACTCGGTTGAGTGTTCAAATTTGGTATATTATGAGTTAATTGAAGGTCATGAAAAAGCGCTTGAAAAAGAAACCGCCATAAAAGCAATGACAAGAGCAGAACGAAGAAGGTTTATAAAAGCGTTTAACCCACAAGAGCGGGACTTGTCGGCAGAGCTGTAAATATACCTTTTGGACTTACAACCCGTGAAAGTCAGAAAATAAAATGAATACCGATCTTGTTAAAATCGAAATCATGAGGAGTACATCAATGAAAGAAACAAACATGTGGAACGGAAAGAAAAAGGCGATCACCTTCAGCTTTGACGATGGGGTAACGCAGGACATCAGGCTGACTCAAATGTTGAATGCGTATGGCTTAAAGGCGACGTTTAACTTAAACTCCGCGCTTTTGGGCTTGCAGGGCTCCCTGGAGAGAAACGGAAAAAAGGTTTCGCATCAAAAAATATTGGCTTGCGACGTCAGGCGTGTTTATCAAGGACACGAGATCGCGGCACACACGTTAACACATCCGAACCTCACAACGCTTGACGACGATACGATCGTGCATCAGGTGGAAACCGATCGGCGCATTCTCTCGGAGATCGCAGGATACGAGGTGGTTGGTATGGCATATCCCTGCGGCGGTGTCAATAATGACGACAGAGTTGCGGCTGTGATCAGAGAGCGCACGGGGATCAAATATGCAAGAACGATCACCTCGACCTGCCGCTTTGACGGTCAGGACAACCTTTTCAGGTTTGATCCGTCGGTGTATTATATTGATGCGGATCTGGAAAGCATCGTGGATAAATTTCTTGCGCTCAAGGCCGATCAGCCGCAATTGCTGTACATTTGGGGACATTCGTATGAGATGGATGCGGAATATATCAGCTGGGAAAAATTTGAGAGCATATGCAAGAGGTTGGCAGGTCACTCGGATATTTTTTACGGGACCAACAAGGAAACACTGCTTGTCAAGTGAAGAATGAAATCGGATTCCTTGCGAATGGGGCGGTGCGAGGCGCCTTCCCACGCTTCGGTGTATGGAAATGAGAAACAAGGGACGGGGAATTGAGAAAGGAATACCGCTATGTTAGTTGATCTGCACGCCCATTCGTCCGGCATCAGCCGTTGCTGCCGTATCCCTTATGACGCTGTGATCCGTGCCGCACTTGATGTGGGGCTGGATGGCATCGTGCTGTCAAATCATTATCAGAGAAATTACGTTTGTGACGGCGACTTTGCCGCCTTTGCAAGGCGGTATACCGATGAATTTCGCCTTGCCAGAGCCTATGGCGATACCGTCGGATGCAAGGTGTTTTTTGGTGCTGAGGTCACCATGGAGCGACATGACGGAGCGCATCTTCTTCTCTACGGTATCGAGGAGCGCTTTATCGAGGAGCATCCTACGGTCTTTGATCTTTGCCAGGAGGAGCTGTACCGCATGGTAAAGGCGGTTGGCGGAGCCGTGATCCAAGCACATCCTTATCGCAGAAAAAGGAATCTGTTGGATACCCGCTTTCTGGACGGCATAGAGGTCAACTGTCATCCGCTGTACGGCAGATCCGATTTTTCGGACATGCTGGCGATCGCAAGTGAGAATGGCCTTATCCTCACCTGCGGCGGTGATTTTCATGCTGACACCTACCGCCCGAGGTGCGGTGTCTATTTGCCCGGTCACCTGCGGGATGGGGTAGAGATCGGAAGATATCTGCTCCGTGCACCCACACTCAAGCTTTGCATTCAGGAGCCGAACGCAAGGGAGGCATACGATCATCTCTATGTCTGCCGCACCGATGGGGACGGATCGGAGAAAGATGTGTAAAGGTGATGCTTGAGCTGATTCCGTTCACTTGATCGCGGATCGTCTTATGAGTAGAGAGGAGATAACACAGTATGGAAGAATTGATTGGAAAATTGGACGAGCTGATTGCTGCTGTGGGAGGCGGTGTGCTTCCTCTTTGGCTAAGTATTGTGGGGATCTTTGTTCCGATATTGATCTCGATCATTGTTGCAGTGCAGGCGTACGTCCAGTACATCGGCAATAAAAAGCTGCAAACGTACATCAGTCAAAAGGAAGCAAGGATTCAGATGCACAGTGATTTCTTGAGTATTTACGATGCCTTTTGCGCAGCACACAGCACGATCTATATGCAAGATGAGCTGCTCATTGAAATCCTTGCGACCCCCAATTTGACTGCACAATGGCAAACCGATGTCAGGCAAGCACTGTCGGAGACCTGCCGTTCGCTGAATCGTGCCAATTTGATCCTGCCCAAAAGCGACGCGACTTTTTTTGCCATGCTGAAGGGCGTTTTCGAGCAATACCGCGATCTGGCGTACGAGGTCAAGGATTACATACTGACGGGCGCCGTCGAATATCATAGGACGCAGGCATGGGGAAGGCTCAGCTCCCATTACGGCGTTCCCTATGGGGATTATGCTGCGTTGAGAAGCAATCCGGATGCGCACAAGGATTTTCTGAAGCTGTTTGCAAACGAGCGAAGTAAATCGATCCAAAAAAGGAAGGAGCAGCTGCTTCCGTGTTTTGAATACGATAAGTTTGATCGCTTTTTCGAGCCGTATTTGAAAATGGAGCAACGGATATAAAGGTCACAGAAGGATATTTCAAAGAACAGAATGGAGTGTAGAGATATGAAAAAAGAAATTCACTTGATTTGTAATGCACATATCGATCCCATTTGGCAATGGGATTGGGTGGAGGGGGTCAGTGCCGTTCTCTCCACCTTTCGGTCTGCGGTTCGGCTTGCCGACCGCTTTGACTACGTGTTTTGCCACAACGAGGTCACGGCGTATAAGTACGTCGAGGAATATGCCCCCGCCCTTTTTGAGGAGATCAGAGCACTGGTCAAGCGAGGCAAATGGCATATCATGGGCGGCTGGTATCTCCAGCCCGATTGCAACATGCCCTCGGGAGAGAGCTTTGTCCGTCAGATCAGAGAGGGGCAGCGGTATTTCCGCGAAAAATTCGGCGTTACCCCCACAACGGCAATTAATTTTGACCCCTTTGGGCATACCGCAGGGCTTGTGCAGATCATCAAAAAGTGTGGGCAGGACAGCTATATCTTCATGCGCCCCTATCCACATGAGATGGAGCTGCCGAGCAGTCAGTTTATCTGGCGGGGACTTGACGGCAGTGAGATCAAGGCATGGCGCAGTGATGCCTACAACACCCCCCTTGGCAAAAGTGCGGCAGTGATCAAGCGTCGCGCCGACCGACAGCCCTTTGCGGTGGGTGCAGTGCTATGGGGCGTGGGCAATCACGGGGGCGGTCCCTCGGCAAAGGACCTTGCGGATATCGAGCACGAGCTGCTTGGCGACCCCGATACCCATTACATCCATTCGACCCCTGAGGCGTTTTTCGCCGCCGTTTCTCCGACCGACGTGGTGGATCGATCTCTGCGTATCTCCATGCCGGGCTGCTATTCGGTCATGAGCCGCGTCAAGACGCGTCACGCCATGCTGGAAAACGAGCTTTATCTTGCCGAAAAAATGGCATCGGTGGCTTACTTTACGGGCGCGATCGGGGAATACCCCGAGGCAGAGCTTCGCGTGGCGACCGAGGATCTCTTGAATGCGGAATTTCATGACGTTCTGCCCGGTACCTCGGTGCAGTGCGGTGAGGAGGCGGGACTCCGCTTTCTGTCACACGGACTTTTGCAGGCAGAGCGTGTCAAGGTGCGCGCTTATTTCGCACTTTCCGCCGCAGAAGCGCCTGCTGAGGAGGGGGAATTCCCGGTCGTGGTGTTTAATCCGCACCCTTACAGACTCCGCGAGAACGTGGAGTGCGAATTCTCGCTTGCCGATCAGAACTGGGACAAGAGCAGAGAATCCTTTATCAAGATCGTGGATGAGTCGGGTGATCCCGTGCCCTATCAGATCATTAAGGAGGAAAGCAACCTTACCCTTGATTGGCGCAAGCGCATTGTGTTCGAGGCGGACCTGAAGCCGCTGGCACTGTCGCGCTACCGCATGTACGTGGAGTTCCGCGAAAAGAAGGAGAGTGCCCGTGCAGACGTCTTTTGCTTCGATAACGGCAGAAAGCACGTGGAGATCGATCGGGAAAGCGGTCTGCTGTCCTCTTACCGCATTGACGGTGTTGAATACCTCGGAAAGGGCTTTGGGCTTGTCAGCTTTGACGACAATGCCGACCCTTGGGCAATGGGGCGCGATCAACTGAAGCGCCTTGGAACCGACGAGCGTCCCTTCTCGCTTTCCAAAACGCCCGCGGGCGTTTTTCGCGGTATGAAGAGCGTGCAGGTCATTGAGGACGGCGATATCTATCTCGGCATTGAGGCGTTCTTTGAGGATGAGCACACGCGCGCGCGGATCGGATATAAGATCTACAAAAATAACGATGCCGTGGACATCGACGTCACGGTGTTTATGGGGGATATCGATCGCATCATCAAGCTGAAGCTGCCGATCGCAGTGCAGGGTGAGCTGATCGGGGAAACCGCCTTTGGCAGCGAGCCACTTTTCACCGACGCGAGAGAAAACGTGGCACATCGCTTCGTGGCATTGCAGACAGGTGACCGTGCCCTCACGCTGATGAACCGCGAGGTCTACGGCAGCCATTACGAGAACGGCGCGCTTTATATGTCGCTGCTGCGCGGCGCCACCTACTGTGCACACCCCATTGAGGATCGCGAGTTGATCCCCACCGATCGCTTCACCAAGAAGATCGACCAGGGCGAGAATCGCTATTCCTTCCGTCTGATGCTCTGCGCGAGGGGGGAGGTCGCACGCCGCACCCACGAGTTTGTGCAGCCGCCCTTCCTGCAAAATATTTTCCCCGTGCCTGCCGATGCTTCGCAGCGGCGTGCGCTGGATATTCGGCTTGGCAGCGACAGCCTTTCGCTGGTTGCCATGAAAAAGGCAGACGGGCGAGAAGCGCTGATCCTGCGACTGCTCAACAATACGGCTGAGCAGACCGATGCCGAGCTTTCCGTTAACGGCACTGTGCTTCCGCTTCATTTCGGCAAATACGAGGTCAAGACCGTATTGCTTGAGAACGGCGCGCTCACCGAGTCGCCCGAGCTGCTGATCTGAACGGGGAAGCGTGATCGCCCATTTCGCACAGGGCGCGGATCGGGCTTTTGATAGCGGCAAATCATAACTTTCACAAAACGAAGGAGAAACATGGAGATTTCGGATATTTTAAAGGAAGATCGGTGTGTCGTTGCGGACACCATTTTTACCGGGGTCCGGGTTGGCGTGTTTTTGGTCAGCCGCACGAGCTTCAATGATGAGCGCCTGATCGAGAGTCGCAGTATCAGCCTGGAGGAGCTTCGCGATCGCCCCCTGCAATGGTTTGACCCTTATCTCGGTAAATTTCAAGGGAGTCGCACCAGGATCGCCTTTGTCCGCTTTGAGGACGACGAGGTGACCTTCCTGGAGGAAACGGAGGGGAAGCTGTATCTTCGCCAGAAGATCAGCTATCTTTCCTATTGTTATACAGAGGATTACGATAAGGGGCATATTATCGCAGTGCACATTCAGTAGAGCGGGGGGAAGTCGCCGAAGGCTCTTGACTTTGAGCGCAGACCCCGTTATAATAAAAGAAAATGAGGGCGAATGCCCCCACAGAGCAAAGTGAGGTAATATCATGTATCGTATCGGTATCGACCTTGGCGGCACCAATATTGCAGGCGGCCTGGTCAATGAAAATTATGAGATCGTGCATAAGGAGAGCGTTCCCACCAATGCGGCGGAGCGCACGCAGGAGGAGATCGTAGGGGCAATAGCGGAGCTTTGCCAAAAAATTTGCGATGCCAAGGGCATCGCGCTCGCCGAGGTCGAGGCAATCGGCGTGGCAAGCCCGGGTATCGCCGATCATGATCGGGGTGTGGTGGTCTATTCCAACAATCTGCCCTTCCGCGATCTGCCCGTTGCAAGCATGCTGTGCGAGCTGACGGGCGTTTCCGAGGTCCACGTGGAAAATGATGCCAACGCGGCAGCGTGGGGCGAAGCGGTGGCAGGTGCTGCAAGAGGAACGAAGAAATCGGTAATGATCACGCTCGGCACGGGTGTTGGCGGCGGTGTGATCATTGACGGTAAGGTCATCTCCGGCTTCAACTATGCGGGCGGAGAGCTTGGTCATACCGTGATCGAGAAGAACGGCGCCCCCTGCTCGTGCGGTCGCCGCGGCTGCTGGGAGGCATATAGCTCTGCGACTGCGCTGATCCGTATGACCGGCGAGAAGATCGAGGAATGCGCAAGGACGGGGCGGAAAACCGTCATGACCGATCTGGTTGAGGCGAAGGGAAAGATCTCCGGCAGAACCGCGTTTGATGCCATGCGCGCAGGCGACGAGGCAGGTCAAGAGGTGGTGGATACCTATATTTCCTATCTTGCAACCGGCATTGCCAACATGGTCAATATCTTCCAGCCCGAGGTGCTTTCCATCGGCGGCGGCGTTTCCAATGAAAAGGAAAATCTGTTGCGCCCCCTGGAGCCCCTGGTAAGGAAGGAGCAGTACGGCAGTGGACTGGTGCCTATGACACGCATTTGCGTTGCCGAGCTCGGCAATGACGCCGGCATCATCGGTGCCGCATTCCTTGGAATGAACTGATAAAGACCCGCGCAGCATAGCGTGATGTCCTTAACGGACAAATCACGCTAACTAAGTTTGCCCTTGCGGGCAAGTGAATTTATCTTTGATAGTGAAGTTTACTTTGTAAGTGAAGTTTCGCCTGTGGCGAAGTGATGGGCAAACTTAACTTCACTTGTGCGTAGCACAAACTTCACTGCGTAGCAACTTCACTTTCGCGTCAGCGAAAACTTCACCAACAGAAAAAGAGAGAACATTTCGGCGATAAACCGATTTGTTCTCTCTTCTGCCGTTATAAGGGCTTTTGCTTAGCCCATATCATGCGTTTGACCGGTCAAATGCAATGCTTGCACTTTGGTCAAAGCAATAATTCTCCGCTAAGGACATCGCCCAATCTTGCTGCGCGGGTTCTTCTGATGCAGTCAGACATCGCTTTGTAAAGGGAGCATGGAAATACGCCCGTGAGGTGCACCTGCGGGCAGGTTTGCATGACTCCCTTCTGTTTTGTCTGCCGATGCGGTTTTCAAAAGCGCAAAAAACGGTTTTCTTCTTGACATATGAGCGTGTTGTCGTGTATAATGGGAACAAGAAAAACGAGGAGGTGCGATCATGACCGAAAAGGAGCTGGAACAGCATATTGCAGAGGCGGTGAAGGATCTTGATCTGGAGGATCGGGAGATCCCCGCCATCGATCTTTACCTTGATCAGATCCTCAGCCTTGTGGCAGATAAAAACAAGGGCGCGGCAGACCGTTACCGCGAGCGTACGCTGACCAAGACCATGATCAACAATTACTCCAAGGATGGGCTGATTAGCCCCATTACGGGTAAGAAATATACGCATGACCATATCATCGAGATGCTGCTCGTCTATGCGATGAAAAATACACTTTCGATCAGTGAGATCAAGCGTATTCTGCACGGTGCAAGAAATGATTGCAGCTTCACGGGTGCGGATCTGACGGCGGCCTACCGCCGTTTTTTGGGGGTCAAGGAGAGCAACCGTGCAAGGACGGGGGAGGTCGTGCTCTCGCTGCTGCACGAGGATGGACTTGATGTACAAAATGATCGGGATTTTTTTGTCGCCCTGCTCGATATCCTTTCGCTTTCCGCCTATTTGAAGGCGGTGGCGCAGGAGATGCTGGAGGCGCGTTATACCGATCCTGATTTTGCCGAGCGCGAGCGTCGAGAGCGTGAGAAGGCGGAGAAGCGCGAGCAGGCAGAGCGGGACAAGGCGGAAAAGCGTGAGCAGACCGAGCGCGAGCGCGAGGAGAAGCGAAAGGAAAAGGAAGAAAAGAAACGGATCTTTATCGATTCGACCGAAACGTAGGCAAGAGGACCTGCGGGGGCGGAATGCCCTTCGCCGTCGGGGCGGGGCATCTTTTCGCCCCTTTTTTGCTGTTTTTTTGACCGACTTCGGAAAAAGCAACGTTACAGGATGTTTAATTTTGTCATTTTATCGAATCTATTGACAAAATACTATTTGTGTAGTAATATAATATAGATGTTGAGGACGAGAGAGCGAGTTGACCTGTCCCCGGGTCCTGATTTTCGGCGGCGAGTGTGCTTGTAAAGTCCGCACTCGCTCTCGATCTCTGTGGCAGATGCATGCGCCCCCAAGTACAGACGAAAGGATTTTGCGGTATGAAGGAACGATATCTTGGCAAGGCACGCAAGCTGATCACACTGCTGTTTGCCGATGCGGTGTTTTTTGCGCTTTCATTTTTTCTGGCAAACCTGTTGACCGCGGGCAGTCTTCTCGACGGCAAGGGTGATCTGTATTGGCTGCTCTTTACGGGCATGGCAACACTCCTGACCTTCTTTATCAGCGGTCTTTATTCGGTGGAAATGAGGTCGGTCGGCTTTTACGAGATGCTGCGGATCATGACGGCGATCGGCGTGCTGACGCTGCTTGATACGGCGTTTAGTCTGATCACCGGCTTTGCCCGCTTTTCCTCGGTTTTTGTTTTTTTCCTGATCTTTGCGGATCTCGTGGTGTTTTCCCGCTTCTTCCTTCGCTGGTGCCGTTCCATCAAATACCGCGTTTCGGCAAGGAGCGATCACACGCGTGTTATGGTGGTGGGAGGCGGCTCTGCCGGCTCGGTGGTCATCCAGGAGATGAAGACCTCCAAGCACATCCGCATGTTTCCGGTCTGCGTGATCGATGACGATCCCGCAAAGCTCCATTCCCGCATCTGCGGTGTGCCGATCGTGGGCAACCGCCATGACATCGAGCGCATGGCCGTGTATTATGACATCAAGCAGATCTTCATCACCATTCCCTCTGCAAAGGGAGAAGCGATCCGTGATATCTGCGAGATCTGCTCCCGCACCTCCTGCCGCGTGCAGATCCTTCCCGGTGTGTATCAGATGCTTGACAGCACCACGCTCATCAACAATCTGCGCGAGATCGACGTCAATGACCTGCTTGGTCGTGCTCCCGCCGAGATCAACACCAAGGAGGTGTTTGCCTATTTGCAGGGCAAGCACATTCTGGTGACGGGCGGCGGCGGCTCGATCGGCAGTGAGCTCTGCCGCCAGATCGCGGCGCATAATCCTGCCAAGCTGGTGATCTTCGACATTTACGAAAACAATGCCTATGATATCGAGATGGAGCTTCGCCGTTCCTACCCGTATCTTGACCTTGAGGTCCTGATCGGCAGTGTTCGCGACATGCAGCGCCTGCGCACAGTGTTTGATAAGATCAGACCTGAGATCGTTTTCCATGCTGCGGCGCATAAGCACGTTCCTCTGATGGAGCGAAGCCCCAAGGAGGCGATCAAGAATAACGTCTTCGGCACCTACAACGTGGCAAAGGTCGCGGATGAATACCGTGCCGAGCGCTTTGTCATGATCTCAACCGACAAGGCGGTCAATCCCACCAACATCATGGGTGCCACCAAGCGGATCTGCGAGATGATCGTGCAGACCTTCGGCCGTCGCTCCGAGCATACCGACTATGTGGCGGTGCGCTTTGGCAACGTGCTGGGCAGTAACGGCAGTGTGATCCCGCTTTTCAAAAAGCAGATCGAGGCGGGGGGACCCGTCACGGTCACGCACCGCGATATCGTACGCTATTTCATGACCATTCCCGAGGCGGTTTCGCTTGTTCTGCAAGCGGGTGCCTATGCCACGGGCGGCGAGATCTTCGTGCTTGACATGGGCGAGCCTGTGAAGATCGTGACGCTTGCGGAAAATCTGATCCGTCTTTCGGGCTATAAGCCTTATGAGGAGATCCCGATCGTCTTTACGGGGCTTCGTCCCGGCGAAAAGCTTTACGAGGAGCTGCTGATGGCGGAGGAGGGAATGAAATCCACCGCCAACCAGTCGATCTATATCGGAAAGCCCATTCAGTTTGACGAGGATGATCTTTGGAAAACGCTGGATGAGATGCGCGAGATGATCGCGAACGATACCGACGAATATAAGGCACTCATCAAGCGCCTTGTGCCCACCTATCACGAGGGGGGCCCCAAGGTGCCGAGTCAGAAAAACTAATATTATTTCAACATTTTACCAAGGAGTCAGATATGGATCACAACGTAAAGAACAGCGAAATCAGCCTTGCTTTTCTTTGGCAGGTATTCCGTCGCCGCATCGTGTGGCTTGCCGTCGCGTTGGCGGTGGGCATCGGTGTCGCGCTTGCCTATACCAAGCTGCTGGTCACGCCGATGTATTCCTCCTCTGCGGATTTCTTCGTGGAGAACACAGTGGAGAGCTCCAGCTCTATCACCTCTTCCTATCAGTCGGGTGCGGCACAGCTGGCGTCGAACTACGTCTATAAGATCAAGGGCAACGTCTTTCTTGAGGAGATGACCAAGGAGTATAATGCCCGAAGCGGCAGCTCACTGACGGTGGAGGAGCTGGCAGGCATGGTCACCGTTTCCTCGGAGAGTAACACCCCCGTGTTTACCGTCAAGGTCGTTTCCGCCGATCCCCAGATGGCATATGATATTCTCAAGGTGTTCGAGGATAAGACCTCCGATCTTTTAAAGAGCGAAAACACCAAGGATTACGTGAGCGTAGAGCCCAATAACAGGGGTGAGCTTGATACCGATCCCGATTCCCCGAATCTTCTTCTGAATCTTGCCATCGGCGGCTTTCTCACCTTTTTGATCACCTATTTTGTCTTCTTCCTTCGTGCATTTCTTGACAAGACCATTTACGGTGAGGATGCGCTCAAGGATAACTTCGAGATCCCCGTGGTGGGTCAGATCCCGCAGTGGGTGCGCGAGGGTGAATCGGCAAAGCGCCGTAAGCTGATCGGCGAGGATATCGAGTCGAATAAGGGTGATGCCAACAGGATCAAGCGTGATTACGAGACCCGTTTGCTGAATGAGAAGACTCCCTTCTCGGTGGCAGAGTCCTTCAAGAACATGCGCACCAATCTGCTTTACGTCAAGAAGAAGGATGATCTTTCGCCCATCTTCGGTGTGACCTCGGGCTTTTCGGGCGCGGGCAAGAGCATTATGATCGCCAATATCGCCCTCAGCTTTGCGCAGCTCGGCAAGAAGGTGCTGCTGATTGACGGTGATATGCGTTGTCCCGCACAGCACAAGATCTTCTCTTTGGATAAAAAGCATAAGGGGCTTTCCGAGGCGCTCGCGGGACTGGAGGAAAAGCCCTTTGAGACCTGCACGGTCAAGGTTGCCGAGGGCGTGGATCTGATCCCCAGCGGGCATATTCCCCCCAACCCCTCCGAGCTGCTTTCCTCCACCAAAATGACAGAGCTCTTAAACGAGGCAAAGGCAGGATACGATTACATCTTTATCGATCTTCCGCCTCTTCTCGAAACCACCGACGCGGGCGTTCTTACAGCACAGCTGACGGGCTACGTCTTCGTGGTGCGTGCAGGCTATTCCAACATCAATGCCGTCAAGACGGCGATCGAGTCGCTGGAGGCGGTGGGGGCCACTCTTTCGGGCTTCCTGCTCAACGACGTAAACTATAAGCGCGGCTACGGCTATAACCGCTATGGCGGTAAGTACAGCAGCTATCAGCACGGTCAATACGGTCAGGAATGAAGCGTATTCTTGATCCGAAGGAGCTTGGCGCCTGTGTCAAACGGCACGGACCGACGCTCTACCGTGTGCTTCTCTCGGTGCTGACTGTCCTTGTGGCAGTTCTCACACGGGGCGATACCGAACGGATCGCCCCGTTTGCCATTGCCATGGTGATCGCTCTTTGCATAGGACTGGTGCTTTTGCGCCGCACACGGTATTTAACGCTGATTTTCTTGGAGCTTTCACTGCTGCTGATCTTCTGTTACGATTCCTTCTCCTTCTTTATTGAATACGTCTGGCTGCTCCCGATCGCCGTGGTGGCGTTGACGGTGCATCTGGTTCGTCTGTGTCCCCGCTTTTCCTTCGGTGCCTCCTTCCTTCCGCTTGCCGCCGTGGCACTCGCCACTATGCTCGGGGGCGTTGGTATGATCGGTGCGGGCGACTATTTCCGTCCTGCCTCACTGGTCTTTATGATCGGTCTTGGACCGGGGCTGCTGCTTTGCTATTGGATCCTCAAAAACGAGGCAAGAGAGGACGCCGATGAGGAGGCGTTGCTTTCGGATCTGTGCTTCTGGGGCATGAGCGCCGCCCTGATCGTTTTTGCCTACATGCTTCCGGCGCTTTGGGAGGTGCGTGCCTTCCACCTTTTGCCAAGCGTTCAGTGGAGCAATAATGTATCGACAATGCTGCTCATTGCCATGCCGGCTACTGTCTGTTGGGCGCACAAGCAAAGTGCGGGATATCTCCTCGCGTTCGGGATGTTCGGCGCACTGATGCTTTCGGGCTCGCGTGGCGGTCAGCTCTTTGCGGGCGTGGAATTGGTGATCTGCTGTGTTGCCGGCAGAATGACCGAGCGCGATCCCGTTAAAAAGATCTGGGCAGAGATGTTTTGTGCCTATGCGGTGATGGTTGCGGTATACGCCGGTGTGCTCATGGCGGTGAACGGCGGCGCCTTCGGCATCTACAACCCCGAGGAGGTGCGCTGGAAGCTGGTCGAGCGCAGCTTCGCCAACTTCCGTGAAAATCCGCTTTTCGGCAGCGGACTCGGCTATCTCGGCAATGCCGATCTTTATGACGGCAAGGCGGGCACCATCAACTGGTATCACTGCTTCCCGGCACAGGTGCTGGGCGGACTCGGTATATTCGGTGTTCTTGCATGGGGCTGGCAGCTCATCAATCGCCTGCGCCTTTCGATCGCGGTGCGGAAGGACAGCGTCTTTCTCCTTGCACTTTGCTATTTGGGGTTGCTGCTGATGTCGATGGTCAATCCGGGCGAATTTTGCCCGATCCCATATGCGTATCTTGCCGTATTTTTCTTTGTGATGACCGAGCGCAAGACCGCTATTGCCACCAATCCTTTTCAAAAAAAGCATTCTCACGAGGAAACGGCATGATCCGTACGGATCATGCCGTTTTTCTTTTTCAGGATTCGAGCTGTCTTCCGAGAAAGCCCGCTGCGGTTTGGATGAGCTTGCTTTCCACGTCGGTTGCGGGCATATTCTTTTCCTGCTTGTCGGAGGAAAGAGAAACCACGCATCCCACGATATCGCCCTCCGCAAGGATGGGCATTGCCGTGCTGATGGTATGGCTGCCGCCCTCGCTGATGACGTAAAGACGCTCCATCCCCTCTCTCCATACATAGAGCGTGCGGCTCTCAATGATCTTCTCCAATGCCTCGGAGAGCGATTTTTCAGCGTATTCCTTGCGCGAAACGCCCGCTGTGGCGATCACAGCGTCGCGGTCGCAGATAACGACCGAGAGGGAGCAGGTCTTGTGGAGCGTTTCGGCATACTCGGCGGCAAAAGCCGCCAGCTCGCCGATGGGGGAATACTTTTTGAAGATGACCTCCCCCTCGCGGTCTGTATAAATTTCAAGCGGGTCGCCCTCGCGGATTCGCATGGTGCGGCGGATCTCCTTGGGGATCACGACACGTCCGAGATCGTCGATGCGACGCACAATTCCGGTTGCTTTCATAAATAACTCCTTGTTTCACACTTCTTGGCGGTGTTGACAAGGATATTGTTTGTAGCGACGAGGAAAAATATCCATAGCATTCTTTGGAAAAAGTCGGTATATGGGGTGGATTTTCAGGAGGATCAGCCGGAGAAAGGATCATCTTGCCCGCCCGTTTGACTCTGCACGGAGCCGCTGCGACAGGACCCACGGCAGATCAAATCGATATGCAGGGTTTTGGCGACTGCTTTTCGCGATTTTCGCTTCTTCTCTTGACAAGATTTCGGTACAATGGTATAATAAAATGAGTATACCCGAAAATGGGTACTGCAATTTAAAGAAAAAAGGAGTTGGTTTTTTTCTCATGGACAGTACAGTTCCATTATGGATATTGTTTGTTCTTTTCGTCATCGGCGGCGCCTATTTCGCCGCAACCGAAAGTTCATTTTCGGCAGTTAACAAGATCAAGATCAAAGCACGTGCCGACGGGGGCAACCGACGTGCCCGCGGCGTGATGTATGTGATCAACAATTTTGATAAAGCGCTGACAACGCTTTTGATCGGTAACAACGTGACCAAGATCGCGGGCGCTTCTGTGGCGACCCTGATCGCTACACAGCTCTTTGCGCACAGGGGAGAGGCGTTCATCAATTCGTTTGCCTTTTCCATTGCCTGCTCTGCGGCGAGCACGGCGGTCATCTTTCTGTTCAGTGAGATGATCCCCAAAAGCTTTGCCAACGACCGCAGTGAGAGCGTGTCGCTCTTTTTTCAGGGATCGTTGCGCTTTTTAATGAAAATTCTTGCACCGTTCGCCGCCTTTTTCGGTCTGATCTCCGCGGGAGCTTCGCGCCTGTTTGCGGGCAAGGAGGTCGAACCGTCGATCACCGAGGATGAGCTCAAGGAGATCATCGAAACCGTTGAGGAGGAGGGCGTTGTGGACGAGGAGCAGGGTGACATGCTCAAATCCGCGTTGAGCTTTGGCGATACCACCGTAGGTGATATCATGACCATGGCAAAGGATATTGAGTCGCTCGACGTTGCCGCACCGATCGAGGAGATCGTCGCGGCGATCCGCGCCACCAATCACTCGCGCATTCCCGTATACTCGGGAGATCCCTGTCACGTGATCGGTACGCTGCGCGTCCGTAAATTTCTGACCGCATATCACCGTAACAAAAACATCAGGCTGCGCAATTTTCTTTCCGCCCCTTATTTTATTAAGGAAAACGCAAAGATCGATGACGTGCTGACCGACATGCGCCAGCACAAGCACCATATGGCGATCGTTGCGGGCGAGGATCAGCGCGCAGTGGGGCTTCTGACCATTGAGGATATTCTTGAGGAGCTGGTCGGAGAGATCTTCGATGAGGAGGATGTGGTGGATCAGAATTTCCGCGCACTCGGCGGAAACCGTTACCTTGTCAATACACATATGCTGGTCGGCACCGTGTACGAGCGGATGGGACTTCCCGCCGCCCCCCGTTCCATTGCCGCCAAGCCCGTGCTCTCGCTGATGCTGGAAAGGCTGGGTCATCTGCCCGTGGCAGAGGAGACCTTCCTTTACGGTGATTTGGAGTTCACGGTCGATACCGTAGAAAATCAGTGTGCCACCTTCGTGCGCATCCATATTCTCGATGAAGAGGATATGGCGGCGCGCGCTGCCGAGCAGGAAGAGGAGGTGCGCGCATGAGTACATGGCCATATATCGTGATCGCGGTGATGATCGCTCTTTCGGCGTACTTTTCGGCATCCGAGATCGCCTTCAACACCGCCAATAAGATGCGTCTGCGCCGTGCTGCCGAGGGGGGCTCGAAAACAGCGGGACTTGCATATCGCATCAGTGACCGCTTTACCACGGCGCTTTCCACCATTCTGGTCGGCAACAACCTTGCCAACATTGCCGTTTCCACCTGCACGACGCTGATCGTGCTCCAGCTGTTTCCCGCGCACGTGGGCGTTGCGTCCACCGTTGCCACCGTGGCGGTGACTGTGGTGATCCTGATCTTCGGTGAGATCGTACCGAAGGTGCTTGCCAAGCAGCACGCCGACACGGTGGTGCGCTGGCTGGCGATCCCCACGCGGGTCCTGACCGTGCTGCTCAGCCCCATCGTGGGCATCGTGTTGGCACTGCTCTTTGTGCTGCGCAAGCTCTGGGGCAAGGACCGTACTGAAGACGATCCCACCGTGACCGAGGAGGAGCTTTCCTCCATCATTGATACGGTCGAGGAGGAGGGCGTCATCGACGAGGAGCAGGGTGAGCTTTTGCAATCCGCGCTCGAATTCCATGATATCACCGTGGAGGAGATCATGACCCCCCGTATCAATATGGTGGGCTTTGACATCGACGATGATATGAGTGAGATCCGCGCGCTCATCGCCGATTCCTCGCAGTATTCCCGCCTGCCCGTCTATGAGGACAGCGTGGACAACATCATCGGCATCCTGTCGCTCAACCGCTACTATAAGGCGGCGATCGATGAGGAGCAGCCCGATATCCGTGCGCTTCTGATGAAGCCCTGCAAGCTCCATAAGACCATGAAGCTGCCTGCGGCGCTGGCACGCATGCGCGAAAAGAAGATGCATCTTGCCATCGTCATTGACGAGTTTGGCGGCACATTGGGCGTCGTCACGATGGAGGATGTTCTGGAGGAGCTGGTCGGCGATATCTGGGACGATACCGACGTGATCGTTCGCGAATGCCGTCCGACGGGAGAGAATACCTTTGAGATCTCGGGCGAGATGAACATCGAGGATTGCTTTGACGAGGTAGGCTTCGATTGCCCCGAGAGCTTTACCTGCGAATATACCACCATGGGTGGCTGGGCTGTGGAGATGCTGGAGGCAAACCCGCATGTCGGCGACAGCTTTGCCTATGAAAATCTTTTCATCATCGTGTCCGAGATGGACGAGGAGCGCGTCACCAAGCTGACACTGCTGATCACGCCGAGAAAGCAGGAGGATGAAGAAGAGCCTTGATGCTGATATGAAAGGAGGGAAGACCCTTGTCGATACACGAATCGGGAGAAAACTATCTGGAGCAGATCCTGATCCTTTCGAGGGGAGGAGAAAAGGTGCGTGCCGTTGATCTTTGCAAGGCACTGGGGTTTTCCCGCCCGACCGTGAGCGTCATGCTGCGTGAGCTGCGCCAAAGCGGCTTTGTCACCGTGACCGACGCGGGCGGACTTGCCTTGACCGATAGAGGCATGGAGGTGGCGGAGCGCATGTACGAGCGGCACTGCCTCGTGGCAGACCTGCTGATGGCGCTCGGCGTTTCGCGCGAAACGGCGCTGGAGGATGCCTGTAAGATCGAGCATGACCTGAGCGAGGAAACGGTATGCGCCATCAAGGCGTATTGCGAAAGGATCGCACAGTCTGCGAAGTGATCGGAAAGGAGAGCTGCGTTGAAGCACGTGGATATCTATACGGATGGTGCCTGCCGCGGCAATCCGGGAAGAGGGGGCTGGGGCGCGATCTTAGTATACGGCGCGCACGAAAAAGAGCTTTCGGGAGGAGAGGCGCACACCACCAATAACCGCATGGAGCTTTCGGGCGTGATCGCGGCGCTTTCGGCACTGCGTGAGCCCTGCGAGGTCACTGTGACCTCGGATTCGCGTTACGTGGTGGAGGCGATCAATAACGGATGGGCAGAGAGCTGGCGCGCGCGCGGCTGGCGCAAGCCCGACCGTTCCCCTGCGCAGAACCCCGACCTGTGGGAGCAGCTTCTCGGCTTGCTGAAAAAGCATGAGGTCACCTTTTGCTGGGTTCGCGGGCACGCGGGTCACCCTTATAATGAGCGCTGTGATCGGCTGGCGACTGCGTTTGCCGATTCCTTCCCGCCGCAGGAGGGGGAGGAAAGCAAATGATGCTGCCGGGAAAGGGCGGAGAGCTTTAGCGTGATACTCTTAACGGAGTATTCGCGCTAAAGCTAAGTTTGCCCTATGGGCAAGTGAAGTTTACTTTTTAAGTGAAGTTATCCTGCAGATAGTGAAGCTTTGCCTATGGCGAAGAGGCAAACTCAACTTCACTTGTGTGTAGCACAAACTTCACTGCGTAGCAACTTCACTTTCGCGCCGGCGAAAACTTCACAAACAAAAAAGAGATAACATTTCGGTTACGATTTGTTATCTCTTTCTGTCGTTATAAGGGTTTTTTGCTCAGCCCAAATGCATTTGACCGGTCAGATGCGATGCTCGCGCTTAGCGGTATTTTTTAAATTCTCCGCTAAGAACATCACCCATTGTACTCTCCGCCCTCTCTTTTTGCCGACGGGCGTTTGCCGAAGTCGGATCTTTAAGGCAGCCCCTGCTGATGCAGCGCGTTCCGCATCTTTCTGTTTTTGAACAAAATGAAAACATTGCAGCAAACATCCGATGAAAAAATGGCGGCATTTTCCTAAAGAAGGACAGGATCCGATGGAGCTTTGTGCACTTTTCAGAAACAAAAAATCGCTTCGTACGGGGCTGAATCGTCTTTTTGACCAAGGATATTTCCTGCTTTTTGTTAAAAAAGTAGAAAAGAAAAAAACTTCCCCTGCCATCTTGACTAATTGTTAAAAAATATGTAAAATGAAGTTGTGAAATTGTAACGGTCTGCCCGTGTACTGCGCTCGCGTATGTAAATAGGTAGGCAGTTGCACCGAAAACACTTTTCGCAATTTTTACAAAAAGGAGAAAGTATCATGAAAAAGAACATGCGTTTGATCCTGCTTGCCATGCTGGTCATCGTGATGGTCGTCATGACTGCTGTGGTGGTATCTGCAGATGATCCCGCACCCGCAGATCCTGTGACCGTGACCGTTGCAAACGAAGCGGATCTCACGGCTGCACTGGCAGGCACTGCCGACATCGTTGAGCTGACAGCTGATATCGATGTTGCAGCGCAGCTGACCATTGCCCGTGACGTTACCCTGAAGGGCAACTTCACCATTACCTTCACTGCTCCCAATACTGGTATTCTGGCAACCGCAGGCACCGTGACCTTTGACGGTGTCAACGTATCTGGCACCACCTCCGATGCCAGCGGCTTCCTTGTTAAGGCAACCGGCGGCAAGCTGGTCGTCAAGGGCGGCGTGTTTGATATGACTGCGGGCAACGGCTCTGTGGTTAGTGTTGATCTTCCTGCCACTGCCGAGATCAGCGGCGGTAAATTCTACGTTCGCGAGTACGGCACAGGCGGCGTTGTTCTGCTTGTTGCGGGCACTCCTGCCGATCCGGCGGCGGCTCCCGTTCTGGCTCTCACGATCACCAGCGGTGAGTTCTACAACGGCGGCACCGGCTCGGGCAGCTTCCCCGGGACGCGGGGAACCGCCTACTCGCTCAAAATCAATGTAAAGTGTGCGGTCAAGATCAGCGGCGGCATCTTCTCTTACGTTGAGGGCGTTGACTACGACAATCCCGATTCTTATGCTGAGCAGGTGAAGAACGCAGGTCAGGCACAGTACGGCGGTGATATCTGCGGCATTGCAGTCGGCGTGACTGCGCAGTATGTTGATCTCGAGATCTCGGGCGGTTGCTTCTTCGGCGGCGACTCCGCGGCAGCAGTTGATGCTGCTGCGAACACGACCATCACCGTCAAGGGTGATAAGGCCAAGTTTTTTGGTTACCGTTGCTTCCGCTACGGTGCAAACAGCACCGTGGTGCTCGAGGGTGGCTACTTCGGTCGCAATCCCGGTCAGCCGAACATGGGCGGCGTAGTAGTTACAAACGGCGCCAACGTCAGCGTGACCATCAAGGACGGTACCTTCAACGGTTCTGTTGGAGCCGGCGCTATCGTCAATGCCAACAACAGCGGCACCTACCGCATCGAGGGCGGCGATTTTGTTGTAAGCAACACTGATTGCCTCATCGCTACCTCTGGTGGCGTAAACATGGTCATCACGGGCGGTAACTACGTACAGAATGGCAGCGGTTATCTCTTCAATGCGAACAACTCCGGCACCTACCGCATCGAGGGCGGCAATTTTTCCGCAAATAACGCTGCGCCCATTGTCCGTATCTCCGACGGTGGTGCAACCGTGACCATCACGGGCGGTAACTACGTACAAGAAGGCAACGGCACCGTCATCGAGAAGAACAACGGTACGCTTGTCATCGAGGGCGGCAGCTTCAGCATCGAGGGTACAGGCAAGGTCCTGAACTTTGTAACGGGCAAGACTCTGAAGGCCACCATCACCGGCGGTAAATTTGCCGTGCTCGGCGAGAGCGGCTACGGCATTTATGTTGAGGACGGCTCCCACGGCGAAACGCTGACCATTAACGGTGCACTCTTTATTGACGGCGGCTTTGCCACCGAGCTTCTCTACGCGGGCGTCGAAAACCAGCCGAGTGTCAACGTTGTTGCTGCAATGTACCTCTCCAGAACCGGCAACAAGCGTTACGCAAACTTCATTACCGACTTAACGTTTGATAAGTCTTCTTACTCGACTTATAAATACGAGGGCTCAAAATACATCTTCTCGCTGTATATGCCCAGTAACGATGTCCTGGCTCCCAAGAGCGAGTCGGTTGAGATCCGTCCCAGCTATGAGAACGCGGGCATCTCCTACATCTCCACGGTGGATGCCGAAACCGTTGCTGCTCTCAAGCAGCTCGGCACCGTTTCCTACGGTACGGTCATCGTTCCCATGAACATTCTGCTTGATGCAGGCGTGACCACCATGGAAGGCCTTAAGGCTTATGCCGAGGCAAACGAAAAGCTGCTCAATGAGGTCTATGTTGACATTGTTGCCAACAACGGTCTTACCGAGAATGCGGATGGAAGCGTTTCCTTCCGCGCATCCCTGATTAATATTAAGGAAGCAAACCTCGGTCGCGTATTCGTGGCAATTCCTTACGCCAAGGTTGTCGAGGTAGTGGACGTGGTTGCAGGCGATCCTGCTCCCGCAGAGCCCACTGTGACCTACTATTACGGCGCAGTCAACTCCTGCCGCGGCGGTATTGATATCAGCACGCTGGCAGATCAGACTCTTGACGATGTCAAGACAAAGCAGGGCGAAGTTTACAAGTATCCTTCGGTTTCCGGTAGCGGCTACAGCCCCTATAACGAGTATCTGCAGAATGCCTTCAAGGCATACCTCCTCAAGGAGGGTCAGACCAGCTGGTTCGTCCAGAGCTTTGGCACTGAAGAATAATTAAAGACCCCGGCAGGCGGGAGCGGAACGCTCCCGCCTGCTTTTTGTGTTGATGAAGAAATCAATTGCCGACAAAAAACATCTGCAAAACCATACACCTCGCGGTACGTTCGGGCGTGATCGACCGCGGTAGGGCTCAGCGCCCTCTGACCCGTTCGTGGGCGTGCTCGCGGCACGCCCTTATATCCGCCATCCCCTCGCGGATCCCGATGCTCCGCATCGCCCTATGGGTTCGGCTGCGGGCTTCGCCCCTCGCTCAGGATGACAACGAGGGGGGCACCCTCGGCGACCCGATTGTGGGCGTCCTCGCCGACCCTGGAAAATACCCTCCTCGATCCCTCGCGGCGCCTTCCGCGGACCAAAGTCGCACGATATACGCGTGCCGAAGAGATATCGGCAATTCCCCTGAATTTTCCTATTGAGCAAAATGCACACATCGGTGTTCATTTTTTGTTCAAAATCGCGAAAATGAAAAAAGAATCGTAAAACTCTTGACTGTTTCGGAGAAATTGCGTATAATGTAAATGTAAAAATGTAATGTTCTATCCAATATTTGTTCACAAATAAGGACATTACAACAACGGGTCGCCTCCCGATCCGAAATTTTTCACAAAAGGAGAATGAACATGAAAAAGAACATGCGCATCGCACTCTTTGCTGTGTTGGTCGTGCTTGTGGTCATGGTCATGGCAATCGGCGCTTCCGCGACGTCGCCTGCACCCACCCAGGTCGCTACCGAGGCAGAACTGAATGCAGCAATCGCGAATGTCGGGGCAGGAACTCCTGCGGTGATCGAGCTCACGGCAGACTTTACTGCCAATGCCGATATCGCGATCTCTGCGAACGTCAACATTACCTTCCAGGGTAATCACACCATCACCTTTGCAAAGGACAAGGGCTTTATCATCAGCAACGGTGATATCACCTTTGCGGGCATCAACGTGACCTCTCACGTCGATGCAACCTTTGGCATCATCCAGAACAAGGGTTACGGCAATGTCACGATCACGGCAGGTAATTTTGTTGGTCAGATCCATCAGCAGGGTGGCTCCGACGCGACCGACCGTGCTCTGGTCAACATCAGCGGCGGTCACTTCAGCCCTGCAAAGGCAGGCGCCTGGATGCTTCGCATTAACAGCGGTAATGCAACCTGGAATATCACGGGCGGTACCTTCGATTACGGCGTGGGCACAAGTGATGGACAGTATGCAGTCTACATCTCCGACCGCGGCGCTATCGTCAACATTTCTGGCGGTCACTTCAAGATCGCGGGTAAGGGCATCCTGATCGACAAGAGGAACGGTGAGCTTAACATCACCCAGACCTCTCCCGAAACAAGACCTGTTTTCGAGAACTCCGGTTCGACCAGGCTTCTGTTCATTGAGAGCTTCGCCGCGGGCGTAAGAACCCGTATCACGGGCGGTGTGTTCAACAGCACCAGTACCGGTCGCCTGTTTGAGCTTCATTACGGAACAACTTTTGAAGCGGGCGTGACGGATAAGACTTTGTATCTCGGCGGTGACATCGTGATCAACGACCAGGGCGGTAGCGGTTATGATAGCTTACGTATCTGCAATAACAACACTGCAACCACCGTCGATATCAGCGGCGGCACCTACAACAGCTTTGGATCTCACGCCTTTGTCGTTGCCCACGACGGCAATTGTGTGATCAACATCAGCGGCGGTACCTTCACGGGTAACCAGCTGTCCGAGGCACTCGTGCGAATGAACTGCTCCGGCGTTATCAATATCACCGGCGGCGAGTTCATTGGCTCCAGAAACTGGGTTCGTAGTGGTACGGTCGGTATCATCAACATTGGCTCTCCTGCAACTGACGGCACCGCTGCCGAGCCTGTATTCAGAGATCCCAGCTGGGTTGACTACGCTACTACCCGTTGCATCCGTCTGCACAACGGTTCTAAGGGCGGTCAGCTGAACATCTACTCCGGCAAGTTCCTCCTTCCTCTCGAAAGCGAGGCTAAGATCATCAACGCCGCAGGTGCAACCATCACCATCGAGGGCGGTACCTTCGTTTCCCCCTCCAACGTCATTGACATGTCCGACGGTGACTGCGTATCCAAGGTTTACATCAAGGGTGGTAACTTCACCGCAAGCAACACCGGCTCTATCATCAATTTCTGCCCCGGCATCTCTGCCGCTGAGGGAGCTGCACAGAAGGGTCTGCTTGAGATCTCGGGCGGTACCTTCAACACCGAAAAGAACGGCGATATCGTAGACTTCCGTTCTCCCAAGGTCGGCTCTTATGTCAAGATCACGGGCGGTACCTTTAACACCAAGGCAGCTCGTGCCATCTACGTGAAGGGCACGGTCGGCGATCTGATCATCGAGGGCGGTGTCTTCAATATAGAGTCTGCACGTGCGATCTACGTTGACGGCTGCGAAACCGGTAAGGTCATCATCAGAGGCGGTACCTTCCACCTGATGAGCAATGATGTGGTTTCGGCTTCCAAGGAAGAAAACTCCATCGTCTACTCTCTGGGCAGATATCCTTCTCACGTGATCATTGAGGGCGGTCTCTTTATCAGCGACCGTGTCGGCGCAGATCAGGTTTTCCGTATGCTCAACGCGAAGGGCAAGTTTGATGTTCTGGGCGGCACTGTGCTGATCAAGGCTGACCTTGCGCCCGCCTACGTCTTTGCAAACTACAGTGATCTCTACAATGCATCCATCCCTGCAAACGTTGCTACCGCTACCGCAGTGAAGTATGCAGGCGTTGATTACTACGCATATGCAGTCGTTCCCGCAGACGTGTACGGTCCCACCATGGGCTCCGCCACCGCTCGCGTCAACGTCGGCAACCAGGGCATCCGCTTCACCTCCACGGTTTCCGCTGATAACGTTGCGGCTCTCAAGGCACTTGGCACCGTTTCCTACGGTACCATCATCTTCCCCACCGAGCACCTTGTCGCTCTTGGCATCGTGACGGTTGACGATGGTGTTTACAGTGCAGTGACGACCAACATCGATTACCTTGCAGTTCTCACCGCTGCTTCCAAGTCTTTCGTTGACGTGGCAGCTCAGAACGGTCTTGTTGAGAATACCGACGGCAGTGTCACCTTCCGTGCCGCTCTCGTTGATATCAAGCAGGCTAACTACAACAAGGACTTCACCGCAGTGTCCTACGCAAAGGTCACGAAGTCTGACGATACGGTTGAGTACTACTATGCTGCATTTGATCCTGCTGCCAGCACCAGCTCCATGACCAAGGTTGCTAAGGCTGCTATCGCCGATACCAACGACCTTGCTGAGCCTGTCGGTAACAGAATTTATGCTTACAACTCCATCAACTCTACTGAAGGTAAGACTCTTTACAGCCGCTACACTGAGGAGCAGCAGAACGCCCTTAAGGCATTCATTCCCGCTGCTTGATCGTGTAACAGCAGTAGAGTAAAACTCAATACAAAAGCGGCACCTGCTACGGCAGGTGCCGCTTTTTCCACTTGATCATAAAATTGCTATCCGTTTCGTCTTTCCCCAAATGAGAGAAAGAAAAAGCTTTCCAATAAGAACAGCCCCTGCCATGTATGATATAGTTTCAACATTGGTCGATCTAGCCACGGGGCGCGACCATCAAGGGAAGAACCGTCGGTCGTTGGCGGCGGAAACAGGGCGCGCACGCGCACCCGATTTCCCACACCCCACGGTACGTTCGGGTGTGATCAGACCGCGGTAGGGGTCGGCGCCTTCGACGACCCGTTCATGGGCGTCCTCGCGGTATGTCCTTACATCCGCGATCCCCTCGCAGATCCCGATGCTTCGCATCGCCCTACGGGTTCGACTGCGGGCTCCGCCCTCCACTCAGGATGACAACGAGGGGGTCGGCGCCCTCGACGACCTGTAAATGCATTAACAAAAGCTCTTCAACGAGAAGCAGGCGACAATAAAAAGGCGCTTGTGGCGTTTTGCCACAAGCGCCTGATTGATAGAGGAACGGTCAAACTTCGATTTCCTCAATTTCTCGCAGCCATTCGGCACTGGAGGCGTCGGCAGGCATCTGCCAATCGGCACGGGGAGAAAGCCCCACAGAGCCGATTTTTAAGCCGTCAGGCGTGCAATTACGCTTGAATTGCTGGGTGAAGAACCTGCGCCAGAAGACCGAGAGCCATTTCTTGATGGTGGCACCGTCAAAAATGTCTGCAAACGCCTTTTGGGCAAGCAGGAAGATCTTCGAGGGGCGGTATTCGTAGCGCACGGCATAATAAAGGAAAAAGTCATGCAATGCGTAAGGACCGACGATGTCCTCTGTCTTTTGCGAGATCTTTCCGACTGCATCGGGAGGCAGCAGCTCAGGGCTGATGGGCGTATCGAGAATGCGAAGCAGCACGGCACTTGCCTCGGGCAGCACGTTTTCGCTTGCAATGCTGTCCACGATCCAGCGCACGAGCGTCTTGGGGATGCCCGCGTTGATGCCGTACATGCTCATATGGTCGCCGTTGTAGGTACACCATCCAAGCGCCATTTCAGAGAGATCTCCCGTGCCAAGCACGATGGCGTTTTCCTTGTTGGCAACGTCCATCAGCACCTGTGTGCGTTCGCGTGCCTGACTGTTTTCGTAGGTGACCGAATAATCGTCGGCCGCCTGTCCGATGTCCTTAAAATGCTGTAAAACTGCGTCGCGTATTGGGATCTGCCTTGCTGTTACGCCGAGATTTTTCATCAGCTCAAGAGAGTTCTTCAGCGTTTCGTCCGAGGTGCCGAAGCAGGGCATGGTAATGGCGATGATATTGGTACGGGGCAGAGAAAGGCGCTCCATGGCACGAATGGCTGCCAGCAGAGCAAGAGTAGAGTCAAGACCGCCCGAAATGCCGATCACCAGCTTGCCGCCCGTGACAGACAGGCGACGGGCAAGTGCGGCTGCCTGCATCTCATAGATCTGCATGCAACGCTCCGTGCGTGCTGCCTTGCCCTCCGGAATAAAGGGCAGTCTGCCAACCTTGATCATGCTGCCGTCCGAGGTGGCGAGAGAGGCGGAAAGCTCTACAATCTCCACCCGTTCCCCAACGCCGTAGTGCGAGGCGCTTTCTGCAAAGGTCTTGTTATAACGGCGGTCATAACGGATGGTGCCGAGATCCAGGTCGGTATAAAGCAGATAATTGCCGTCGATGTGGCGGTTGTTTTCGGCAACCAGCTTGCCCGAGTGGGCAATCAGCCCCTGACCCGAGTAAACGGCGTCCGAGGTGGATTCATCCTCACCTGCGCTCACCAGCAGATAGGAGCAAATGGTGCGTGCCGATTGACCCGTGACCAGATCACGCAAGAAGTTGTGCTTGCCGACCGATGCCGAGGTGGCGGCAAGGTTGAGGATCACCTCTGCACCTGCCATGCAGAGCAGTGTGGAGGGAGGAAGTGGAGAAAAGAGATCCTCACAAAGCTCAATGCCAACGGTGGTGCCGTCTGCGGCACGGAACAACAGATCGGTGCCGATAGGGAAGGTGAAGCAACCGAGCGTGCAGAGCGTCTGATCGAGGTCAGTGCCCGAAGAGAACCAGCGTCGCTCGTTGCCCTCGCCGTGCGCCATCAAAAAGGTCTTGGGGACGGCGCCTACGATACGGCCGCCCGAAAGCATGACCGCGCAGTTATAAAGACGGTTGCCGATCAGCAGGGGGGCACCCACTGCCACCAGCATCGTGTCGGGCACGGCGCTTGCAAGCAGGCAGAGCGCCTTTTCGGCGCGGTCAAGCAGGAGATCGGATAAAAACAGATCCTTACAGGTGTAGCCCGTCACGGCAAGCTCGGGGAAGGCGAGGAGCGTTACACCCGCTTCCTGTGCTTCCTTGATTCTTTTTTCGATCTCGGCAGTGTTATAGGCAACGTCGGCAACACGAAGCCGAGGAGCCGAAACTGCCGCACGCAACAGATCCTTCATAAGTGAACCTCCGAAAAAGGCAACGCAAAGGCGTTGTGAAGTGAAATATTTCCATTTATTATTGTAGCATATCCCATGCAAAAAAGCAAGAAAAATCAAGAGCGCAGAAAAACTTTTCGGCAAAGTGCTAAAAAAGAAAGATCCAGCTGTCTGACAGATGGATCTTTGCAAAAAAGCTTGTTTTGCCCCGACACGGTGCGCTTTTTGTGAGATCAGCGTCGCACGAGGTACTTGCGCATGTCAATGGCGCAGGCAATCAGGATGATCAGACCCTTGATGATATATTGCATGTTTGCATCAATGCCGAGAAAGGTCAGCCCCACAAAGATCAGGCGCAACAGCACCACGCCAAGGATCACGCCGCTGATCTTGCCCGTTCCCCCCACGAAGGACACGCCGCCGATCACGCATGCTGCAATGGCATCCAGCTCGTAATTCAGACCGGTTGCCGCCGAGTTGGAGCCGATGCGCGCCGCTTCGATAAAGCCCGTCACAGCATAAAGCACGCCCGCCAGCATAAAGACCAGGACGATCACGCGCTTGACGTTGACGCCCGAAACGTTTGCTGCGTCGGGATTGGAGCCGACGGCAAACATGTTTTTTCCGAATGCCGTTTTGTTCCAGACAAACCACATGATCGCGGTAATTCCGAGCACGTACCACACGTAATTGGGGATAGGCGTTCCCCCGAGCGAGAGAAAGCTGCCCTTGATAAAGGCGGTGTAGGAGGGGTCAAGCCCGGAGATCGACTGTCCGTTGTTGTTACCACTCATCAAAAAGAGCAAAAGAGCACCGTAAACGACGAGCTGTGTGGAAAGCGTGACAATGAAGGGGTGGAGGTGAAAGGTCGCGGTGCAATAGCCGTTGATAAAGCCCACCAGCGCGCCGATGGCGATCACCAGGAGGAATACCAGCGGAATGGGGAGGGTATCAAGCCCCGGAAACATCTTTGCCGCATAGCCGCTTGTCTGCAGAAGCGCCGCCGCCACACATGCCACGAGCCCCACGATCCGGCCTGCCGAGAGGTCGGTTCCCGTCAGAATGATCGCACCCGCAATTCCGAGCGCGATCGGCAGGTTTGCCGCCGAAAGCGAGATGATGTTGACCACAGAGGGCCACGAGAGAAAGCGCGGATTGATACACTGTATGAGAATGATGGCGGCGGCAAGCAGGATATACAGCGAGTTGGATATCAGCAATTCGCTTAGATAGGTCCGTCGTTCGCTCGGCTCAAGCGCCTTGAATTTTTCGATAATTTTCAGTTTCATATGAGTTACCTTTCCGTGTTTGCCTAGAGATTTTTTGCGGCAAGCGTCATGATCTCCTCTTGCGTGGTGCTTGCCGCATCGACCTCGCCCGTCACCTTGCCGCCTGACATGACGTAGATGCGGTGACAAACACCGATCAGCTCGGGCAGCTCGCTTGAAACAATGATGATGGATTTGCCGCGGGCGGCAAGCTCCTCCATGAGCTGATAGATCTCAAATTTCGCGCCGACGTCAATGCCTCTCGTCGGCTCGTCAAGCAGGAGGATCTCCGGCTCGGTCAGAAGCCATCTGCCGAAGATCACCTTCTGCTGATTGCCTCCCGAAAGAGTTCGGATCTGCGTTTTTCTGGATGCGGTCCGCACGCCTAGGCGCTTGATCATTTCCTCTGTTTTTTGATACCGTTTGCCGTCATTTACGAAAAATTTTCCAACCAAAAAGCGCTTGAGCGCGGATACGGTGGTGTTTTCGGTGATGTCGAGGATGCCGAAGATCCCCGTTGAGCGACGCTCCTCGGTCACAAGGGCGAAGCCGTTTCTGATCGCCTCGCGTGAGCTTCTGTTTCGGATCTCCTTGCCGTGTAAAAGAAGCTTGCCGCATTTCCTTGCCGAGATGCCGAAGATGTTTTCAAGCAGCTCGCTGCGCCCCGCGCCCGCAAGCCCCGCAAGCCCCACGATCTCTCCTTTTCTGACGTGAATGGAAACGTCCTCTACCTGTGTGAAGCGCGAGGAGATCCCCTCGGTTCTGAATATGACCTCTCCCGGCTTTGAAAGCTTTTCCGGGAAGCGGCTGGAGAGCTCCCGTCCCACCATCAGGCGGATGATCCTGTCCATGGTCATTTCGGCAGCGGGCGCCGTGGCGACGTTGGCGCCGTCACGCATGACCGTGATCTCGTCCGAGATCTTCAGGATCTCCTCCATCTTGTGCGAGATATAGATGATGCCGCAGCCCCTTGCACGGAGCGTGCCGATGATCTCAAACAGGTGCGCGACCTCCTGCTCGGTCAGAGAGGAGGTCGGCTCGTCAAGCACAATGATCTTGGCGTCATAGGACACCGCCTTGGCGATCTCTGCCATCTGGCGCTGCGCCACCGACATGGTGCCCATCACACGGTGCGGATCGATGGAGAGCCCAAGGCTGTCAAAGATCTCCTTCGTGCGGCGGTACATCTCCTTTTCGGAAACATATCCCCCAAAACGGGTGGGATATCTGCCGAGCCAGATATTGTCCATCACGTTTCGCTTCAGCGCCTGATTCAGCTCCTGATGCACCATGGCTACGCCGTGCTCCAGCGCCTCCTTGGGGTTCCCGAAGCGTACCTGCTTTCCCTCAAGCAGGATCTCTCCTCGGTCCTTCTGATAGATGCCGAAAAGGCACTTCATCAGGGTGGATTTTCCCGCACCGTTCTCGCCCATCAGTGCATGCACGCTTCCCGGGCGCACGGCGAAGGATACGCTTTTGAGCGCGTGTACACCGGGGAAGTCCTTGACAATGCTTCGCATCTCAAGCAAAAATGCTTGCTTTTCGCTACCGTTACCCGAGATATTTGGCATAATGGATCCGTACCTTTCTGGTGTTTTCGTCCACCGTAAAGCGGTCGGTTTCTGCCATCAGCGTTTTGCCCTCGGTCAGCGTGTTGCTTGTCAGATGCCGCAGGGCCTCTGCCATGCCCTCCGCGTCCTGCTTGATGGTGCCTGCCATCTGTGCCTTGGAGATCAGGCTGCGCGCCGCGTCGGTGGCATCCACGCCGAATACGGGGATAAAGGGAGAGCCCTCGCCCGTGTTGAAGCCGGCAACATTCAGCGCGGAGATCGCGCCCTCTGCCATGCCGTCGTTGTTGCAGATCACCAGCTCGATCATGTTGCCGTTGGCGGTGTTGTGCGAGGTGAGTGCCGTGGTCATATATTCGTTGGCTGCGGTAGCTGACCAAAGCCCGTTACGGTCAACGAGATATTTGTTGGGGTTGGAGGCATCGTAGAAGCGCAGCTTGGGCTTGCCTGCGGCATCGAGCAGCTTGTTCGCCTCGCTGACGCTGTACTCGGTACGGTAGATCGCCTCGTTGTTGCCCTCCTCACCCTTAAAAAGGATATAGCTGATTACGCCGTCCCCGTTCTTGTCGACCTCTGCATAGTGATCAAGGAGATATTCGCCGATCATCTCGCCCTGCAAAATACCCGCCTCCTCAGCGCGTGTGCCTACGTAGGCGCATTGGTCGTAGGAGTCGATCACGGTGCTGCTGACCTCTCGGTTGAAGAAGATGAGTGCGGCACCTGCCTGCCTTGCAAGCTCCACGATCTCGCCCGCGGCGTCGTCGGAGCCTGTGTTGACGATATTGACGAGCAGTGTTTTTGCTCCCTTGGTGATCGCGGTGCGGATCTGCTCGGTCTGCGTGGTCTGATTGCCGTTAGCGTCGTAATCCTGATAGGAAATGTCGGCATCCGAGAGCTGCTTGCCGAGTGCGCTTCGCACGGAAGAGATATAGGTGTCGCTGAAGGTGTAATAGAACACGTGAACCTCAGAGCCGCCCGTGCCCCTGCAGCCCGTGAAGGGGAGCAGCAAGCAGAGCGCGGCAAAAAAAGCCATGATGCGAGTTTTCATAATTAGCCTGCCTTTCTTTTTCCTTGTCGGAGGAAAAGCCTGCCCGAATGGCGTCTTTTCCCGTTTTGCTGTTATTATGGCTCGGCGGCAGGGCTTTTATTAGGCAAGAGGGGGACTGGTAAAAACAGGGAAGCGCTGATGCCCGAGATGACAAAATGTTGATTAATATATATTAAACAAGAAACAAATCTTTAAACATATGAATTTTTTGTAAATTGTGACTTTTTGCGACATTTTGGGGGGTGTAGAAATTTCACTGCATTTTTTGTGCACATCTCACAAAGAAAACTGCTTGATTTTGCAGGGTTCACACAAGAAAAAAGAAGCAGGCTTCCCATCGGCGTGTTAAATTTCACTTACTATTTCTGCTTTCGCGTGATTTTCGTGTGAAAAAAGCCCACAAAAACCGTGATGTTTTCTTGACGGCGACGCGCTTTTTCACAAAATGATGTAAATTTAATTTAACACGCCGACGACAAAGAGATAAAAAGTGCTGAAATTCGGCTTTTTGAAGTTGCTTTTGGGAGGAGTGCGGATGCCACTCCGCAAGAGCTCCGAAGGGCGTCGCCTACGTACACGCGCATAATGCGCGAGCACTTTGCGAACGATTTTTGCTTGACTTTTCCACGCCCTGCGTGGTAAAATGTTGCCATACGCTAGGTCCCATGCTGCGGTGTGGGACAGGGCTCCCCGTGCTTTCTGCACTTCGGTCATCAGTCGGCGGCTCCTGCCGTCGGCTCGGTTCGTACATGTGCGGGTGCGCGGGTGCGCAGGGCGGCGGGTGGTTCCCCCGCCTGCCGACCATTACCAAACTGCAATGAAGCAGTGGACAGAGGAGGAAGAACATGAAAAAGAAGACACTCCACCGACTTCTTGCCATTGTCCTGGCAGTGACCTTTCTGTTCGGCGGCGCACTGACGACCGGTGCAGCTACCGAGGGCATGAACGGTTCCACGACCAATAAGACACTGGCAGAGATCAAGGAACAGCTGAATGCGGACGCGTACGACGTGTACGTCTCCGAGCATAAGGATGTTCCGCGTGCCGAGTCGGCGATCGTGATCCCCGGCGTGGATTACGACGAATTTGAGGGTACCGCTGTCGGCACCGATGTGGCAAAGATCGTCACGATGGATGGTGGCACGACCACGGCACTGTACACGCCCAGCTACGGTACGGTTGTCTGGAAGGTGAACGTTCCCACTACGGCAAAGTACAGCATTGTGATCGAGTACTGGCCCGATAATGCGAAATCGGCATCCATCGAGCGTATTTTGAAGATCGATGACAAGATCCCCTTTGCCGAGGCGCGCTTCCTGACGCTGCCCAAGGTCTGGCAGAATCAGTATGTGGGCGCCAAGGTCTACGGCACGAAAAAGGTTGCTGTTGCCGATATCTATAATGAGGCGATCGCTGCCGGCTTCGATCCCGAAACCACCAAGACAGTGGACGAGAACGGCGAAACCTACGTTGCTGTCGAGATGCCCGGTGTCTGGACGCAGGCGCTGACCGAGTTTGTCAACAAGTATTCGGTGCGCTTCTTCACCGGTGACGTCGATGACAATGAGCTCCGTCCCGGCATGTCGCAGACACCCGAATGGCGCGTATACGAGCTTCGCGATGCAGACGGCTTTTACGCCGAGAGCTTTGAGTTCGTGCTTGAGGCGGGCGAGCGCAGCATTTCTCTTGAGGCGGTCAACGAGCCCATGACCATTAAGACCATCACGCTCGTTCCTCACGAGGATCTTATCGGCTACACCGATTACATCGCTCGCTACCAAGGCATCGGCTCGGGCGCTGACACCGTTCTGATCCAGGCGGAGTATACCGGCGCAAGCTCCTCGCAGACCATTTATCCTCTTGAGGACCGTACCGATGCTGCGACCATGCCCTCCGAAACCACCCACACCGTGCTGAACACCGTGGGCGGCGACAAGTGGCAGACCGCAGGACAGTGGGTGCGTTACACCTTCAAGGTCAACAGCAGCGGTATGTACAACATTGCCGCACGCTATCGCCAGAACGTGCTTGACGGTATGTACGTCTGCCGTACCCTGCGCCTGGAGAGCAAGGGCGCCGAGGTCGGCTCGCTCGGCTATTACGACGGCTCGGTGCCTTTCTTTGAGGCAACGCAGATCCGCTTCAATTATGATGCTGCATGGCAGTCCTGCCTGTTTAACAGCGGCGCCGAGGCGTATCAGTTCTACTTTGAGGCAGGCGTTGAGTACACCCTTCTCATGGAGGTTGCACTCGGCTCGACGGGTGATATCGTTCGCCGCGTTGAGGCAGCGCTTGACGCCATCAATAAGGACTACCTTGATATCATGAAGCTGACCGGTGCAGATCCCGACGAGTACCGTGACTACGGCTTCTCGCGCGCCATGCCCGACACGCTGATCGATATGATCATTCAGTCTCGCGAGCTTTACAAGATCGCAGAAGAGCTTGCCGCCATTACCGGTGAGAAGAGCTCGAACGTGGCGACCCTTGAAAAGGTTGCCTGGCTCCTGGAGCGTATGGGCACCGACGAGACCGAGATCGCAAAGTATCTTGACCAGCTCAAGTCCTACATCGGCTCGCTCGGCACCTGGCTCGGCGATGCCAAGACCCAGCCTCTGCAGCTTGACTATCTCGTGGTTCAGCCCCTGAACGGGGAAGCTCCCAAGGCAAAGGCGGGCTTCTTTGCCGCGCTGGCACACGAGATCAAGAGCTTTTTCATGTCCTTCTTCCGTAACTATGACCGTATGGGCGCGACCTCGGAGGATGCCGATGCTGCCGATGCGGTGGATGTCTGGCTTGCTTACGGTCGTGACCAGGCACAGGTCATCCGTAACCTGATCAACAACGACTTTACTCCTACGACCGATACCACGGTCAACCTGAAGCTGGTTGCCGGCGGCACTCTTCTGCCCTCGGTTCTGGCGGGTAAGGGGCCTGACGTTTATATCGGTCTTGGCGAGGACAGCGTTATCAACTACGCGATCCGCGGTGCACTTCTTCCCATTGAACATATGGAGGGCTTTGCCGACACTGCGCTGTACTACAAGGTCGACGAGAACTTCAATACGATCTACGATCAGAACGGTGATCCCGTCATCAATCCCAATTCGCAGTTCAACGAGGCGGCAATGCTGGTGCTTGGTATTGCGGATGCCAATGACGTTTATCACTACTATGGCTTGCCCGAAACGCAGAACTTCACCATGATGTTCGTGCGTGAGGACATCCTCGCAGACCTGAATATCGAGATCCCGAGAACCTGGTCCGATATTCTTGCCGCGATCCCGACGCTGCAGGCAAACAACATGCAGATCGGTATGCACACCGACTACAAGGTATTCCTTTACCAGATGGGCGGCACGCTCTTTGCCGATGACGGCATGCGTATCAACCTGGATTCCAACGTCGGTCTTGAGTCCTTTGAGACCATGTGCAACTTCTTTACCATGTACTCCTTCCCCTACTCCTATGACTTTGCAAACCGCTTCCGTACGGGTGAGATGCCGATCGGCTTTGCCTCCTACAACGGCACCTACAACCATCTGACGGTCTTTGCAACCGAGATCAAGGGTCTGTGGGCATTCTACCCGCTGCCCGGCATTGAGCAGACCAGAGCAGACGGCACGACCTACATTAATAACGTGTCGGTTGCAACCACCTCCGCGATCGTCATGCTGAACGGCTGTGATGACCAGGAGGGCGCTTGGGAATTTATGAAGTGGCATGCAGGTGCCGACTGCCAGATCAAGTACTCCAACGAGATGGTAGCGATCATCGGTCCCTCCGCAAAGCATGCGACTGCCAATATTCAGGCGCTCAGAGAGATGCCCTGGACCTCCGCCGAGTATGAGCAGCTTTCCTATCAGTTTAATAACCTTGCATCCATTCCCAACTATCCCGGCAGCTATATTATCGGCCGTTACACTAACTTCGCATTCCTTGCCGCGTATGAGGACAATGCAGATCCGATCACGGAGCTGCAGAGCTACATCACTATTATAAATAAGGAAATTACCCGTAAGCGCGAGGAGTTTGGCCTTGAAACGCTGGAGATCGGTCAGACGCTGCTCAGCAAGCGAATCGATGCCGTCTATGACGCGTACACCGAGGCGATCGACGATATCAAGAGAGATGCCGCCAAGGTCGATGCAGCCAATGCGATTTTTGCCGAGTTTATCAAGCAGGTTGAACGCGAGGATTACGACCTTGTCGATGAGTTCGCATTGAAAAAGGCGGGTGACGGGCTTGCAGCTCTGGATGCCAACGCATTCTCCGCTGTGATCACGGCGATCGACCGTGCGATCCCCGTGATTTCGGCACAGTAACGGTTACATTATAATTCTAGCGTTGTAAGGAGAAAAAACATGTCAAAGAAAAAAGCGGTGATCCGCTCGGACATGACCCGCGCACAGTGGACGTGGAAGGAGATGAAGCGTAATAAGGTCGCATACGCCATGGTTGCACCTTATATGCTGATCTTTACACTGTTTACCGTCGTGCCGGTTGTGTTGTCGATCGTGATCAGTTTTACAAACTTTAACCTGCTCGAAATTCCGGATTTTGTTTTCCTTGATAACTACATCCGGCTCTTCCTTGATGATGATATCTTTATCATCGCCTGCAAGAACACCCTGATCTTCGCGATCATCGTCGGTCCTTGCTCCTATCTGATGTCGCTGATGGTCGCATGGTTTATCAACGAGCTGCCCCCCAAGATCCGTGCGGTGGTTACGCTGATCTTCTATGCACCCTCGATCTCGGGTCAGGTGTACCTCATTTGGGGTACCCTGTTCTCGGGCGACTCCTACGGTTGGGTCAACGGTACGCTGCTTGACCTTGGTCTGATCACCACCGAGATCCAGTGGTTCAAGGATGCTGACTACGTTATGCCTCTTTGTATCGTGGTTGCGCTCTGGACCTCGCTCGGTACCTCCTTCCTGTCTTTTATCGCAGGTCTGCAGGGAATTGACCGTTCGATGTACGAGGCAGGCGCGGTGGACGGTGTCCGCAACCGTTGGCAGGAGCTTTGGTACATCACGCTGCCCTCGATGAAGCCGCAGCTAATGTTTGGTGCCGTCATGGCGATCACCTCCTCCTTCGGCTTTGGTGGCGTCGTTACTGCACTGTGCGGCTTCCCGTCGGTTGACTATGCGGCACATACCATTATGCACCATCTGGATGACTACGGCGGCGAGCGTTTCGAGGTCGGCTATTCCTCGGCGATCGCAGTGGTCCTCTTTGCAATCATGATCGGCGCCAACATGCTGGTCAAGAAAATGCTCTCAAAGGTGGGTCAGTGATATGGCAAAGAAACTACGTACAAGAAAACATAAGGTTGTGCTGAACCGCTCGGCCGGCGGTGATGCAGGTATTACGGTTGTACTCGTGTTGCTTGGCGCTTTCATGTTCCTGCCGATGATTTACGTCATCATGCAGTCGCTGAAGCCTCTTGACGAGCTCTGGATGTTCCCGCCTCGCTTCTATGTTCGCAACCCTACCTTTAAAAACTACCGCGATCTGTTCATGCTGATGAACACCTCGTGGGTACCCTTCTCCCGTTACATTTTCAATACCGTGTTCACCTCGATCACGGGTACGGTGGGCAACCTGTTCTTCTCGTCCCTGGCGGCATACGCCATGGCAAAGATCAAGTTCCCCGGCGGTAAGACGATGTTTAAGACCGTCCGTACCTCTCTGATGTTCCACTCCACGGTTACCGCGATCACCTCCTTCATCATCATGAGCGCCCTGAACTGGGTGGATAGCTACTTTGCGATCATCGTTCCCGCATGGGCGACCTCGCTTGGACTTTACCTCATGAAGCAGTTTATGGAGACCAACGTGTCGGACGCGGTTTTGGAGTCGGCACGTCTTGACGGCGCAAGCGAGCTTCGCACCTTCTGGGTGATCGCCATGCCCATGGTTAAGCCCGCCTGGCTGACGCTGATCATTTATTCGTTCCAAGACCTTTGGAATAAGGGTTCTTCGATCTACATCCATTCCGAGCAGCTCAAATCCTTCAACTATGCGATCGGCCAGATCATGGCAGGTGGTATCAAGCGTGCAGGTGCGAGCGCGGCGTCCACCGTTATCATGATGGCTGTGCCGATCCTCGTCTTCGTGATCTCGCAGTCGAATATCATTGAAACGATGGGCTCGTCCGGTATGAAAGACTAATGAAGGAGGAAAAAACAGTGAAAAAATTCATGTCCCTTTTGTGTGTTCTGTTTGTTCTCCTCAGCGTGGTCGTCATTCCCGTTGACGCGTCGAGAGCCTACCAGACCTACACCTATTCGATCGACGGCGATGCACTGTATTCGCCCGACGCCTACACGGCAGAGAAGTGCATTACCTATACCTCTATGGGCCTTGCTGAGCCGATCCAGGACGCCAGCGATATCGTCGTGGACGGCGAGGGCAACGTTTATATCGCTGACACGGGAAATGACCGCATCGTCTGCCTTGACAGTTATTTCCGTGTTCGCTTTGTGATCAAGAGCTTCCTCAACGATCAGATGATCGAGGACCATTTCAGCAAGCCCCAGGGCGTGTTTGTGACTGAGGATCGTTACGAGGAGGGCGAGCTCAAATATAAGGGACGCATCTTCGTTTGCGACACCGAGGCAAGCCGTATCGTCACCTTTAATCTTGACGGATCCTTTGATTCGATCATCGAAGAGCCCGAATCCGATCTGTTTGCCGAGAATGCGGTGTTCTGGCCCGTCGCCATCGCCGTTGATGCCTATGACAGACTGTTCGTGGTTTCCTCCGAGACGAGTGAGGGTATCATCGTTATGACCGATAAGGGTGAATTTACCAGCTTTATCGGTGCACAGCAATCGGTCATGTCGCTGTGGGATCAGATCTGGAGACGCTTCCAGACCGATGCCATGCGCGCCAATTCCGAAAAGGTCGTTTCCTATCCTTATAATAATATTGATATCAATAAGGAGGGCTTCATTTACGCCACCATCTATCATGAGAAGCTGGTTAGCGAGATGACCAACGCCATCACCTCGAAGTCCAAGGTCGGTACCTTTGCTCCCTGTAAGCTTCTGAACCCCGCCGGTGATGAGATCATGCGTCGTAACGGCTTCTGGCCGCCTGCCGGCGAGATCGATTACAAGAACCAGTTCAGCACGGATAGAAACGGTATCTCCCGCTTGAACGATGTTGCCTGCGGTCCCGAGAGCACCTGGACGGTGTTTGATGTTAAGCGCAGCAAGCTCTACACCTACGACTATGACGGCAACCTGCTCTTCGCCTTCGGCGATTCGGGCTCGCAGCTCGGCAACATGTCGAACATTCGTTCGATCTGCTACCAGGGCGATAAGATCCTGGTGCTTGACGGCTCGCGTACCACCCAGCGTCTGACGGTCTTTAACCGTACCGAGTACGGTGACGCGCTGATCCAGGCGCTGCACCATCAGAATACCAGACAGTACGACCTCGCCATCGAGGACTGGAAGGAAATTCTGATGCGCAACTCCAACTACGACGCCGCCTATATCGGTATCGGTCAGTCGCTTGCCCGTAGCGGTAAGTACGAGGAGGCAATTGAGTATTATCGCTCCGCGTATGACACCGAGAACTACTCGGTCGCATACAAGGAGATGCGTAAGGAGTGGATGTCCCGCTTCTTCCTGCTGATCCCCGTTGCCATCGTCGCGGTTTGCGTCCTGCTCGGCTGGCTCCTCAAGAAGGCTGCCAAGATCAACCAAAAGGTTGCGGTCTCGGGCAAGAAGCGCACCTACGGTCAGGAGCTTTGCTTCGTATTCCATCTGATGTTCCACCCGATGGACGGCTTCTGGGATCTGAAGCACGAAAAACGCGGCTCGGTTCGAGCGGCATCTACCTTTGTGCTGATCACCATCATCGCACTTTTCTACCGCAGCGTCGGTACGGGGTACGTGATGAACCCCCAGCAGACCGGGTATTCCAGCATTTTCATGCAGGTTCTGGTCGTGCTCGTCCCCGTTCTGCTCTTTGCCGTTGCCAACTGGTGTCTGACGACCCTGTTTGAGGGCGAGGGCAAATTCAAGGATATCTACATCACGCTTGGATACTCCTTGCTTCCCATTGCGATTACCACGATTCCCGTCACCCTCTTCTCCAACATTGTTGTTGCGGAGGAGACCGATATTCTGTCCCTGATCATCACACTCGGCTTTATCTGGACGGGTCTGCTCATCTTCTTTGGCACGATGGTCACGCATGACTATGCCATGGTCAAGAACATCGCTACCACCCTCGGCACCATCGTCGGTATGGCGTTTATCATGTTCCTGGCGATCCTGTTCACCTCTCTCGTGATGGATATGGCAAGCTTTGTAACCAACATTGTGGAAGAGATCAACTATCGATTGTAAGCGCGGAAAGGAGAAAATTATGAATCAAACAAAATTGTTCTCGCGACTTCTTTGCGTGCTTCTCTCGCTTCTGATGCTGATCTGCATGGTACCCGCCATGACGATCTCGGCAGAGGAGGGCACCGGCACCGGAACAGGTGCACCGGTCGAGGAGGATATCGATTATTCCCGCGTGGAATACGAGAGCGCGCAGGCACGTCTTGACGCGATGACCAAGTATTTCGAGAATGACAGCTACATTCTCTACTGTGACGAAAAGCTTGGCGTTGTTGCCTATCAGAATAAGGCAACCGGTGAGGCACTGTTTACCAACCCTTGGGATATGAGCCTTGAGCCCAGTAGCATCGACAAGGTGCGCGGCGAGCTGATGTCTCAGATCATTATGAAGTATGTCGACAGCGCCGGCGTGGAAAAGACACTCACAAGCTACACGGATGCGGCACTGAAATCTCAGATGTCGGTGACCGGCATTAAAAACGGCGTTCGCGTAGAATACGCGATCGGCGAGACCTCGGCGCGAATCCTCGTTCCTAAGCAGATCGAGAAGGAAGCGTTTGAGACCAAGATCCTTAAGCCTCTTCAGGAGAATCTGAGTGCACGTGATTTCATGACCTTTAAGGTCTACTTCCTGCTCAAGGAGCACGGAAAGCCCGGTATTGCCCAACTGCTTCCCGTTACCGAGAAGAAGGGGATCGACGTTTACGTGCTGAACGAGATCACCTCGGTCAAGGAGCTTCGTAAGCTTGAGAAGTGGATCCGTGCCTACTGCCCCAACTACACCTTCGCTGAAATGGACAGCGACTACGAGTACGTTGAGTACAGCGAGGAGGCAGTTTCTCCCCCTATCTTCAGAATGGCGCTGGAGTACACCATTGATGCAAACGGTCTTTCGGTGTGCTTGCCCGCCAACGGTCTGCGTTATGACGAAACCTCCTACCGTGTGACCGATCTGCAAGTTCTGCCCTACATGGGTGCATCCTATAAGGGAATTCCCTCGCGCGATAACGCCAATCCCGACAACGATCCCAACTTTGTCAGTGTGGATTATTCGGGCTATACCTTCCTGCCCGACGGCTCGGGTACGCTGTATGATCTGACCACTCAGATCATCACCAAGACCCGTGTCTACGGTGAGGATTTTGCGCTGATCAGCGGCATTTCGGGTCTGCATACCGAGATCATGCGTATGCCTGTGTTCGGTCAGGTCGAGGTGGCAACCTATTCTGACGGTCGTGTCAGCAAGCGCGGCTTCATTGCCATTATCGAGGAGGGCGAGACACTTGCCTCTATTGCACCCAACCATACCGTAAACGCATACTCGTCTGTTATTCCTTCCTTCATCACCCGTCAGATCGATACCGCCAAGTCGGGCTGGTCGATCTACGCAAGCAGACGCTATACCGATGATTACCGTCTGCGCTACATTCTGTTAAACGATGACGAGAAGGCAGCCGCCGCAAACCTCTCCAATTACTATGAGTGCTCTTGGATGGGTATGGCGTGTGCCTACCGCGATTACCTGGACGCAACCTCTGATGGCTACAACCGCCTGACCGAGGCAGATGTCAAGTCCACGCACATCCCTCTTTACATCGAAACCTTCGGCTGTGTGGATACCGTCAAGAAGATCATGTCCATTCCGGTTACCGTTTCGGTGGCACTGACCTCCTTTGAGGATGTCGAGAAGATGTATGACTACCTCGCGGGCGAGGGCGTCAGCAACATCAACTTTAAGCTGACGGGCTATGCAAACGGCGGTCTTTACTCCGACGTTCCCTATAAGCTGAAGTGGGAAAGCTCGGTGGGCGGCAAATCCGACTTCAAGGATCTGCTTGCACATGCGAAGGACAAGGGCTTTGGTGTATATCCCGACTTTGACTTCGTTTATACCACCTCCGGCGAGGGGGGCAGCGCAGTGAATATGAAAAAGCACGCTGCACGTACGATCGAAAACCGTTACACCACGAAGCGTGTTTATTCCGCGACCCAGCAGTCCCTTGTCAGCTATTTCCAGATGGTCATGTCCCCTGTGACTTACAGTCACTTCTACGAGAAGATCGCCAAGAGATATGACAAGTACGATGATGCTGCAGGCATTTCGCTTTCCACCTTTGGCAGTGATCTGAACTCCGATTATGATGAAGAGGAAACCGCACTTCGCGAGGATGCCAAGAACTATGTGATCGAGGCGCTTTCCTACTTCAAGGCGAAGGAGTACGACGTAATGCTTGAGGGCGGTAACGCCTTCACCTGGAGCTATGCCGATCACATTCTGGATGTACCGCTTGACTCCAGCCGTTATACCAACGAGAAAAGTGCCGTTCCCTTTATGGGCGTGGTCCTTCACGGCTACGTGCAGTTTGCCGGCTCCGCACTCAACATGGAGGGCAACCTTGCTTACGCCATGCTGAAGGCAATGGAAAACGGTGCAAGCGTCTACTTTGTGCTCTCCTATGCCAATACCGAGCTGCTGAAGGAGGATGTCCTTCTTTCTCAGAACTACTCGGTGCGTTACGACATCTGGCAGAAGCGTCTGGTTGAGATCTACAAGGAGCTCAATTCCGTGCTTGCCGATGTGCAGACCAAGCTGATCATCAACCATCAATTCCTTGACGGTACCCGTATCGCCGGCGAGAACGAGCTGCTTGAGGATATCCTTGCAGAGGCAGAAAAGCAGGCGGCCATCATCGAGGAGAAGATCGAAAAGGAAAGACTTGCTTCTCTGAATGTTGAGAAGGCGTTGAACCAGCTTCGTGAGTACCTCCGTCTTTATAATGAGCAGTATGCCATGATGGATGCACATCGCTTTGCCGTTGCCGGCAATGCAACCGTGTTGGGCAGCGCATGGAGCAGTGCAAAGGATGAAATGGCAGCCAATAGCGGCGCGATCTCCTTCGAAACCAAGGCAGGGCTCACCCTGCTTCTGACCATGGGTGTTGCAGAGCCCATGGCAAAGATCGCGATGATCAAGAGCAACATTGCTTCGGTCATTGCCTCTGCCAAGGAGAGCTACAACTATCTTGTTGAGGCAGATACCGATCCTGCACTTTTGCTGACCTCAAAGAACAATCTCTCTGCGGCAATCGATGTTTACGTCAGCATTCTCGACCTTTATTACGGTCAGGTACAGTACAGCATCGATCCTGCTGCGAAGGAAGACTTCATCAATGATGTGACCGCAACCGGTGCAACCCAGCTGGACGCACTTTTGACGGTCGGCACGGCGCAGAGCGATCTGTCTGTTGAGGCGGCAGACCTCAATGCCTTCCTCTTCGGTGATGACGAAACCGTCAATGCCAAGTATGCGGGCATCGGTGCAGCCAAGCTGTTTGATGCTTACAAGGCAGGACTGAACGCTGACGGCATTGCCGCAACGGGCATCAATCTTCAGTTGATTGCCAATGACATCGCGGCAGGCCTTGCCGTAAAGCCTGCTCCCACTCCCGAGGAGGATCAAAAGGCTCCCACCGGTGACGGGGCTGTGAATGCAGCAGATCCCTCGATCAAGTATTCGGTCGACAACGAGATCATCCTGGTCACCTACGGTGAGAGAGGCGCAGCTTACAAGTCGATCCTGCTCAACTTCAACGACTATGCCGTTCAGACCACGGTCAACGGCGTGCTTTACAACGTAGCCGCATATGACTATGTTGTGATCTATCACTGAGAAAGGGAGGGATAATCAATGACAAATCAAGTCAAAGCACCTGCGGCTGCTGCCAATGCAGCTCCTCAGAAGAAAAAGAAGATCGCCTCCCTTGACAGGAGAAAGGCACGTGCGGGATGGCTCTTCGTGTTGCCGTTCCTCATCGGTCTTGTCATCATCTATATCCCGATTCTTTGGGAATCCATCCAGTACAGCTTCTTCAACTACAAGGTTGTCGATGATATCACCTATAAGACCTTTGCCGGCTTTGAGCACTATTCGTCTGCGTTGTTCGGCGAGGCGGATTTTGCACAATCCCTCCTGACCGGTCTGAAGGAAATGGCGTTTGATATTCCCGCCATTCTGATCTTCTCGCTCTTTGTTGCGGTAATTCTGAACCAGAAAATGGTCGGTCGTGCCGCATTTCGTGCCATCTTCTTCCTCCCCGTTGTGGTATCCACGGGTATGATGGAATCGATCATGACGGCATCCTACGGTGCTGCAGGCGAGGGAATGGACCTTGGTATGGAGGCGGGAGCTGCCGAAAAGCTTGCCTCGGTCATGGCGCTGGAGCAGCTGCTTTCACGTATATTTGAAAGCCTTGGATTTGGTCTTGGGTTGGTCGAGTATATTGCGTCGGCGGTTGCGGGGATCTCGGATATCATCAATCGCTCGGGCGTACAGATTCTGATCTTCCTTGCGGCATTGCAGTCCATTTCTCCTGCCATTTACGAGTCCTGTCAGATCGACGGTGCCACCTCTTGGGAAACCTTCTGGAAGATCACCTTCCCCATGGTCAGCCCCATGATCCTGGTGAACGCCGTGTATACGATCATTGACTCCTTTACCACCGACTCCAACTCGGTCATGAAGGTGATCAACAACGCCTATCTCGGCGCGGGCGGTATCAAGAACCCTGCCAATATCAGTGCGGCAATGGGTTGGATGTACTTCCTCGTCGTGTTGCTGATCGTAGGCGCGGTCGCGGGTATCTTCTCCGCGTACGTGTTCTACCAGCGCAGAGATTAAGAAAGGAGGAGGAGAGTTATGACACAAAACATGGACAACAAGCCGCAGGTCAAGCGGGAAAGCAAAAATAAGATTCGTGTTGAATTTGAGCGTACCGATCTGAAGGAACGCTTGAAGGCGAAATACCTTTCTGCCTATTTTCTTAAGAACGTTGTCTGGTACATTTTCCGCCTCCTGCTGTTGATCGGTATTGCCTTTGTGGTGCTGAAGCCCTTCTACACCATTATCATGCAGTCCTTCATGGCTGCCGAGGACTTTATCGATAGCACAGTCGTGCAGGTGCCCCGTCACTTCTCGGCGATCATCTACAAGGCGATCATTGTGGACCTTGAGTATTTCAACTTCTTCTTCCAGACGCTGGCGCTCTCCCTCGGATGCGCACTGCTGCAGACCTTCTCCTGCGCTCTTATCGGCTACGGTCTTGCAAAGTTCAAATTCCGCGGTGCGAAGGCAGTGTTCTTCCTGGTGGTTCTGACGTTGGCAATTCCTCACGGTACCATGCAGTCGGCAATCTTCTACCGCTTCCGTCACTTTGATATTCTCGGCATTCTGACCTTCTTCTCGGGTGGCGCGCGAACCGGTATCGGATGGCTTGACGGGATCCTTTCCAAGATCACGATCCTGCCCTTCATTGACGGTGTCAGCACCATTCGTTCCGTGGTTCCGTTGTTGCTCTTGTCGGCTACGGGCCTTGCGTTCAAGAACGGTCTTTACATCTTCATGCTGCGTCAGTTCTTCCGCGGCGTGCCGGATGAGCTGGAGGAATCGGCTTACCTTGACGGTGCAAACACCTTCCGCACCTTCCTGCAGGTCATTCTTCCTCTGTCGGTGCCGATGATGATCACCGTGTTCCTGTTTGCCTTCTGCTGGCAGTGGACCGATGACTTCTACATTCCGCTGTTCTTCACAGGTGATCAGCCCTCGCTGATGACCTATATCGCGCGCTTTGGCGAGATTCCCAAGTCGCTGACGGTGCTTTATACCAATGTCACGCACTCCAGCGGCGATTACAAAAAGGCGATCGAGTACGGTTGTGGTCTGATGGCATGTGCGCCCCTGATCATCCTTTACCTCTTCTGCCAGAAGTTCCTCGTGCAGGGCATCGAGCGCTCCGGTATCACGGGTTGATCCTTGTTCGACGCCGCACCGCTTAGGCAAGAGGGAGTCATCCGAACACGCCCGAAAGCCGTGATTTTCAGCGCTTTCGGCGGCAAGTGCGCTTGTAAAGTCCGTACTTGACTTCGCGCCCTTGCCACCAAAATCATCTTAAAATCAAGGCTTTGAGGGTCATCCGAGTTTTGAGAGAGCAAATGTTTGCAGACGCAAGGAAAATTCTTGCAGTCATATACGGATATGACAAGGGAATTCCCCGATGCGGATGCGGATATCTGCCTCTCAAAACCGAGTTCGGATCACTCCCTCTTGCCTAGCTAGGCGGTGCGGCACCTCCCACAAGCTCTCACATTGGAGGATGTTATGAAATTTATCGGAAACCTTTTGTGGCTGATCTTTACGGGTATTGCCACCTGTCTTGCATGGGCATTCCTCGGTCTTTTATGGTGTATCACCATCATCGGTATCCCGTTTGGCAAGCAGTGCTTTAAGCTGGCAGAGCTTTCCCTGATGCCCTTCGGCAGACGCGTCAGCTCTAATTTCGGCAAGCATCCCATCGCCAATGTGATCTGGATCATTTTTGGTGGCTTTGGCTTGGCGCTCGGCTATGTTGTAACAGGTCTTTTGTGGTGTATCACCATCATCGGTATCCCGTTCGGCAAGCAGTGCTTCAAGTTGGCATTGCTTTCGATCGCGCCCTTTGGCGCAAATGTGCGCTGAGAACGCAAAAAGCGCCGTGCATCTACAAGATGCACGGCGCTTTTTATATGGGCGGTGGGTTTAATGGGTCGTTCTCCTAGGAACAAGAGGGAGTCCTCCAAGCTTGCCCGAAAGCCCTCTGTTTCCAACGCTTTCGGCTCCCTCGCGGCACGCCCTTATATCCGCCATCCCCTAGCAGATCCCGATGCTCCGCATGGCCCTGAGGGTTCGACTGCGGGCTTCGCCCTTCGCTCAGGATGACAACGAGGGGGGCGCGCCCTCGCAGCACGTTCGGGTATGATCAAACCCGGTAGGGGGCGGCGCCCTCTTGTCAAGAGCAAGATTGTAAACAGTTGTGCAAGAGGATTGTATACACATTTTATGTTCAATCTTTACGCATTTGGAAGCCGGACGGAGCGTAGCGGAGAGAGGCTTCCAAATGCGTCACGCGGCTTA
>SVTT01000013.1 GCA_015063625.1 Oscillospiraceae bacterium
GCCGTCGCCCACGGTCAAGCCATCGGGCAGTGCGGTGATCTGCGTACCGCTGAGATCGAGGCTGCCGCCCACGGTCAAGCCATCGGGCAGTGCGGTGATCTGCGTGCCGCTGAGATCGAGGCTGCCGCCCACGGTCAAGCCATCGGGCAGTGCGGTGATCTGCGTGCCGCGGAGATAGAGGCCGCCGCCTGTTTTCTTCATTTCCTCGTTCAATTGCTTTAATGTGTAATTCATAGCGAATCCTTTCTTTTATCGGTAATACCAAGTGGAAAACGTAGCTTGTATGCATGCCATCAGCGTACAGATGATCAGAACCGAAATAAATTTTGTTTCCCCTCTCACGCAAAAGTTTCCGTTTCGGGGACTTCGTTTACAAAAAAATAATCTCCGATTTCTGCCTTCGCAATATTAAGAACTGTACAGATTCGTTCGATTTCACTCACTTTAAAATCCGCAAAACCGTTAATTCTTTTGCGCAAGCAAGGTCTTGAAATGCCAACTGCCCCAGAGAAACTGGTGAGAGTGTGTCCCTTCTCCGCAATCCTTCCCTTGAGTTTGCTAGTATTTGTCATATAGGATCCTCCTTTCTTTGTGTACCCATTTTGGGGACAACTCAATCATACCATGCTGTTTCCGTTTTGTCAACACTTTTTTTCAAAATGATCAAAAAATGTTTCCGAAACGGATTGACACATTTCTTTTTTTATGATAAAATTGGCGTGAGGACAGGAGGAATCAAACTCATGAACATATACGATAGAATAAAAACGTTGCGATTGGCGAGGGGGTTAAGCCAATACGAGCTTGCACAAAAAGTAGGATATGAAGGACGTTCTGCTATATCCAAGGTCGAGAGAGGCGAGCGCGATATCAGTCAATCTATGATCGTAAAATACGCACAAGCTCTCGGCGTGACACCTACATACCTGCTTTACGGAGACGAGAAAGAAAAACCATACGACATTGACGACGAGCTGACTGAATACTTGGAGTATTTGAAAAATCGTCCCGAGATGCGAATGTTGTTTTCCACGCTAAAAGGGGCAACCAAGGAGGATGTGGAGAGGGCAGTTAAGATCATCGAGGCTTTGCGCGGAGATACCAATGGATAATGTGATCGTGCGCGTGATCGAGTTGCCCGACGCCATCCCTGCAGTAACTGTTCTTGACGAGGACGGGGATTATAACATTTATATCAACGGGCGACTATCCAAGGACAATTACGAGGATGCTGTGCGACACGAGCTACGTCACATTAATCAAGAACATTTTTACCAAAAAAAGCCTGTCCGCGTATGCGAAGACGAGGCAAACGAAAGGTGCGAAAGACCATCGACAAAATTAAGCCGCTGATCACCGATTGAAGGAGGACTTTATGGACAACACACAAAAACAACAATCCGCAAAAAAAGAGCTCACCCAAGATGAGATCGTCAACCTGATCTTTAAATGGGGAAAGATCGTACTGATCACCGGCGTGATCATCTTTCTGTTGGCGTGTACGATTCCCAGCAAAAAATATCACGGAGAAAGACTCAAATGCGGCAACGACGAGTATATAACAGTCGATACGACCACCTACGTACCCTTCGGAAGGATCCGAATCAACGGCAAAGACCGCAACGGAAGACCGTTTGTGGCAGAGTTTGATAAATCCGATGTACAGATCGAAGTCGGCAACAAGTGGGTGCCTCTCGGGAAGTGAAAAGGAAGAACCCCGAAGAGGACCGAACGATCAAAGGAGAAATTCATGGCTACCAGACGACAAAACGGCAGGTGGAGAGCACAGGTCTATGTAGGCACAGATGCCGACGGCAAGCGCAAATATCAGACCTTTGAGGCTGACACCAGGGATGAAGCCGATTACCTTGCTCTCACCTATAAGCTCGGGAAAGGGAAATCGGTCCGAAACAACGCAATCACGCTGCGCATGGCTATGAAAGCGTGCATTGAGAGCAAAAAGGGCATCCTGTCGCCCACAACGATAAGATCCTATGAATCTATAGAGTTAAACTTTGGAGATTACCTCGATACTCCTCTCCACCAAGTTGATAAGATCGGTCTGCAAACAGCTATCAATCGCTATATGTTCTCTTCAAACAGCGGCAAGGGGGTTCGTTCGTCAAAATCAGTTAGGAATGCCTTCGGGTTTATTAGTTCTGTTTTGAAACAAAACGATATCAATATAGGAGATATCGCGCTCCCGCGAAAGCAGGATATCGAATACGCCACACCCTTTGACGCCGAGCTTGCAAATATATTTGAGGCGGTCCGAGGAACCAGCATAGAAATTCCCGTACTCCTTGCTACCTTTTGTTCTCTTCGCAGGGGTGAAATATGTGGTCTGAGATTTTCCGATGTGGATTATGACCGAAAATTGATAAAGATTGAGCGAAGCCGTCTTCAAATGGGAGCGCTACAGGTTGTGAAAGAACCCAAAACGGCAAAATCAAAAAGAGTTGTCTTTGTGTCTGACTATATCCTTGATTTGATCCGATGCATTCCGCATGCAAGCGAAAACGATTATATTTTCCCTCTCACTCCGGATGTCATCACCAAAAGATTTCTCTTAATATTGAGAAAGAACGGTTTGCCCGAATGCCGCTTTCACGATCTCCGACATTCCTTTGCATCGGTTCTATATAGCCACGGCATTGATATATCCTACATTCAGTCGATCGGCGGCTGGTCAACGGATCGAGTTATGAAACGTGTCTATATCCAAACCTCGCAAGATGCTCTGAAAACCAAAAGCCTGGAGGCAAACAACGTATTCGAACGATTGATGCAACCAGATGCAACCACAAAAAATAAAAAAGTCCAGTAAATACGGGCTTTGGAAAAAAAGTCAATGGGTCCGATTCCCGTCGCCTGCTCCAAAGCAAAAGGGGTGCCATTTGGCACCCCTTTTGCTTTGGAGTGGGCGCCCTCGACGACCCGTCATGGTTACCGTTTGTTTGTTACGGGCTGTCGTGGGCGCCAGCCCCTACCATGTATGATGTGGTCCGACAATGCCCGGATCAAGCCAAGTCTTCCTTTTGTTATAAAAAAGAAACCGTCGGTCGTTGGCGGTGGAAACAGGGCGCACGCGCACCCGATTTCCCACACCCCGCGGTACGTTCGGGCATGATCAAACCGCGGTAGGGGTCGGCGCCTTCGACGACCCGTTTGTGGGCGCCTTCGACGACCCGTCATGGGTGTCGTTTGCTTGTAACGGGCTGTCGTGGGCGCCAGCCCCTACCGGGTATGATGCAATTCCAACATTGGTCAATCGAACCAAGGGTCACGGCGATCACTCACAATCGCCGCGAGCAAAAATATTCGCCAAAGGCGAAATTCCCATCCCAAAGGGTAAGGGTGCCATTTGGCACCCCTTTTGCTTTGGAGTGGGCGCGTGAGCGCCCGGTTTGCGCGCCGTATGCACAGTATCCCTTCGCTGACTTGTGTGCGCGCGAACGCGGGTCCGCATTTTGCGAGCAAGGGCGATGGGAGCTTGCTCACGATCGCCGCGAGCAAAAATATTCGCCAAAGGCGAAATTCCCATCCCAAAGGATGAGGGGCGCCATATGGCCCCCCTTTTGCTTTGGAGTGGGCGCGTGAGCGCCCGGTTTGCGCGCCGTATGCACGGTGTCCTTCGCTGACTTGGCGCGCGCGAACGCGGGTCCGCATTTTGTGGGCAGATCGATGGAAAGCGGACGGCAAGGCGCTGCCTTCCCGTCCGCTTGATTACCGCATCAAGACGACACACACCACAGCGTGGCATTGCCCTTCTTTCCGCAGGGCTTGATCACGCCCAGCGCCTCAAACACGGAGAGGGCGTGATAAAGATCGTACCCCCGCAAACGGGTCGCTTTTCCGAAATCCTTGGCAAGGAACGGCACACCGTCGGCAAGCGACTCGGGAAAGAGAGCGACATAATCCTCCCTGTCCTTTAGCACCACCGTGTCAAGCAACGCCATGGGCATCAGCTCATAGCGGTGCGAGCCTCGCTTTCCCCCTCTGCCCCAGCCGTCAAGCAGGCGGTATTCATCCGCCTCGATGATGGGGAGCAGCAGAGAAAACCGCGGATCTCCGAGATATGCCGTGAAGGGCTTCAGCTGTGCCAGCGCCGAAAGCGGCGTTTCACGCAAGGGGGAGCGTTTACGGCTTTTGACCTCGCCCGTGCTCGGGTCGATCCAGCTAATATACTTTACGGCAAGCAGGGGATGCACCACCGTGACGGGATGATCGGTCATGCCCATATAGAACTCGAGCTTCCGACGCATCGGGTAAAGATCGGCAGTCTGTATCTCAAAGATCTCGCCCGTCGGCGTTAGAATATCCGCCACAAATCGGGTCTTTTTTCCATCCCGTGTCAGCACATTTTGCTCATGGCAGGCAGGGTCATCCAGTATCCAGCGCTTGAGAAGCCCGTGCAGCCGCTTTTCGGCAAGCATGCCGATACCGTCCCGCACCTTTGTCCTTGAGAGCTCCTCAAAGGCAAGGCGCGCAAAGGAGATCTTGCCCCGTTCCATCAGGTGGCAAGCCCCGCAAACTGATTCTGATAAAGCTTGGCGTATTCCCCGTTCCTTGCCAGCAGCACCTCATGTGAGCCCGACTCGGCGATCACGCCGTCCTTGACCACCACAATGACATCAGCATCGCGAATGGTGGACAGACGGTGCGCGATGATCAGCGAGGTGCGGTTCTTCATCAGGGCAACCATGGCGCGCTGGATCCGCATCTCGGTACGGGTATCGACCGAGGAGGTTGCCTCATCAAGAATAAGAATCTTCGGGTCGGCGAGCACGGCGCGGGCAATGGCAAGCAGCTGACGCTGACCCTTCGAGAGGTTTTCGCCCCCCTCGGCAAGCACGGTGTCATAGCCCTCGGGCAGGCGCTCGATGAATTTTGCGGCGCCCGCGTGCGCTGCCGCCTCACGCATCTCCTCGTCGGTCGCATCGGGTCTGCCGTATTTGATATTCGCTCTGATGGTATCGCGGAAGAGCACGGTATCCTGCAACACGATGGCGATCGAGCGCCTCAGCGTTTGCTTGGGAAGCTCTCTGATATCCACACCGTCCACGGTGATACTACCCCCCACCGGCTCATAAAAGCGCGTGAGCAGATTGACCACGGTGGTCTTGCCCGAGCCGGTGGCGCCCACGATGGCAACCTTTTGCCCTGCCGCCACGCGAAGATCGAAGCCACGCAGCACGGGCTCGCCCTCCACATAGTGGAAGTGCACGTTGTTGAAGGAAATATTGCCCTCGATCTCATCGACCCCAAGCGGATGCGTGCCCTCGTCGATCTCATCGGCGCTGTCCATGATCTCGAAGATGCGTTCTGCACCCGCGAGTGCGGTCAGGATCGTGGAATACTGATTCGCGATCTGATTGATGGGATGAGTAAACTTCTTCGAATAGGAGAGCATGGACTGAATGTTGCCGATGCTGATGCTCCCTCCCCCGAAGAGGATGAGCGCACCGCCCGTGGCAGCGATCAGCACGTATTGCAGATTGCCGATAAAGTTCATCACAGGACCCATGACCGAGCCCCACACGCGTGCCTTGACGGCACAGTCACGCAGCTCGCCGCTGATCTCGGAGAAGGTATTGACGGCGTCGCCCTCCTTGCCATACGCCACCACCGTGGGATAGGAGGTCACCATCTCCTCCACCGTGCCGTTGAGTCCGCCGAGAAGGCGTTGCTGACGGATGAAATAGCGGCGCATGAACTTGCCGAGCTTTGCCGACACGAAAATCGAAAGAGGGATGGTCACCAGCGCCACAAGCGTCATGATGGGGCTTAAAAACAGCATCATCACGAAAGCACCGACCAGTGTGATGACACCCGACACCAGCGCGGTGATGGATTGCGACACGGCGTTGGAAACATTTTCCACATCGTTGGTCATGCGGGACATGATATCGCCGTGCTTGTGCGTATCCGTATAGGAAATGGGCAATCGCGAGATCTTACGAAAAAGATCGTTGCGCATGGTATAAACCGTTCTCTGCGAGAGCTTGGCGGCAACAAGTCCTTGGAAAAAGCTGAGCACCGAGCTGCAAAGAAAGAGGATGCCCATGCCAAGAAGATAGGTATTAAGTCCTGCCGTTTCGCCCGACTTGCCCACGTATTCTCCACGCGTAAAATGAACATGGAAGGTGGTCTTTACGTCAATTTCCTCGAATACGGGGTTTCTTTTGTCATAATTATAAAGAATGTCACCCGTTGCCGCGTTGCGGTAAACAGGCTCGATGGCATCGATCGCCTTTCCCTGCAAAAGCGGACCGCACAGGTCAGCAACCGTGACAAACAGCATGATCAGCAGCAGAGAAAGCAGCACGTATCTGCTTCTTCCGATGTAGCGGAGCAGGCGCCCGACGGTTTTTTTCATATTTTTGGGCTTCTGCACATTGGCGCGGCTGCTCGGAGAGCCGCGCCCCGGGCGCATATCAAAGCTCGGCATGGGGGCGGCGCTTCTCTTTTGCACCTGATTATTCATTTGCCGCACCTCCCTTCTGCATCTGCGAGGCATAGATATCGCGGTAGGTCTCGCTGATCCGCATCAGCTCATCGTGGGGCGCACAGTGGCGAATCGTGCCCTCCTCGATCACGGCAATGCGGTCGGCGTGCCGCACGCTTGCCACGCGCTGGGCGATCATGATGACTGTGGTATCGGCAAGCTCCTCGCGCAGTGCCGCCTGCAGCTTTGCCTCGGTGGAGAGATCGAGCGCCGAGGTGGCGTCGTCAAGAATCAGGATCTCGGGCTTTCTCACCAGGGCGCGCGCGATCGATAGGCGCTGCTTTTGTCCACCCGACAGCGAGGCGCCCTTCTCGGCGATGACGCTATCATACCCCTCGGAAAAGCCCATGACAAAATCGTCGGCGCGGGCGATGCGGGCGGCACGCCTCACCTCCTCCTCGGTGGCGTCCCGCTTGCCCCAGCGGATATTCCCCGAAACGGTATCCGAAAACAGCTCACTTTTCTGGAGCACGAAGCTGATCCTTTCGCGAAGCGAGGGAAGCCGAAGCTCCTTGACGGGCACACCGCAGACCAGCACCTCGCCCTCGGTGGCATCGTAAAAGCGCGGAATGAGTGACACGAGCGAGGTCTTTCCCGAGCCGGTTGCGCCTACGATGGCGAGCGTTTCTCCCTTTTTCACATCGAGATTGATGTCATGAAGCACCGGCTCTCCCACCGTACCGGGATAACGGAAGGAAACGCCGCGGAAGGAAACGGCGATCTCGGCAGGCGCAGGCAATTCGCTCTCGCCGTCGGTGATCACAGGCGCCTCGTCCATGATCTCGCGCACGCGCTTGGCGCTGGCAAGGGCACGGGACACCGACTGGAACATCATCGTAACCATCATGATCGACATAACCACCTGGGTAGTATAGGTCACCGCCGCCATGATATTACCCGTGCTCATGCCGCCAAGACCGTTGGCAATGCTGCTGCCGCCCATATAAATAATGGCGATGACGGCAAGATTCTGCACCAGCATAAGCACAGGATGCATGACCGCCATCAGGCGGAGCACGCGGTAATTGATGCTGCGCAGGGCATCGTTTGCCCCCTCGAAGCGGCGGGTTTCATAGTCCTCCTGTACCGACGCCTTGACAATGCGCGCACCGCTGACGTTTTCCTGTACCACGCAATTGACCGTGTCAAGACGCTTCTGCACCGTGCCAAACAGGGGCACGGCACGCGACAGCACGAAGATAAAGGTAAACAGCAGAACGGGCAGTGAGATCAGCAGCACGATGCCGAAGCGGACATCGAGCGTGAGCAGGAAGAAGGTGCCTCCCACGAAAAACATGGGGGAACGCACAAACATGCGCAGCAGCATTTCGACAAACTCGACGATCATCGCAATGTCGTTGGTCATACGGGTCACGAGAGAACCCGTGGTGAAGCGGTCGGTCTGCTCGATGGAGAGCGACATCACGCGAGCATAGGCATCACGGCGCAGGTCGTGACCGAAGCCCTGTGCCGCCCTTGCCGCCGTATAGGCGCAGAAGGTGCCGAAAAAGCCACCGATCAGCGTGACGACCAGCATCATCAGTCCAAAGACCACGATCAGTGAAATGCGCTCATAGCCCTTGTCGGGATAAAACAGTCCGATCAGGAAGGAGGCAATACGGTTTTGGGTAATATCCTCACCGATGATGCCGTAATTGACGATGAAGGACATCAGATAGGGCAGGCAAAGATCCGCCAGCACCTCTCCCATCATCAGAAGCGGAGAGATCACGGCATAGAGCCGATAGGGCTTCAGATAACGAAACAGCTTTCTCATGCACTTACCCTTATCCTTCCTTCAGATTCCGATACATACGCTCCAGCAGGGAAACCAGCGTTTCCTCCTCCTCGGGCGTAAAGCCCGCCAGCGCAGAGCGCTCATGCTCTGCAATGCGCTCCAGATGCTCACGGTCATACGCCCTGCCCCTTTCGGTCAGCGATACCAGCATGACACGGTGATCCTGCTCATCGGGCACACGGCAGACAAGCCCCTCCTTTTCCATTTTGCGCAGCAAAATGCTGACGGTGGGTGTGGAAAACCGCGTGCGCTCGGCAAGGGTCAACTGACTTGCCTCTCCAACGATCGCAAGATGTGCCAACAGAACGCGCGCCGCATGCTGCGACATCACGCCGTCCTCCTCGTTTCCCCGTACACGGTAGCGCAAAACGCGTGCCACGTCCATCAGGATTCGGGGCGCGCGGGGCAATCCGCGCAGCTCCTCGCGCTCGGGCATACGGGAGATCGCTTCTCTCATGTTTTGTTTCATGCCATTCCTCTTGAAAATAATTTATTAGCAAACTAATTATAGCACGATTTGCCTGTTTGTCAAGTGGCAAGTAAAAATCCTCTTTATTTTTATTTGCGCGCGCGACTGGCACAAAAAACATGGAAAGATACGCTCATATTGCTATTGATGATTTGCTTTTTTCAGAGCATAGTAATAAGGAGCGATTTTTCAGGGGGTAATTTAAAAATGCATCAAAAAACGCGCGGCAGGAGCTTTGCGCTGCTTGCCGCTTTGTTATGTCTTTGCTTGCTCTTTTCGCTGCCCGTGGCGGCAGTCAGAGGCGAGCAACGGCCCATGCTGCTGGTGGGCGGCATTCCGTTTGGAGTACGCTTCTTCACCGACGGCATTTTGGTGGTAGGATATTGTGACGTCACACACGGCGGCACACAAAAAAATCCGGCAAGGGATGCGGGAGTGCGGCCGGGCGACTGCATCACCGCGGTGAACGGAGAAAAGCCCACGAGCGTTTCCGAGCTTTCGGGCGTGATCGAGCAAAGCAAGGGCAAGCCGCTTTCCATCTCGCTGTCAAGGGATGATCAGACCATCTCGGTTCTGCTTTCGCCGATCTCCTGCGACGAGGACGGACACTTCAGAACAGGGCTGTGGGTCAGGGATTCGGGCGCGGGCATCGGCACGGTTACCTTTATCAAGGAGCGTGACCATTCCTTTGCAGGGCTTGGCCACGGCATTTGCGACGGAGAAAGCGGCACACTGATCCGTATGGCAAGGGGCAGCGTGATGGGCGTGACCATCGGAGGCATCACCAAGGGCGCGTCGGGCGCTCCCGGCGAGCTGAAGGGTCACTTTTCGGCAGGAAAAACAGGGGTTTTGTCAAGCAACACCGTTTGCGGCGTTTACGGCACCTTTGCCGAGCTGCCGCTGCTGCCTGCGGGTGCCATGCCTGCGGGAAAGCGCGAGGAGCTTCACTGCGGTGCCGCCACGTGCTGGTGCACGCTGGACGATAACGTCACGCGCGAATACCACATTGAGATCTCGGATATCAACCGCGCCGCCACGGGCAACAAGTGCTTTACTGTGAAGGTCACCGACCCCGTGCTGCTCGAAAAAACGGGGGGCATCGTGCAGGGCATGTCGGGCAGCCCGATCGTGCAGGACGGACGATTGGTGGGGGCTGTCACCCACGTGCTCATCGGCGACCCCACCACGGGATACGGGATCTTTATTGAGAATATGCTTGCCAATATGCCCGAGGCGCTGATGGGGTAACATCCTCGCCCGAGATCCCGCCAACGCTTTTCTCGATTGGCGATCAAATCACATCACATCCGGTAGGGGCATGCCGCGAGGGCGCGGACAATCGGGTCGTCGAGGGCGCCGACCCCTACCGGGGTTGATTATACCCGAACGTACCGCGAGGTATCGCCGCGAACGATCGGCAGTTGCCCTGTGGTCATTGCAAATCTCGGTTCGATCGACCAATGCCAAAATTACATCACACATGGTAGGGGCTGGCGCCCACGACAGCCCGTGTCAAACGCACGGCATCTTGGTTCGGTTGACCAACGCCCAAATCACATCATACCCGAACGTACCGCGAGGTGTCCACAATCGGGTCGTCGAGGGCGCCGACCCCTACCGGGGTTGATCATACCCGAACGTACCGCGAGGTATCGCCGCGAACGATCGGCAGTTGCCCTGTGGTCATTGCAAATCTCGGTTCGATCGACCAATGCCAAAATTACATCACACATGGTAGGGGCTGGCGCCCACGACAGCCCGTGTCAAACGCACGGCATCTTGGTTCGGTTGACCAACGCCCAAATCACATCATACCCGAACGTACCGCGAGGTGTCCACAATCGGGTCGTCGAGGGCGCCGACCCCTACCGAGGTTTGATCATGCCCGAACGTATCTCAAACACGCCGACAATCGGGTCGTCGAACAATCCCTCCTCCCTTTACACAAGGGAGCCTTTCACACAAATCCTACGCTCGCCCTTTGTTTGCTCCTCCTCTTCGGCAATCACCTTTCTTGAACCACGCCACTATGGCGTGGTTTTTGGTTTACAAAAAGTCCGTGTGCTCGAAGAACACACGGACTGCGTTTTTATTTTGATCAAGGTCGCTCTTGTGAGGATCACTTCACAACGTGCACATCCATCTGGGGGAAGGGGATCTCGATGCCCTTTTCATTAAAGGCGCGGTAGATCTCCTCCTTGAGATCGAAGTTGACGGGCCAATAATCCTTGCCCTCAAGCCAGACGCGCACCACGAAATCGATCGAGGAAGCGCCGTGCTCGGAAAGACGGACCATGGGGGCGGGAGTCTTGAAGATCTCCTCGTGCTTTGCAATGACGTCAAGCACGGTGGACTTCACAAGCTCCACATCGGTGCCGTATGCGGCGCTGACCGTGAGATCCAGGCGGCGCGTGCCCTTGGTGCTGTAATTGATGACGGTCGAGCCCGATACCGTGCCGTTGGGGATCACGACCAAGCGATTGTCACCCGTGGTAAGCTTGGTGCTCGAAATGGTGATGGTCTCTACCGTACCGACCGTGCCGCCGATATCCACGAAATCACCCTCCTCAAAGGGCTTGTTCATGATGATGGTGATGCCTGCCGCCACGTTAGAGAAGGTGTTCTGCAACGCCAGCGAAATGGCAAGAGAGAAGGCGGTGAACATCGCGACGATGCTGGTGGTGGGAATGCCGAGCAGCGAGAGCAGGGCGATCAGATAGATGATCAGCAGCAATACGCGGACGATGGAGGTGAGGAAGTCACCTGCGGCACCCTTCAGCTTGGAGCGATTCATCGCGCCCTTAAAGATGTTGGTGATCACCTTGACGGCGACAATGCCGAAGATCAGGACCAGCACAAATACCAGAATTGCGTTCCAGCGGTTGACCACAAAGTCCTTCATCGATTCGAAGATCCGTTTCAAAAAATCCATGGTTTCATTCTCCTCGTTTTTATTATTTTGATTTTTATAACGTCATGACAGTCAATCCCGCGGCAGGGGCTTGGCGGTCAGCGCGATCAGCAGCCTCCTGCTGTCGGGCTGCACCTGTGCCTCGTGTGCCGCGCGATTTCGGCGAAGCTCGCCGCATACCGTACAACGGTGCAGAATAACGTATCCCTTTTTGGGGTCGGGCAAGACGCTTACCGGCTCCATTTGCCCGCCGCACGCGTTGGCGCGATCACCGGGATTCACGTCGACGTGCAGGCTCCAGAGGCAAAAGGGGCAGTGGTTGCGCGAGGTGTAGCCAAGGGGCGCCACCTCCTTGCCGCAATGTGCGCAGACAAAGCCGCTGTCGTTCTTTTGAAAGCGCTTGCTCTCCATGCCGTCTTACTTCTTCATCGCCATGGCGATCTTTGCCTTGGCAACGATGTTGGCAGGCGTGAGTCCAAACTTCTCAAGCAGCGCGGGAACTGCACCCGAGCAGCCGTAGCAGTCCTCAACGCCGACGCGCACCACAGGAACAGGCACGCCCGCCGTGACCGCCTCGGCAACCGCCGAGCCGAGTCCGCCGATGACGCTGTGCTCCTCTGCCGTCACGATCGCACCCGTCTTACGGGCGGCGTCCAGCACGAGCTCCTTGTCAAGGGGCTTGATGGTATGAATGTTGATCACGCGCGCCTCAACGCCCTCTGCCTTCAGCAGCTCGGCGGCGGTCAGCGCCATATCCACCATGATGCCGGTGGCAATGATGGTCACGTCCTTGCCGTCCCTCATATCGACGCCCTTGCCAAGCTCAAACCTGTAGGTGCTCTTATCGTTGATCACGGGCACGGCGTAGCGACCGAAGCGCAGGTACACGGGGCCGTGATGAATGATGGCTGCCTCCACGGCAGCGCGTGCCTCCACGGCATCGGCGGGATTGATGACCGTCATGCCGGGAATGGTGCGCATCAGGGCGAGATCCTCGTTGCACTGGTGGGTGGCACCGTCCTCGCCGACCGTAATGCCCGCGTGGGTCGCGCCGATCTTGACGTTCAGACCGGGATAGCCGATGGAGTTGCGGATCTGCTCAAAGGCGCGTCCTGCCGCAAACATTGCAAAGGTGGAGGCGAACGGGATCTTGCCTGCGGCGGCAAGACCTGCTGCCACCGACATCATGTTGCCCTCGGCAATGCCGCAGTTAAAATGACGCTTGGGGAATTTTTTCTTGAAGGTCGAGGTCTTGGTTGCCGCCGAGAGGTCGGCATCCAGCACCACGAAATTGTATTTGTCGCCAAGCTCGGCAAGCGCGTTGCCGTAGGCTTCTCTGGTTGCGATCTTTTCTGCCATGATATGTTCCTCCCTTACAGCCTTGCTTGCAGCTCTTTGACGGCCTGCTCATAAAGCTCATCATTCGGAGCCGTGCCGTGCCAGCTGACCTGGTTTTCCATGAAGGAAACGCCCTTGCCCTTTACGGTCTTAAAAATGATGGCGGAGGGCTTGCCCTTCACGCTCTTTGCCTTTTCAAATGCCTTTTCGATGGCGACAAAGTCGTGTCCGTCGGCAACGATGACGTTGAAGCCGAATGCCTCCAGCTTCTTGTCGTGGGGCGTGGGGTTCATGACCTCGGTGATCGGTCCGTCGATCTGCAAGCCGTTCAGGTCGAGAATCAGGCAAAGGTTGTCAAGCTTGTAGTGGGCGGCAAACATGCACGCCTCCCAGACCTGTCCCTCCTCGCTCTCACCGTCACCCACGATGGCGTAGGTGCGCCAATCCACACCGTCGATCTTGGCGGCAAGCGCCATGCCGCAGGCGGCGGAGATGCCAAGACCGAGCGAGCCGGTGGTCATATCGACACCGGGGATCTTTTTCATATCGGGGTGCCCCTGCAAAATGCTGCTCGCCTTGCGCAGCGTCAGAAGATCCTCACGCGGGAAAAATCCCTTTTCGGCAAGTACTGCATAGAGCGCAGGAGCCGTATGTCCCTTGGAAAGCACCAGGCGGTCACGGTTGGTGAAACGGGGGTCCTTGGGATCAACGTTCATCTCCGCGAAATACAGATAGGTCATCACGTCGGCAATTGACAGCGAGCCGCCGGGATGTCCCGATTTTGCCGCATGAACCGCGTCAATAATGTCCAGCCTGACCTGCGCGGCGGTTTTTAAGAGCAATTGTTTTTTTGCCTTATCCATCCTTATCCTCCTCATCGCCGACGCGCGGCGATTTTTTTGGTTTACCTTATAATTATACCTTCCGCAATAGGCTCCTGTCAAGGCTTTTGCCACCCCAAGAATAATTTTTTCGGTCGCTCGGCAAAAGCAACACTTCTTAATCCTCACTCCCCCTCCTTTCGCACATCGGAAAAGCCCCTTCGAAAAAAGGGCTCTTTCCCATTGCTTGAAAAATACCCTTTTCACGAGTTTTCCACAGGCAGGAAGCCTCTCGGCATCAAGTTTTACACAGTTTCCACAGACTTTTCCACAGGATGTGGGCATGACCGTCCGTGCACACCGCTTTTCCATTTATCTTTCCAAAAACGGAAAGGGCGCCGTTTCTCTCCCACCCATTGCCATTTTCCGCCCGTTTTTCACAATATACGCCCCACCTGATCGATGATATACGCCGCACGTAATGATCTGCCAAGCCCACGGCTTGGATAAAAAATTCGACAAGCCAAGGCGTTGTGTTCCCAGGCAAGAAAGCGAGTCGGACACGCCCGAAAGCCCTGATCCCGGTAGGGGGGTCGGCACCCTCGACGACCCGTTTGCCCGCACCTCGCGGCACGCCCTTATATCCGCCATCCCCTCGCAGATCCCGATGCTCCGCATCGCCCTACGGCTTGATATGCTTGCTGCGCAAACGAGGGATCGATATCATACCGAAACCGACCGAAAGAGAGGTCATATCGAATTTTCCGCAAGGCAAATATATCGAGCCAAGTGCGCGAGGCATATCGACAAATTAAATATTCGCATTTGTGTCCACAAATGCAGTGCTTCGTATGCCTGAATCAAGGACTGCAAAAGCCTTATGGCTATTTGCAAGCAAACAGGTTTGCAAAAACAAAAGGCTCCCTTGTGTAAAGGGAGCTGTCGCAAAGCGACTGAGGGATTGTTTTACAATAAGCTTTTGCTGTTTGAATCAAATTCGGGGAAAGGGAGCAAATAGTAGTCACACTCGTCGCAACAACACTCAAAGCCTTGCTCTCCGTTGCCAAGACAAACGGTAGGCTCTCCGGGCGTGATTTCCACCCCGGTAACATCTATCACCTTTTGGGAAATATCTTTACTCATATATCTCCCTCATCCGCATATAAAAAAGTGCGTCCCAAAGGGAACGCACCGAAAAAATGCATCCCCTTAGTTTGTTGTCACACAAATGCTCTCCCAACGAAGGTATGAGTAAAAGGGGAAAACACTTTTTACCAAAAGTATTTTCCCTTCGTTGGTCAGAACATATGCAATTTGTGTGACGGGCATATTTTACCACATTCCTGACGATTTGTCAACAGAGCTTGAGAATTTCAACTAAAAAAGCACACATTGCCTTGATAGACAATGTGTGCTTTTTTCTGGAGCTGGTGGTGAGATTTGAACTCACGACCTGCTGATTACGAATCAGCTGCACTGCCCCTGTGCTACACCAGCAAAACGTGGACAGTGCCTATTATAACACATTCTTTTTTGGAATGCAAGTGGTTTTTTGATTTTTTTAAACGCGAGGCACTACAAATTCCTGAATCTAACGGTGAAACCGCTTGGTTTTCTCTCATTGGTGTATAATGCTCTTGCTCTCTCGTTGGTTTTTTCCGACAATGAAATGATGCAGCAAAGCAAGCGACAGCTCAATACCTCTCGGTAAAAAGCTGCCGCTTTTTCTTTTTCGGGCTATCTTAATGAGGCAGCCCCTTTTACGTGATTCTCATTTCGTGATGATGCGTATGTTGGTGGGAAGAATGCCCGCCTGCTCGTACACGATCTCATTGATCTGGGAGATCTGGCTCTGCTGCAGTCCGTCGCTCTCCACGACCACCGAGCAGCTGTCACCGTTGATGATCGCCACGCACTGCGTAAAGCCCTTGGAGATCACCAGCGATTCGATATTCGCTTCTGCCTCCATTGCCTTGGCAAGCTCGGCGATCTCCGCAAGCGCACCGGTCTTGGTCGCCTCGTCGGCGTTTTCGTTGTCAACCACGCTCTGCAATACCTCAAGTGCCTCGTCGCGTGCGCGCTGGCGACTCACCTGCGTGGCGGAAAAGTAACCGTCGAGAGTGGTGGTCACGTCGTTGCCGCCTGTGTTCTCGGTGTTCTCTCCCGTGCCGTCCCCTGCGGGATCGTTCACGTTGGCGGGGTTACCGAAGAGCATAAAATTGAGCACCAGTGCTGCGGCGATCAGTACCACCGCACAGCAAAGCACCACGTGCCGACGGGCTATCTTGAAGCTGCGCTTTTCTTTTTTTGCCATTTCGAGTTGATGTTCCATCTTTCTTTCCTCCTTGTTTTGGCCTCATTCTCATATATGCTGTTGACGACCGGAATATACCGCCCTTTCCCATTTTTTTAGAAAAGCCCACGGCAGGAATGGGTGATGTTCTTAGCGAAGAATTTTTAAAAAACCATTAAGTGCGAGCATCGCATTTGACTGGTCAAACGCAAATATGGGCTAAGCCCAAACCCTTATAACGACAGAAGAGAGAACAAATCGGTTTATAGCCGAGATGTCCTCTCTTTTTCTGTTAGTGATGTTTTTGCTAACGCAAAAGGATGTTATGCTATGCATAATGATGTTGCTCGCCAAGGCTCGCAGTGATGTGATGTTTGCCCACTGTGCCGAAGGCACAACATCATTCACGCAGTGAACATCACAAGGCGAAGCCGTCATCACTTGCCCACAAGGGCAAACATCGTTTAGCGTGATTTGTCCGTTAAGGACATCACGCTAAACGTCGGGACAAGTTGTCGGCAAGCTCTTGACACCCCCTTTCCGGGGTGCTATAATAACCATAATAGTTGCACGCGCAACCAATCACATAAGAGGAGGAGCTATGCCATCCTACAACCGATTGATCAATACCATCAGCCGCTGCGGCGCTCTCTGGCGCACCGAGCGTCTGGCGGGCACGGGCATCGGTCCCTTTGATCACCCTTACCTATTTTATATCTGCCGTCACCCCGGGGTGTCGCAGGACACGCTGTGCCGCGAGCTGTTCGTCAACAAAAGCAGCGTGACTCGGCACATGACGCACCTGGAGCGCGAGGGCTTTATCACCCGTGAGCCCTCTCCCGACGACCGCCGCGTGCTGCTGGTATCGCCCACCGAGCGCGCCATGGAGATCCTCCCCCTCCTGCGAGAGGTGGCGGGAGAATGGAACGGCGTGCTGACACAGGGCTTTACCGAGGAGGAGACCGCACAGTTTGCCTCCCTGCTCGCGCGCGCCATGCAAAACGCCAAGGAGAAGGCAGGTGACGGGATATGAAATTCATTTTCAAGTATCTGCGCCCCCTTGTGCCCTCTCTTTGCTTCGGCATGACCGTCAAGGTGCTTGCCACCCTGTTTGAGCTGGCGCTTCCCTATATCCTGAGCCACATCCTGGATCGTGTGGTGCCGACGGGAGAAATGGCTTACATCTTCGGCTGGGGTGCCGCCATGATCGTTGCGGCACTGCTTGCCTGCATCGGCAACATCATCGCCAACCGCAATGCGGCAGGCGTGGCAAGAGATGCCTCACGCCGCATCCGACACGACCTGTTTGAAGCCACCATGCATCTGACGGCGCGGGAGACCGACCGCTTCACCGTGCCCTCTCTGGAGTCCCGACTGACCTCGGACACCTACAATGTGCACCACTTCATCGGCATGATGCAGCGCATCGGCGTGCGCGCCCCCATTCTGCTTCTGGGCGGCATGGCGATCACGCTGGTGCTGGACAGGCGTCTCGCGCTGGTGCTCATTGCCACGCTGCCCCTGATCGGCATCACGGTATTTGCCATCACCTTTAAGGGTCTTCCCCTTTACCGCGAAAATCAGCGCGCGGTGGACGGCATGGTGCGCGTGGTGCGCGAGGACTGCCAGGGCGTACGCGTGATCAAGGCGCTCTCCAAGGAGGATTTTGAAAGCCGCCGCTACGACGCCGCCAATCGCAATCTGGTGGCAAGGGAGCAAAAGGCGGGCGTGACCATGGCGCTTTCCCAGCCCCTGATCAACCTGTTCCTCAATCTCGGACTTGTGGCGGTCATCTTCGTGGGCGCGTATTTCGTCAACATCGATCTCTCCAAGCCCGGGCGCATCATCGCCTTTATTCAATATTTCACCCTCATGTCGGGGGCTATGACGGTCATCACCCGTATTTTCGTCCAGTACACCAAAAGCGTTGCCTCGGCAAACCGCATCTCGGAGGTCATTGACACCGCAAAGGCGCACGACAAGGGCGAGCCGCTGACGCAAACCGAAAATACCCCTGTGGACGATACGCGTTTTATTGAATTTGAAGGAGTCAGCTTCTCCTATAACGGCAGGAAAAACAACCTCAGCGACATCAGCTTTTCCCTGCCGCGCGGCGGAACGCTCGGCATCATCGGCGCGACCGGCTCGGGCAAAACCACTCTCACGGCACTGCTCATGCGCTTTTACGACGCCGACAGCGGCGAGATCCGCATCGGGGGCAAGCCCCTCTCGTACTACGACACTGCCACACTGCGCGGCATGTTCGGCGTGGTGATGCAAAACGACTTCATCAGCGCCGACACGGTTGCCGAGAACATCCGCTTTGGCAGAACGATCTCCGAGGAGTCCATCCGCCGCGCCGCACGCCTTGCACAGGCGGCAGAATTCATCGAAGCCTTTGAGGACGGCTACGAGCACGCCCTCACTGCCAAGGGAACCAACCTTTCGGGCGGTCAGCGTCAGCGCGTGCTGATCGCAAGAGCGCTCGCGGGTGACCCCGAGATCCTCATTCTTGACGACGCCTCCTCGGCGCTCGACTATAAGACCGATGCCAACCTGCGCCGTGCCATCCGCGAGGAGCTGCATACCACCACCGTGGTGATCGCCCAGCGCGTCAGCTCGGTCATGCACGCCGATCACATCCTCGTGCTTGACCACGGACGGGTCATCGGCGCGGGCACGCACGCCCAGCTGATGGAGCAGTGCAGTGCCTACCGCGAGATCAGCGATTCACAGATGGGAGGTGCCTTCCTTGAATAATATGCGTACGGGCGGCGGTGGCGGCGGACTCGGCAAATCCCGCAGCCTTTCCTCCACCACCGTTGATCAAAAGCAAAGCACCGCCACCAAAATACGCGTGCTCCGCCGCATGGGAAAATATCTGCTCCGCTACCCCTTTACCGTGCTGCTCGCGCTGCTTTTAATGCTCTCCTCCAATCTTCTTGCGCTGGCAGGTCCGAAGCTCTCGGGCAAGGCGATCGACGCCCTTTCGCTCGGCGTCGGCGCAGTGGATTTTGACACCGTGAAGCTCTATGCCCTGCTCCTCATTGCCTTTTATGCCGCCTCGGCGATCCTTTCCTACTGCCTGTCGGTGCTGATGGTCAAGCTGAGCCAAAAGATCATCTACACCATGCGCCGCCAGGTCTTTGACCATCTCATCACCCTGCCTGTCGGCTACTTTGACACGCACGCCACGGGCGATATCATCAGCCACATCTCCTATGACATCGATACGGTCAACGCCTCACTCTCGCACGACCTCCTGCAGGTGCTTGCCAGCATCGTGACCGTGGTGGGCGCGCTTGCCATGATGATCTCGATCTCACCCCCCCTCATTCTCGTGTTTGTCGTCACGGTGCCCATTTCGATCCTCTTTACACGCTATAAGACCAAGCGCATCCGCCCCCTTTTCAAGGCGCGCTCCATGAAGCTGGGTCAGCTGAACGGCTACGCCGAGGAGATGCTTTCGGGGCAAAAGACCATCCGCGCCTACGCGCGGGAGGACATCATCCTCTCCCGCTTTGACGAGCGTAACGAGGAGGCGGTCACCGCCTATCACCGCGCAGACTGGCACGGCGCCATCATCGGCCCCTCGGTCAATCTCATCAACAACCTTTCGATCGCCCTTGTCACGGTGTTCGGCGGCTTGCTTTACATGCTCTCCGCCACCAATCCCTCGCTTGCTCCCATCCTGGTCATCTCGCTGGGCGGCGTTTCGGCGTTCGTGCAATATTCCCGCAAGTTTGCGGGGCCCATCAACGAGCTTGCCAATATCGTCAGCGAGCTGCAATCGGCAACCGCCGCCGCAGAGCGCGTGTTCCGACTGATCGACGAGGAGAGCGAGCCTGCCGACCGCCCCGACGCCAAGCTGCTGGAGGCAGTGACGGGTGACGTGGATTTCTCGCACGTCCGCTTCGGCTACGTGCCCGAGCGCACCATCCTTCACGATCTCACGGTGCACGCCGCCCCCGGCACCACGGTTGCCATCGTGGGTCCGACGGGTGCGGGAAAGACCACCATCATCAACCTGCTCATGCGCTTCTACGACGTGGGCGAGGGCAGCATCCGCGTGGACGGCACCGACATCAGGGACGCCACCCGCCGATCTCTGCGATCCTCCTTTACCATGGTGCTTCAGGACACCTGGCTCTTCTGCGGCACGATCTTTGAAAACATCACCTACGGCAAGGAGAGCGCCACCATGGAGGAGGTCGTTGCCGCCGCCAAGGCAGCGCACATCCACGACTATATCGAATCACTGCCCGCAGGCTACGACACCGTGCTGACCGACGACGGCGTCAACATCTCCAAGGGTCAGCGCCAGCTCATCACCATTGCACGCGCCATGCTCTCGGATTCCTCCATGCTCATTCTCGACGAGGCGACCTCCAACGTCGACTCCCGTACCGAGCAAGCCATTCAGGCGGCAATGCACACCCTGATGCAGGGGCGCACCTGCTTCGTGATCGCACACCGTCTTTCCACCATTCAGGGCGCAGACGTCATTCTGGTGGTCAAGGACGGCAACGTGATCGAATCGGGCAACCACGGGAGCCTGATGGCAAGCGGCGGCTTTTACGCCTCGCTTTACAACTCTCAGTTCCGATAAAAAGAGGGGGAACGGTATGAAGATCACACTGCTTGCCCTCAACGGCTCCTTCTCACATTCAAGCCTCGCCATCCGCTGTCTGCGCGACGCACTGCAGCGAGAAACCGAGCACGAGGTCACGCTGGTCGAGGCGACCCTGCGCGACCGCACCGCAGCCGTGCTGGAGCGTTTGGTTGAGGAGAACGCCGATCTTTACGGCTTCTCGCTCTATATCTGGAATCTCCCGCAGATGCTCTCGCTTGCCTGCGATCTGAAGACGCTTCGCCCCAAGGCGCACGTCGTCCTCGGTGGCCCTGAGGCGTCCTTTGCCACCGAGCGCTTTGACGCTCTGCCCTTCCCACACACCGTCATCACGGGCGAGGGGGAGTCGGCGATCGTGACGCTTGCCGAGCTGCTTGCCACAGGTAAGCAGCCGCCCGCGCGCATGGCGGGCACTCCCGATCCGCATTTTACCGAAGGTGGTATCCGATATCCCGAAAACGAGCCCGTTTCGGCACTTGTTTACTATGAATCGTCAAGAGGCTGTCCCTTTTCCTGTCGCTTCTGTCTATCCTCGGCAGGTCACGGCGTACGCGCCAAGAGCGCCGAGCAGACTCTTGCGGATCTGCTGCTGTTTGAGCAGCACCGAGAGCCCCTCACCGTCAAGCTGGTGGACCGCACCTTCAACTTTGACCGCGAGCGCGCAAAGGCGATCTGGCAGGGGCTTCTTGACGAACGGTACACCAAGTGCTATCACTTTGAGATCTGTGCCGCACTGCTTGACGAGGAATCGTTTGAGATCCTCTCCCATTTCAAAAAGGGCAAGGTGCAGCTGGAGATCGGCTTGCAGAGCACCAACGAAAAAACGCTTGCCGCTATCGGGCGGCGAAACGATGCGGACGCCGTGATCGCGGCGGCAGCGCGCATCAAGCAGCAGGGCAACATCCACGTGCACCTTGATCTGATCGCAGGGCTGCCCCACGAGGATCTGCCCTCCTTCAGGCAGTCCTTTGACCGCGCCTTTTTCGCCGCCGATCACCTGCAGCTCGGCTTTCTCAAGCTGCTCCACGGCACGGCGCTGCGCGAGGATGCCGCGTCCTACGGCATCAGGTTTTCCAAGGACCCCCCCTATACGGTGCTTGAAACAGACTGTCTTTCCTTTGGAGAGCTCTGCCGTCTGCGGCGCATTGCGGCATTGCTTGACCGCATGACCGAGCGCGGACGCTTTGCCCATTCGCTCCACGCCCTCCTGCCAAGGATCTGCTCTCCCTTCGACCTTTTTGACGGCTTTGCGGCACACCTGGCAAGCAAGGACCGACGCGAGCTACAGCAGATCGGCAGCAGAGAGCTGTTCTTCCACCTTGCCGATTACGGCATGACCCTGCTTGAGGGTGCTGACCGCGCCGCATTTCTGGAGGCGGTCAAGACCGACTTTGCGGCGTGCGAGGTGCGCCGCGTATCCGACTTTGAAAAGAGGTATCAGCAATGAAGCGAGTATTGATCACAGGAGGCTCGCGCGGCATCGGCGCGGCGATCCTTGAGGCATTTGCCGCCGCAGGCGACCGTGTGGCGTTCGTCTACCGCCAAAACGACGGGGCAGCAGAACGGATGGCAGCAAAAAGCGGAGCGTTTGCCATTAAGGCAGACGTCAGCGACCCCGACGAGGTGCGCCGCGCCGTGAGGGAGGCGACCGAGGCGCTCGGGGGTGCACCCGACGTCCTGATCAACAACGCGGGCGTGGCAAGCCTTTGCCTCTCGCGCGATCTTTCGGATGCTGAATTCCGCAGGGTGCTTGACACCAACCTCTCGGCTGTCTTTTATTTCTGCCGCGAGGTGCAGGGCGCCATGATCGCCAAGGGCTTCGGGCGCATCGTAAACATCGGCTCGATGTGGGGAAAGGTGGGTGCCTCCTGCGAGGTGGCATACTCCGCCGCAAAGGCGGGCGTTCGGGGGTTAACGATGGCTCTTGCCAAGGAGCTGGGCCCCTCGGGCATCACCGTGAACTGCGTCGAGCCCGGCGTCATTGACACCGACATGAACGCATCGCTCGATGCGGATGCCCGTGCCGAGCTGGCAGACGCCACTCCGCTTTGCCGCCTCGGAACGGCAAAGGAGGTTGCCGACGCCGTGCTCTTCCTCTCCTCGGAGAACGCCGCCTTTATCACGGGGCAATGCCTCGGCGTCGACGGCGGCTTTGCGGTATAAGCATCAAAAAAGCACGCATGCCACACGAAATCAATCGTGTGGCATGCGTGCTTTTGCGCAATTTTTCCCTGTCGGTGATCTTTCGCCGCAAACTGAATTTCCTCTCTTTTCATGCAAAAAGAAGCACAATTTGCGAGAAGGACGCGCCGATCACTGACCGAAGGAATTGGCACCGAAGATCTCTGCGATGAACTTGGCAACCATGGTGTTGTCCAGCACGGGCGCAGAGGCAAGCAGCTCGGCAGTGCCCCCGCCGATGGCGTAGAAGGGGACCTGCGTGTTGGAGTGGTCATCCGAATCGAAGCGGAAGGCACCCGTATCCTGGTCGATATACATCTTGCCGCACTCGTGGTCTGCGGTGACGATCAGCGCGGTATCGGGGTGCATCATGACGAAGCCGATCACGTAGGCAATGGCGTCGTTATAATAGGTAACTGCCAGCTGCACGTCCGAAAGGGTGTTCTTGTGAGAGTGCTTATCGATGTGCGCCTCCTCGATCATGATGAAGTAATCACTGCCGTTCTCCGAGATGACCGAGAGCGCCTCCCTTGCGTAGTCGGTCAGCTCCTTTTCCTTGAAGCCGCCCACGGCGTAATTCACGCCGCCCGTCTTGATCAGATCGTCGATCTGGGACTGCAGGATGGAGGTATCGTTACGGCTGCCGCTGTGGCACAGGAAGCCTGCGGGGGTGGCACCCGTGATAACGTCGGTGGTGATCACGGCAGTGCGCGCGCCTGTTGCGTGCGCCAGCTCACGGACGTTCTGGCGGTTGACGCCGGCGGCGTCAACGCCGATAAAGCCGTTGATGGTCTTGTAGCCGGTGGCGAGCGCGGTGGCGGCGGCGGCAGAATCGGTGAACTCCGCCTGGTTGTTGATCACCGACTGCGAATGCGTGGTGCAGGAGGTGGAGGGCAGACGGTCTGCCACAAACTCGGTCATGCCAATGGCACCTGCCGACAGAATGTGATTGAAGCCCATGCCGTCACCGATCATCAGGATCGCGGAGGTCGCCTTCTTGAAGCTGAAGGTGGCTGCGGCGGGGGAGGCGGGAAGCGAGGTGACGTTGACGTCGGTGTTGACACCTGCCGACTGCACGAAGGTATTGACCAGTGCGCTTGCCGCGCCGCCCACCATGTAGGATTTGCCCCACATGACGATCTTGTCACCGTTCTTGCAAAGCACGTACTGGTCGTCACCCAGCGCCATCGCAACGGCGGCATCGTCCTCGGAACGGTTGGTGCTGCCAACGAGGATCTCATATTTCTGCGCCGTCGCCTTGTCCGAGGTCACGTTCAGGGCATAGCCCGCATTGGTCAGGAAATAATCCGAGATGTTATGTGCGAGATAATAGGTGACAAGATCGGCACCCTCGGGATAGACCACGGTGTATTCCTTGATGGAAACGCCGTCGATCGAAACGTCGCCCAGCATGTAGTCAAACCTCACCATGTCCTGCTTGTTGGAGATCACGGTGACCTTGGCATCATCCTTTTTGATATAGTTGGCGATAAAGTGATCCACGGCACGGCGGGTCGCATCGGCATTGCCGCCCGTGATGACCACGCGCTCATTCTCATAGGTGATCACAAAATCCTTGGCACGAACCAGCGCAAGGGCGTTTTTGCTCTCGGTACGGTTGGTTTCGCCGATCAGGATCTCCTTGGCGGTCGCGGGGGGCGTCATGTTAGAGGGCATCCAGTCGTTCTTGGCGTCAAGCTTGACGCCGGTTGCCTCCTGGATGGCGGTCCTCAGCGCATCTGCCGCCGCCTTCTCAACGGTCGCAGACTTATTGTTAGAATAAACGATGGTATAATCCGAAACGCCGTCAGCAACGATATCGATGGCGCTCTCCTTGCCCTCCTTGTCACTGCACGCCACCAAAAGGGGCATGACCATCAGAATGGCAAGCACCAGACTTAAGATTCTTCTTTTCATACTGATCCTCCTCCAAAAAATTGATCAAAGGGTATTACGGATACTTTTGCCCTGCCTCATGTGATCTGAACCCGCCCGAAAGCCATGATTTTCTTTGGGCGACCTTGCAGCACGTTCGGATACGATCAACCCGGTAGGGGTCGGCGCCTTCGACGACCCGTTTTTGGGCGTCCTCGCGGCACGTTTGGGCGTGATCAAACGCGGTAGGGGTCGGCGCCTTCGACGACCCGTTCATGGATGTTCTCGCGGCACGTTCGGGTGTGATCGAACCCGGTAGGGGTCGGCGCCTTCGACGACCCGTCCGTGGGCACCGTTCGTTTGTAACGGGCTGTCGTGGGCGCCAGCCCCTACCACGTATGATGTCATCCGAGCTTTGAGAGAGCAAATATTTGCAGACGCAAGCGAAATTCTTGCAGTCATATGCGGATATGGCAAGGGAGTTCCCCGATGCGGATGCGGATATCTGCCCCTTGAACCCGTGTTCAATTCGCTCTTTTCATCCCATTATAACACATTTTCCCGACGCTGTGTCGGTTTTTCACAAAAAATGAAATTATTCCTCATCGGGGAAAAAGCTGTGCTTTTCGGCAAGCGCCTCCTTCAGCATCATATCCTTGACCTTCATCAGTCGCGTGATATTGCCGCGCTCGTTCTCATCCAGCTTCATTTTGATGCGCTTGATGGCGGCAAGATAGCGCGGCATCATGATGTGCTCCAGCGCATTGACGCGGCGGCGGGTGCGCTCGATCTCCTCGGCAAGCAGCATCGCTTCCTTTTCAAGCTGTGCCATGCGCACAAGATCGGGCAGCAGCCCCTCAAGAGCGCTCACCGAATCGTCAAGCTCGCCCGAGGTAAAGGCATAGCCGTAAATGCCGCCCTCCTCCACGCCCGTGTCCGAAAGCGCAAAGACAGGCACGGTCACGCTCATACGGTTCTTCAGCTCCACCCTCAGCTCACTGTGCCGCTTTGGCAGGATCAGTGCCTCCTCCAGCATGTGGGGATCGCTGACTGCCGCCGCCACCGAAAGCCCGCCGTAGGCACGGCAAAGCGCCTCCTCGACGCGCATGCGAAGCTCCTTATCCTCCCGTACCAGTGCAAGAAACTGCCGCATCAGCTCATCCCGCTTGTCCTTGAGCAGCTTGTGCCCGCGACGTGCAGTATCGTAACGCTTTTGCAGATTTTTCAGCTCCATGCGGGTGGGGTTTACACGAATCTCCGACATAAGCAGACCCTCTTACCTGGCACTCGGCCAGTATTTGGCGACCAGCTCGGGCTTGATGCGCTTCATCTCACCGCGCGGCAGGATGGAAAGCAGCCTCCAGCCGAGATCCAGCGTTTCCTCAATGGTACGGTTCTCGTAAAAGCCCTGATTGATGTATTCCGCCTCAAAGGCGTCGGCAAACTTGGCGTAAAGCCGATCGACCGGCGTCAGCGCCGCCTCGCCCAGCACCACCATCAGCTCCTTTGCCTCCTTGCCCCTTGCATAGCTTGAGAAGAGCTGGTTCATCACGCCCGCATGGTCCTCGCGCGTTTTGCCCGCGCCGATGCCCTTGTCCTTCAGACGGGAAAGAGAGGGCAGCACGTCAACGGGAGGGAGATAGCCCTTGCGGTAAAGCTCGCGGGAAAGGATGATCTGCCCCTCGGTGATATAACCCGTAAGGTCGGGAATGGGGTGAGTTTTGTCATCCTCGGGCATCGAAAGGATCGGGATCATGGTGATCGAGCCCTCGCTGCCGTCCTTGCGGCCCGCACGCTCGTACATAGTGGCAAGGTCGGTATAAAGATAGCCCGGGTAACCGCGTCTGCCGGGCACCTCCTTGCGCGCGGCGGAAACCTCACGCAGCGCCTCGGCATAGTTGGTGATATCGGTCATGATGACCAGCACGTGCATATCGCGCTCAAAGGCGAGATATTCGGCGGCGGTCAGCGCCATACGGGGCGTGGTGATACGCTCGATGGCAGGATCGGACGCCAGGTTGATAAAGAGCACGGTACGGTCGATGGCGCCCGTCTTCTTGAAGTCGGAGATGAAGAAATCCGCCTCCTCGAAGGTGATACCGATGGCGGCAAAGACCACGGCAAATTTGGAGTCCGAGCCACGCACCCTTGCCTGACGCGCGATCTGCGCGGCAAGGTTGGCATGGGGCAGACCCGAGCCCGAAAAGATGGGCAGCTTCTGTCCACGAACAAGGGTGTTAAGACCGTCGATCGAGGAAACGCCCGTCTGAATAAACTCGGAGGGATAGTGCCGCGCGGCAGGATTGATGGGCGTACCGTTGATGTCCATGCTGCGCTCGGCAAGGATGGGAGCACCACCGTCGATGGGCTCTCCAAGGCCGCCCAGCACGCGGCCGAGCATATCCTCAGAAACAGCAAGCTCCACGCCGTGACCCATAAAGCGCACCTTGCTGCTGGCAAGGTTCAGACCTGCGGCGGAATCAAAGAGCTGGACCAGCACGTTTCTGCCGTTGACCTCCAGCACGCGGCAACGGCGGATCTCGCCGTTTGCCAGCTCGATCTCGCCAAGCTCGTCGTATTTCACACCGTCCACCTGCTTGACCAGCATCAGGGGGCCGGCAACCTCCTCTATGGTTCTGTATTCTCGAATCATGCTTCCCCTCCCGATGCCTTGTTCTTCTTCAGCGCCGCAAGCGCCGCCTCCGCCTCGGCAAGGATCTCGGCATAGACCTCGCGATGGCGATCGGCAGGCACCGCCTTGGCTCTGCCGATGCGCTCACGCACCGCCAGTGTGGCGATCTCCTCGATTTCCGCGCCTGCCTCGACGGCGGCGCGTGCCTTTTCGTCAAAGGCAAAGATCAGCGACATCAGCGCGTCCATTTTTTCAAGCGCCGTATAGCTGTCGTCCTCGTCAAATGCGTTCTGCTGGAGGAAATCCTCGCGCAGAGATTGCGCGGTTTCCAGCGTCATGCGGTCATCTGCCGAAAGGGCATCCACGCCGACAAGCTTCACGATCTCCTGAAGCTCGCTCTCCTTTTGCAGAATGCGCATGACCCTGCCCGTCTTTTCCATCCAATCCTTCGACACGTGCTCCGAGAACCAGTCGTTCAGGCGGTCACGGTAAAGCGAATAGGAATTGAGCCAGTTGATGGCGGGGAAATGGCGGCGGTAGGCAAGCGAGGAGTCAAGACCCCAGAAGACCTTGACGATACGGAGCGTTGCCTGGGTCACGGGCTCGGAGATATCGCCGCCCTGCGGGGACACCGCACCGATGGCGGAAAGCGTTCCCTCTCTGCCGTCCGCGCCGAGGCACACCACCTTGCCCGCACGCTCGTAGAACTGTGCAAGACGGGAGGTGAGATAGGCAGGATAGCCCTCCTCACCGGGCATCTCCTCAAGACGCCCCGACATCTCGCGCAGCGCCTCCGCCCAGCGGGAGGTGGAATCGGCAATGACTGCCACCGAATAGCCCATATCACGGTAATATTCGGCGATGGTGATACCGGTATAGACCGAAGCCTCGCGCGCCGCCACGGGCATATCCGAGGTGTTGGCGATCAGCACCGTGCGCTCCATCAGCGACTTGCCCGTACGCGGGTCCTTCAGCTCGGGGAACTCACGGAGCACGTCGGTCATCTCGTTGCCGCGCTCTCCGCAGCCGATGTAGACCACCAGATCCACGTCGCTCCACTTGGCAAGCTGGTGCTGGACCACGGTCTTGCCCGAGCCGAAGGGCCCCGGAACGCACGCCGTACCGCCCTTGGCGATGGGAAAGAGTGCGTCGATCACGCGCTGACCCGACACCAGCGGCTCGTAAGGAGGGAGCTTCTCGCGGTAGGGGCGCGCCACGCGGACCGGCCATTTCTGCATCAGCGTGATGTCACTGATGCTGCCGTCCTCGCCCTTCAGCTTGCCCACCGCGTCGGTCACGGTAAACCTGCCCGCGTGGATCTCCATCACCGTGCCCCGTACTCCGGGGGGCACCATGATCTTGTGGCGCATGACCGCCGTTTCCTCCACGTAGCCGTAAATATCGCCGCCGCTGACCTCGTCGCCGTAGGATACGGCAGGCACGAAGCTCCAACGCCTGTCGCGGTCAAGTGCGGGCTCATCGATCCCCTTGATGATATTGGGGCCGTATTTTTTGCACATGGTCTCCAGCGGGCGCTGGATGCCGTCGTAGATCGAGGTGATCAGACCGGGGCCGAGCTCCACCGAGAGGGGCGCTCCCGTGGACACCACACGGTCACCGCGACCGATGCCCGCCGTTTCCTCGTACACCTGAATGGAGGCGCGGTCGCCGTGCATCTCGATGATCTCACCGATCAGCTTGCTCTCTCCCACGCGAACCACGTCAAACATATTGGCCTCGCGCATCCCCTCAGCGACCACCAAGGGGCCGGAAACCTTTAAAATTCTTCCTTCAACCATAATTGCCTCGTCAATCTTTCAGTAAAATGTCGGCGCCCACCGCGCGGATCACGGCGGATTGCAGTGCCTTCATGCCAAGCCCCGTGCCCCCGCTTTTCCCGGGAATCACCGTGATGGCGGGCAAGGGGGCATCCTTGTAGCGCGAAATGATATCGCCGAGCTCTGCCGCATACGCCTCCACCAAAAGGATCACGGCGTATTCACCGCCTTCGGCAAGGCGGGTCAGCAACGCTCCCGCGGCATCGGCGCTCTCTGCCTCAAACACCGCAAAGCCAAGCGCCAGAAACCCGAGCGCGCTCTCGCGGTCACCGATGATCGCCATTTTATACATAGCTTTCCCTCACTCTCTCGCACAGGGCATCTCGGTCCAGCCCCGCACGCTTTCCGTTCAGCAGGATGCGAAGGTTCTTGAGCGACGTTTGCAGCCCCATCAGGTAGGCAAGGGGCACCTCGGCGCCGTAGGGCGTGTATCTGACACGGGCAAGCTCGCCCATCAGATGATCGTCCGCATTCCTTTCGACCTTGGCAAGCGTGCGCTGCCCCTCGGTCAGCAGCACGCGCGAATAGGGGGTGGTGACCAGAAGATCGGCAAGCCGACTCTCGCCGGATGCAAACGCCTCTGTGAAGAAGCGCTCCTCCAGCGTGCCGCCCGGCACGAAGGCACGGGCAAAGAGAAGCTCTGCAAGATAGGTATTGCTCATGCGCAAGAGGCGCAGACAGGTCTTGATGTTGCTGAGATCGGCATTCGCCCTCACCAGTCGCTCGGCAAAGGCAAAGCCCCGTGCCGCATCGGCAAGATCGAGGAAGCACGCTCTGTCAAGCGCAAGATCGATCTCTCGGGGGTCCTTATTCCTTGCGTATGCCGCCAGCAACGCGGGTACTGCCTCCCCCATATGCGTGGGGAGCACACCGTAATCCCCCTCGGCGACCCGATCAAGCAGGCGCGCCGTCGGCACCGAGCCCATATCGATGAGCATGGAGCGCGGATCCACCCCTGCGGCACGGCACTTGATGATCGCCTTGATGTTGTGACAGTCGTAAGGATATTGCAGGGTGAACAGCAGGGAGGGGTCGGGCATAAGGGGCGAAAGGACCGAAATGCCCTCTCGCATCACTGCCGCCAGCACCGCCTCGTCATCCACCGAGCCATCCTCCCGCGTCACTCTCGGGAAGCCCGCCGAAAACAGTGCCTCCAGCACCTCGTCTGCGGTCTTCATCTCCAAAAGCGCGCCAATGCGCTCTTTGCCGATCAGCCCCACCTCCATCGCGCGCACGCGCGCCGAAACGTAGGCGTAATCGGACTCGGAATAGCGTACTGCCATATCTACATACAGCCTTTCTTTTTATGTTTGTTCGGCAAGGGGCTGCGGAAACAGCAGGGCGCTGACCCGCTGCTCCAGCTCGCCGCGCATCTCATTCATCAGCATGGAAAGCGAGCAGTTTGCCTCAATGTCGCCGTAACGGAGAATGACACCGCCGTCAATGTCCGCGGTCTCCTCAGAGAGCCGCAGCTTGGCGGCACGCTCCTCGCCGATATGGCGCTGTGCCGCACGGCGCGCATCCTCCAGAACCGCCTTACCGTAAAGCTCTCGGTCCTCGGCGTTGAAGATCACCTCGTAGGTGTCAAATTCGGTCAGCTCATCGCCCAGCGCCGCGCTCTCGCGCGCCGCCCTTGCCTCCTCGAGCAGTGCCGAGGTGAGAAGCGCCGACAAAAGGGCGCGATATTTGCCGTAATCGGTGGCGCGGATCTCTCTCTTCGCCCCCTCAAACGCCTCATCAATGACGGCGCTGCGCGCCGCCAGCAGGATGCTTCTTCTGGTCATTGCCGCAGCGGAGCGCGCACGCGCGATCAGCGCCTCTCCCTCACGCTCGGCCCTTTCCAATATCGCATCACGGGTCTTGTCCGCGCGGTCGGCATAGCTTTCCGCAGTGGTGCGGCACTCGCGCTGCGCCGCCTCAAGGATCTCTCTTGCGCGATCCTTGGCGTCCTTCAGGATCCGTTCAATGATCTTATCCAGCCCGGTCATCGGAGCACTCCTTACACCTTGGCAAACAGCACCATCAGAAGCGATACGAGCACGGCAAAGATCGCGTAGGTTTCAACCAGTGCCGCAGAGGTGATCGCCTTACCGATCTCGTCGGGGCGCTTGGCAATGAGGTTGACGCCCGACGCAGCCACTCTGCCCTGCTTGATGGCAGAATAATAGCCGACGAGCGCGATGGGCAGCGATGCCATCAGGAAGTATGCACCCTGTGCCACCGAAAGCTCCACGGGCGTACCGAGCACACCGATCTTGAAGATGATGAGAAACGCGGTGATCAGACCGTAGATGCCCTGCGTGCCCGGAAGCGCCTGAAGGATCAGCGCCTTACCGAACTTGGAGGGGTCCTCGGTGAGCAGACCCGAGGCAGCCTCGCCCACGAGTCCCACGCCCTTGGCGCTTCCCATGCCGGAGAGGGCTGCGGCAAGCGCCGCACCCAGCAATGCAAGATTCTGTCCTGTGAAAATAACGTCAAAAATAGCCATGACAAACTCCTTTTTTATGTTGGTTTATTATTTTTTCTGTTGATTCGATACCGTTCACGCCGTTTCGGTCACGCGTACGCGCTCGCCTGCACCGTCGGGCGCCGACTCGGTCCCGTTCCTGCGCGCCGCCTGCAGCGCCTCCTCGCTCACGTCCTGCGCGTAGCGATCGGCAGGGGTGATGGGCTTGAAGGGCACGCCGCCGTCCTCATAAAACTTGCCGAAGAACTCAATGTATTGCAGACGCGAGGTGTGCACAAAGGTGCCGAGCACGTTGATGACGAGGTTCAGCAGGTGCCCCACGCAGAACACGAGGATCAGCATGATGAAGCCCATAAAGCTTGCCCCCTTCATGGTGGCAAGAATGTTCACGACCTGTGCGATGACGCCCGCGGCAAGCCCGAGGGCAAGGATGCGGGAATAGGAAAGCAGATCCGAGGCGTAATTGATCAGCGCGTAAAGTCCGCCGAAGCCGCCGATGATCCTGCCCGCGATCCCCTTTTTGCTGCGCCCCTGCGTGGCGAGGATGGCAGCGACACCAACCGCCGTCAGCACGATGCCCGCCACACGCGCGAGGAACAGACAGGCAATGCCCGAAAACAGCACGAGGTACGAGCCGATGTCAAAAAGAGCGTCAAGCGGCTTGCCCTCGCGACAGAGAAGCACGCCCTTGACGATCATACCCGCCACCAGGTGCACCGCACCCACGCCGAGCGACACCAGCAGAAAGCCCATGGGGTTCTGCAGGGGATCGAAGAGCACCGCCACGTTTGCCTCGAGCGAGGGAAACAGGGCGAGATTCGGAAGCCGATCGACGGGAACGCCGCACACGTTCTGCAAAAACGCGATCGGAAAATTCCCGAAATACGAGCCGAACAGCACGCCAAAGAGAATACACGAGATGCCGCAATAGCCAAACATCAGCAAAAAGCGCTTCATGCTCTCACGAGGCTCGAACAGGCGCACTGCGCCAAAGCCTGCCAGCACCAGCAAAAGCCCATAGCCCGCATCCGCGAACATCAGTCCGAAGATCAGGAAATAGAAGATGCTCATGATAAAGGTAGGGTCGAACTTTCCGTATGCGGGATAGGAATACATGCCGAGCACCCATTCAAAGTTGCGGGCAAAGCCGTTGTTCTTGAGAAGAATAGGGGGCTCCTCGTCCTCGGCGGGCTCCTCGAAGCTGTATGCCGCCACGTATTCCGAAAGCAGTGCCGTTACCCGCTGCTCGCAGCGCGCGGGACACCAGCCCGTCAGCACGGCACAGCGCTCGGTGGCGCGAAGCCGCTGCTTGTTCTGTGCGGTCAGCAGGGCGGTATGCTCGATATCCGAGAGGATCTCGACATCCGAAAGATTTTCGGAAAGGATGTCCAGCTGGGAATCCATGCGCGTGACCGATTGCCGCAGCTGCTGCACGCGGCGCTCGGCAGCGTCATAGATCGCCATTGCCTTCCCGTCGGTCCGTGCAAACGCCGCAGGGGTGAAGCCGATCGCGCCAAGCTCGCTCCGCACCCGATCGGCGTCCTTGCGGTGGCAGATCACGGCAACGTACAGCCCACTCGGCTCCTCTGAGAGGACCTCGGTAACAAAGCCCACACGCTCCGCCAGCTCCTCCAGGCGCGGCAGCTTCACGCCTGCGGGCAGGGCGCCCAGCAGAAAGCGCGAGGTCTCTGTGCCCTCGTCGTCAAGGCGAAAATCAAAGGAAAGATAAGGCACCAGAGAATCCATCAGCGCCTGCTCGGCGGCGATCTCCTCCCGTGCGGCACTCATGGCGGCGACGATACGCTCGGTCTCGGCAACCGTCTTTTCCGCCTTTACAAAGGCGGGGGAACGCCGATATTCCTCGTAGGAGATCGGATTGACCGAGCGAAGCAGGCTCTTTTTCCGCGTGCTCCGCTTGGTCAGCACGGGGAGCACCGCATCCACGCGCGCGGCGCGCGCGGCGGCTGCCGCCACCTCGTCGCCCACATCAAGCTCGCAAAGCGGAATGCCGTCCCCGCCCTCGTGCTCGCTCTTTTCAAGCGACACGGCGCGCAGGCGCATCAATCGTTGCATCAACGCGTCAACCTCCTCGGCGGGAAGGATCACGGTCAACCGTTTCATATTACTTACTGACATTTCTCAATGATCCCCCAAACGATCATTTTCACCGCATCGGGCATGCGCTCGCGCGCCTCGTCGGCAAGCGCCTCGGCTTCCTTTTTCGCCTCCTTGCGGCGCTTTTCCATCAGCGCCTCGGCGCGTGCGCGGATCTCATCAAGCTCTGCGCGGCACTCCGCCTCGGTTTCGCGCTCGACCTCTGCGCAGTGGGCGCTTCCCTCGCGCTCGACCTGTGCACGCATCTCGTCTGCCTTTTCGGTTGCGACGCGGCAAAGAACCTGTGCCTGCTCTTCTGCCTGCTTGATGGCGCGGATCGCCTCTTTTGACATGTATTTCACCATCCTTTTTCGGTTGCTGTGTCGTAGATGATCGAAACGATAATGTTTCGTTATGAATTGCTTAGATTTATATTATAACCTATGTTCTCACGATTTTCAAGAGGTTTCGCTATATTTTTCGCGTGCCCACGCGAGCAGTATCCCCTGCGAGATGCAGCCGTCGGGACCGACGCCCCTCGGACGGGGTGCGTCCTCCCCTCTTTTTCTTGCCGCGCGACCTTTGAGGCGGCGCTGCCAGCTGGCAGCTCCCGTCACTTCGCCAGTACATCGAAAGACGGCTCTCCTCCTCCCCCGCCGCACCCCTTGCCAGCCGCGTGGACAGACAGGCAGAAATGCACCCCGTTATGGGGGTTATCTCCAACGAAATCGTATATCTCCAGCCTCGGAAGCGGGCAAGCTCCCCCTTTGTCAGCAGCTCCTCCAGCTCTGCCGCCGCCCGAGGAAGCAAGAACTCCTCGGCATAGCCGCACAGCGCCTGTACCAGCTCGCGCACGTGCGCGGCAAGCGCGCTCTCCCCCTCGCATACGGGATAGGAGACCGTCAGCACCGCATTGCCGCCATGCAAGAGAGCGCGCTTGCCCTTTTTCCACGAAATGTCGCATTTTTCCATACCCTTTCGCCCTCTTTTCAAAAAACGGGCAGGGGCTGTGCCCCTGCCCTGCTATTCTACATATATGTGCTCCACCCCTTAAAATATTCCCTGCGTACCGAGCTCCCGCGCTTTGTGCACCCGTTTGTCGGCATCCTCGCAGCACGTTCGGGCATGATCAAACCCGGTAGGGGTCGGCGCCTTCGACGACCCGTTTGTGGGTACCCTCGCGGCACGTTCGGGCGTGATCAAACCCGGTAGGGGTCGGCGCCCTCGACGACCCGTTTGTCGGCGCCTTCGACGACCCGTTCATGGTTACCGCCTGTTTGTTACGGGCTGTCGTGGGCGCCAGCCCCTACCATGTATGATATAATTTCAACATTGATCAATCAAACCAAGGACCGCGATCATCAAGGGAACAACCGTCGGTCGTTGGCGGTGGAAACAGGGCGCACGCGCACCCGATTTCCCACACCTCGCAGCACGTTCGGGCATGATCACCCCCGGTAGGGGTCGGCGCCTCGACGACCCGTTTGTCGGCGCCCTCGACGACCCGTTCATGGTTACCGCCTGTTTGTTACGGGCTGTCGTGGGCGCCAGCCCCTACCATGTATGATATAATTTCAACATTGGTCAATGAAACCAAGGACCGCGATCATCAAGGGAACAACCGTCGGTCGTTGGCGGTGGAAACAGGGCGCACGCGCACCCGATTTCCCACACCCCGCGGTACGTTTGGGTGTGATCAAACCCGGTAGGGGTCGGCGCCCTCGACGACCCGTTTGCCGGCATCCTCGCAGCACGTTCGGGCATGATCACCCCCGGTAGGGGTCGGCGCCTTCGACGACCCGTTTGTGGGCGCCTTTGCGGCACGTTTATGGTTACCATTTGTTTGTTACGGGCTGTCGTGGGCGCCAGCCCCTTCCATGTATGATATAATTTCAACATTGGTCGATCGAATCACGGGTCGCGATCACCGTACGCATCTGATTCCTTCTGCAAGCAGCACCGCGGTGCTGCTTGCTTTCTTTTCCGCCACCCGCGCTTCCGCCCGTATACCCTGCGCACCCCGCAGAGGGCGTGCTACGGTCGCCCGTCAATGTGCGTCTTTTCCCTTTATCCGCATCCAAACGTGAAAAACCCGCACCGTGTGCGGGTTTTTCTCACGCTTCACACATCCCATGAAGTGCCGCAAGCGCGGCGTCAAGACCGCCCACCTCGTCGATCAGCCCGATCTCGACCGCCTCCTTGCCGTCCACGATGGTACCGATATCGGTGGCGAGCGCATCGGGCTTCATCATCAGCTCCTCCAGCGTCCTGCGCTCCACCCGTGAATTGCGGCAAACGAACTCCACGATGCGGTCCTGCATATCGCGCAGATAGCGATAGGTCTGGGGTGCGCCCACCACCACGCCGTTCACTCGCACGGGATGCAGGGTCATGGTGGCGCTGGGTACGATAAAGGATCGCTTTGCCGAAACGGCAAGCGGCACACCGATCGAGTGCCCTCCCCCCAGCACCAGCGACACAGTGGGCTTTTTCATGGAAGCGATCATCTCGGCAAGCGCGAGGCCCGCCTCCACATCTCCGCCCATGGTATTGAGAATCAGCAGGATCCCCTTCACCGCCTCGTCCTCCTCTGCCGAAACGAGCAGTGGGATGAGGTGCTCATATTTGGTTGCCTTCTGGTTGTCCGAAAGCAGATAGTGCCCCTCGATCTGACCGATGATGGTCATGCACTGCACACCGCTGCTGCCGCCCCCCGCCAGCACGCTGCCGCTTTTGAAGATCTCCTCGATCTCGCTCCCCTTTTGCTCGGTCTTGTCTTGCTCGCTCATGGTTCTCCCTCTCATTTGCAGAATTTTTTCTTATTTTTATCCAAAAAAGTCAGCGATATGTGCTTAAAAACTTAAATTTTGCATTTACAAGGGTGGTTTTTTATGTTATAATATGTGTTGGTAATGCCGACGTGGCATAGCCCAGTCAAAAATCAGAAGAGGTACTGCGATGGAAAAGAAATTTTTGGTCGAAACCTCGGCCAGACACATTCACGTAACCGCCGAAACGCTTGCCGCCCTCTTTGGCAAGGACGCGGTTCTGCATAACAAAAAGGACCTCAGCCAGCCCGGTCAGTTTGCCGCAGAGGAAAAGGTGACCCTGCGCGGCCCCAAGGGTGAGCTGAAGGTGTCGATCCTCGGTCCCACCCGCCCTGCCGATCAGGTAGAGCTCTCCTTTACCGACGCACGCACGCTGGGTCTGAAGGCGGTTCCGATCCGTGAAAGCGGTGACGTCGTCGGCACACCGGGGCTTGTTCTGGTCGGCCCCGCAGGTGAGGTCGATATGAAGGAGGGTACCATCGTTGCCAAGCGCCACATTCACATGACGCCCGACGACGCAAGGGAGTTCGGCGTTGCCGACAAGCAGATCGTCAAGGTGCGCCTGAATACCGCACGCCCCGTCATTTTCGACGATGTGGTGGTCCGCGTTTCCCCCAAGTTTGCCCTTGCCATGCACATTGATACCGACGAATGCAACGCCGCCGCCGCCTTTGGCGAGGTCTTTGGCGAGATCGTTTGACATCTAAGGAGGACAAGATGAGAATTTTATTTCAGGGCGACAGCATCACCGATGCGGGTCGCGACAGACGGAACTACTATCACCTCGGCGAGGGCTACCCCAAGTATGCCGCCGCCGCCATCCGTGCCGCCTTCCCCGATAAAGATTTTGAATTCATCAACCTCGGTATCAGCGGCAACCGTTCGGGGCAGCTCTTTGATCGCTCCAGCACCGACCTGATCGAGCTTCAGCCCGACATCGTTTCGATCCTGATCGGCATCAACGACGTCTGGCACCGCTTTGAAAAGCACCCCGTGCCCACCACCGACGAGCAGTTTGAGCTGAATTACCGCACGCTGCTGAAGGAGATCAAAAAGCGCACCGACGCCAAGATCATGATGATCTCCCCCTTCCTGCTCGATGCCGAGAAAAATCAGCATCTGCGCGAGGGCTACCTGAGGATCCTGCCCATCGTCCGCCGTCTGGCTGATGAGTTCGCCGACGTCTTTTTGCCCATCAACGAATACTTTGACGAGGCACTGAAGACTCAGCCCGAGCCCCTTTATTACTCGGGAGATGCCGTCCACCCCAACAGCAACGGCGCCGCCTTTATCGGCGAGAAGTACGCCGAAGCGATAAAGCCCCTGATAGTCTAATTTATAAAAAGGAGAATACAACATGAGCAAAGTTAGTGAGTGCCCTTACGCCATGAGCCTTGAAGTGCAAGAGCAGATCAAGGTCAAAAAGGGCTGCGATCACGGCCCCGCCCCCCTGCCCGAGGAAGGCAAGTGGATCCAGGCAAAGCAGATTTCCGACATTTCGGCTTACACCCACGGTGTGGGCTGGTGCGCCCCCCAGCAGGGCGCATGCAAGCTTTCGCTGAACGTCAAGAACGGCATCATCGAGGAGGCGCTGGTGGAAACCATCGGCTGCTCCGGCATGACCCACTCCGCCGCTATGGCAGCAGAGATCCTGCCCGGCAAGACCCTGCTTGAGGCGCTGAACACCGACCTTGTGTGCGACGCCATCAACACCGCTATGCGCGAGCTCTTCCTCCAGATCGTTTACGGTCGCTCCCAGTCTGCCTTCTCCGAGGGCGGTCTTGTGATCGGTGCAGGTCTTGAGGACCTCGGCAAGGGCGCTCGCTCGATGGTCGGCACCATGTACGGCACCAAGGAAAAGGGCGTCCGTTACCTGGAGATGACCGAGGGCTACTGCACCCGCATGGCACTCGACGAGAATGACGAGGTCGTGGGCTACGAGTTCGTTTCGCTCGGCAAGATGACCGACTTCATCAAGAAGGGCATGGAGCCCAACGAGGCATACGAGAAGTCCAAGGGTACATACGGTCGCTTTAAGGCTGAGGACGGTGTTGTCAAATACATCGATCCTCGCAAGCAATAAGAAAAGGAGGTACGAAACATGGCACAGTTTGAAGGTTACGAAAGACGCGAAGCGAAGATCCTCGCCACGCTGAACAAATACGGTATCTCCTCCATCGACGAATGCAAGGAGATCTGCGACAAGCTGGGGATCGACCCCTACACCATCGTGCAGGAGACCCAGCCCATCTGCTTTGAGAACGCCAAGTGGGCATACATCGTCGGTGCTGCCATCGCGATCAAGGAGGCTGAGAGAACCGGCGACAAGTCCGCCGCCACCGCTGCCGCCAACATCGGCATCGGTCTGCAGAGCTTCTGCATTCCCGGCTCGGTTGCAGAGAACCGCCTGGTCGGTCTTGGTCACGGCAACCTCGGCAAGATGCTCCTCTCCGAGGAGACCGAGTGCTTCTGCTTCCTCGCAGGTCACGAGTCCTTTGCTGCCGCAGAGGGCGCGATCAAGATCGCTCTCAACGCCAACAAGGTGCGTGTAAAGCCCCTTCGCGTCATCCTCAACGGTCTTGGCAAGGACGCCGCTTACATCATCTCCCGTATCAACGGCTTTACCTACTGCCGCACCGAGTTTGACCCCTACACCGAGACCGTCAAGGTCGTGGAGAGAAAGGCATTCTCCAAGGGCGCTCGCGCCGCTGTCAACTGCTATGGTTCTGACAACGTGCCCGAGGGTGTTGCCATCATGAAGCTGGAGAACGTCGGCGTTTCCATCACCGGTAACTCCACCAACCCCACGAGATTCCAGCACCCCGTTGCAGGCACCTACAAGAAGTGGTGTGTCGAGAACGGCAAGAGCTACTTCTCGGTTGCATCGGGCGGCGGCACGGGCAGAACCCTGCACCCCGATAACATGGCAGCAGGCCCTGCTTCCTACGGCATGACCGATACCATGGGCAGAATGCACTCCGACGCACAGTTCGCAGGCTCCTCCTCGGTGCCCGCACACGTTGAGATGATGGGTCTCATCGGCGCAGGTAACAACCCCATGGTAGGCATGACCGTGGCAGTTGCAGTTGCTATTGAGGAGAGCTACAAATAATCCTTGATTTTCAAGGCTTTTGGAACGATTCGTAGGGGCGAACAGTGTTCGCCCGCGGGCGTTCGTCCCCCCCCGGCAACGCCGGGGGGCATCGCCCCCACAAAATCACAAATAAAAAGTTGGACACATCATTTACGTGTTTTTGCACGATGATGTGTCCAATGTTTTTTATTTAAGCGGAAATTTTTGGCAAATAATTGAAGAAAATTCAGAAGGAGTCATTTTATTCAACTGTTTTTTGCTCTCTGTATTTTTTAGGTGTCATTCCCGTTTCACGCTTGAACGCGCGGGTAAAATAATTGGCGTCCGCATATCCAACAACAGAAGCGATATCAGATATCATGCTATCGGTCTCAAGTAAGAGCTTTTTCGCTTTTTTCATTCGTTGCTCTTGTATATAGTCCGAAATTCCCATACCGAACTCGGATCTCGAGACTGCATAGAGCTTACTTTTTGATATGTATAGCATCTTGCACAGAGTTCCTATCGCAAGATCTCCGTCAATATGATGATCTATATATTTTCTGAGCCTTGCGCCAAGTCCACCGTCACGCTTTACTATTATGTTATTGGTATACAGATAGCATATACACATAGTCAGAACACCGATCGCGGAGTCTAAAAAATCACGGCTTGAGAGCTTTATTTTATCAAGCTCGGATAAAAGCGTAGACTTATTTACGCCGTATTTTTCTTCGGCAAGATCTATAAGCGCCCGTACCTTGTCGGTGTCACCCTCCATAAGTATTTGACCTATCATCATATACCCGATTATAACTCCGTTTTCTACGATCGGGGTGATTATCTCGGATAAGCCCATATGACATTTATATACGTACGGCTTCATGGTTTTGTCGCAGGCGTCGAAGCCTCGATTGTCACATTCAAAGCATTTCTCGGTAAGGCTTGGGCATTTCCTTATTTTCTCGCAGAATTCGCACATCGATAAGGGGTAGGAATACAAAAATCTTCTGTCCGCGTCGTAGAGCACGGTCTTTATACCCGCTATATTGTAAAAATCCTTCGTTGCTCTGATCAGCTCGGGCATCATAACGTCAAGCATACCTTCTCCTTGTCTCATTTTTGATTTTAAAAAAACCAAAATGCTATTTTCCCGTCTTAATATGCATTGATTATACTACTTTTTTGTGATAAAATCAAGAAAAAATCAAAAATAAAAGGAGCAGATTATGTGGTACGAAAGATCATACAGACGTCACCTGCTGGATATGCATATAGATGACTGGGATCCCACATTTCTCTCGGAGTTCTCCGGGGAGGAATACGTTAAAAACCTGAAGATCGCTAAGATTCAAAGCGCAATGATATATCTTCAATCTCACGTCGGTCTTTGCAATTATCCCACGAAAACGGGCAAGATGCATCACGCGTTTATCGGACGTGAGAATACCTTCAAGGAGCTTATATCCTCCTGCCGCGCGGAGGGGATCTCGGTTACGGGATATTACAGCCTCATTTATAATAATTGGGCTTATGACAATCATCCCGAGTGGAGAATAGTGAAAGCCGAGGA
>SVTT01000002.1 GCA_015063625.1 Oscillospiraceae bacterium
GTCGATGGTTTTCGCGGTGATTTTGTCACTGCTCGATGCAGTCAAGTATTACTTTACAAAGAGAGCAGGGGCAAAAGCGCCCGTAAAATGCGCCTGTGGGCGTGTTCGACTCGCTCTCTTGTCCCTATGGAAGCAAGCATCTCTGACGCCTCGGTCATATCGACCCCCCGGGTGTTGACCTTGATGCCGTTTTGGTGGCAAAGCGCCACGCGCTCGGCAGAGAGTGCCTTGTAGTGGATATCAAGGTCAAGGCTCTGCGCCTTCAGCTTGTCGATCAGCCCGTCGTTGAAGCTGCTGACCAGATACTGCGCGGGCTGTTTGGGGTAGTGCTTGCGCAAGAACACCAGATTTTCGTAGCAGAAGGAGATAAAGATCACTTCGCCGAGATAATCCATTTCCTCAATGATACGGCAGATCGCGCAGATGTCCTCCTCGCCAAAGGGATTTTTTAACTCCAGAACAGCCTTTTTCTCGTATTTTTTACAGATGGCAATGTATTCCTCGAGTGAGGGAAGCACCAGATCGGCGCGGTCCTTCTGCTCGCTGAATTTGTTGAGGAGCGTGAGACCGCGCAGGGTGTCAAAGGTGGATTCCTCAACTGTCAGCTTGTCGATTGCCACGCGCTTGGTGTCGTCGTCGTGAATGATGATGTACTTGCCATCAAGTGTCCTGTGCACGTCGGTTTCAATGCCGAAGTAGGTGCGGTTGCCCGCCGCCACAAAGGCGGCGGCGGTATTTTCGCGCTCCAGACCGCTGCATCCGCGGTGTGCGATCATGAAAGGCTTGTTCTTACAGCAGAGCTTGATGGTGTTCATGCTTCGATCACTCCTTACTTTTTGGGGAAGCTGTCCTTAAGACCTACCACACGGTTGAAGGTGTTTTCGTGCTTGGTATCCATGCAATAATAGCCGTCGCGAACGAATTGAAACTTGTCGCCGGGCTTGGCATCGGCAAGCGAGGGCTCTGCCATGGCGTGCTCGACCTTCACAAGCGAGCTTGGGTTCAGGTAATCGTTATAGGTCTTGCCCTCGGGCAGATCGGCAGGATTTTCAATGGTCAGCAGATTGTCGTAAAGCATCAGTGTGGTTTCCTTGGCATATTTTGCCGAAAGCCAATGGACCGTGCCCTTGATCTTTCTGCCATCCGCAGGGGTATTGTTGCGGGTCTCAAGGTCTGCCGTGCAGAGCAGGCGGTCAATACTGCCGTCGGGGTTCTTGACGATCTCGTTGCAGCGGATGATATAAGCGCCCATTAAACGCACCTCTCCGTCGGGCTTGAGGCGGAAGAATTTTGGGGGTGGAACCTCCGCAAAGTCTGCGGCGTCGATATAGATCTCACGGGTAAAGGGCATGGCGCGCGTGCCGAGCTCGGGCTTCTGAGGATGATTGGGCAGGTCAAAGGTCTCCTCTGCATCGGCAGGATAGTTGGTGATCTCCACCTTGATGGGGTGTGCCACCACCACGCGGCGGGGGGCGATCTCGCCCAGCTCGTCGCGGATGCAGTGCTCCAGCATGCTGATGTCCACCAGACTGTCTGCCTTGGAAACGCCCGCCTCGCGCACGAAGCGGAAAATAGACTCGGGGGTATAGCCGCGGCGGCGCAGGGCACAAATGGTGGGCAGACGGGGGTCGTCCCAGCCGTCGACCATGTTGTTTTCGACCAGCGAGCGCAGATAGCGCTTGGACATGACGGTATTGGTGATATTCAAACGGGCAAACTCGCGCTGCTTGGGCTTCTTTTCAAAGCCGATGTTGTCGATCACCCATTCGTAAAGCGGTCTGTGATTCTCGAACTCCAGCGAGCAAAGCGAGTGGGTAATGCCCTCCAGTGCATCCTGAATGGGATGTGCGTAATCGTAAAGAGGATAGATGCACCATTTGTCGCCCTGGCGGTGGTGCGCCGTGTGCACGATGCGATAAATGGCGGGGTCGCGCAGATTCATGTTGGGAGATGCCATGTCGATCTTGGCGCGAAGGGTCTTGGCACCGTCGGGGAACTCGCCCGCCCTCATGCGTGCAAACAGATCGAGATTCTCCTCCACCGAGCGATTGCGGTAAGGACTTTCAGTGCCCTTTTCGGTAAGCGTGCCGCGCGTGCGGCGAAGCTCCTCTGCCGAGAGATCGCAGACATAAGCCTTGCCGTCCTTGATGAGCTTGACGGCGTACTCGTAGCACTTGTCAAAATAATCCGATCCATAGAAAACACCGCCCGTGGGAGTCGCACCCAGCCAGCAGAGGTCCTCGTAGATGGATTCCACGTATTCCATGTCCTCCTTGGCGGGGTTGGTGTCGTCATAGCGGAGATTGAAAAGACCTCCGTACTTGCGCGCCGTTTCCACGTTGATCATGATCGCCTTTGCCGAGCCGATGTGCAGATAGCCGTTGGGCTCAGGAGGGAATCGGGTGTGGATCTTCAGATCGGGGGTTTCCTCCAGATCCTTGTCAATGATGTCGTGTATAAAATTACCGTTAATGATCTCTTCCATGATACTTTACCTCTTAAAGTTTGTTTGCCATTGCCTTGATGCGATCGATCACACGGCCGTAACCGAGGATCTGCATGGCGGAATACATATCGGGGGAATTGAGCTTGCCCGTGACGGCAACGCGAAGGAACATGCTGATGTCGGCAACACTGCCGCGGAAGGCACAGGGATCCTCCTTATATGCCTTCATGTCGGAGGCGTAGCCGAGACGGTCTGCGATCGCCTTGATCTTGTCAAACCACACGCCGCTGTCGTCGGCAGGGTCATAAACGGCAACAAATGCTTCAAGCGCCGCCTTGATGTCGGAGGGAGAGAATTGCTCGGGATATGCGTCGACAACGCGGAACCAGTCGTCATAGAAGAAGTCAAGATAGGGTCGCACGTCGGAAAGCACGGCAAAATCCTTTCGGGGCTTTTTGCCGCCTCTTCCGATGGCAAGAATGGATTTGGCATAGTCGGGGTCGGCAGCCAGATGGTCGTAAAGCGCAGTGTCGTAATCCTTGGCAAACGCCAGCACCTCGCCGTAGACGGTTTCCACATCCATGCGCGAGATCACGTTTTTGGAAACGTCGCGCAGCTTGGCGGCATCAAAAAGTGAGCCTGCGGGGTTCATCTTTTTATAGGAGAACTTGAAGTCATCCACGGGCGCGTCGGGATTCTGGCGGCGCCAGTCCTCAAAGTTGGAGTTGAGCACCGTCATTAGATATTCGTAGACCGAACGAACGGGGAATCCCTCCTTGCGGTAGTAGGTGAGCGCCAGCTCGGGATCCTTGCGCTTGGAGAGCTTGCGCTTACTCTCTCCGTCCATCTTCATCAGGGGACCGATGTGAAGATACTTCGGGGGCTTGAAGCCGAGCGAACGGAAGAGCTGGAGATGGAAGGGCAGAGAGGGAAGCCATTCGTCGCCGCGTACCACGTGGGTGGTGCGCATCAGATGGTCGTCCACCGCGTGTGCAAAGTGATAGGTGGGGATCCCGTCCGACTTCAGCAGCACGTGGTCCATATCGTTTTCGGTCAATTCAAGATTGCCCTTGATGAGATCGGTAAAGCGGATCTTGTTTTCGATCGAGCCGGTCGAGCGATAGCGGAGCACCCAGGGAAGCCCTGCCGCCATTGCCTCTTTGATCTCCTCGATCGATCGGTCGCGCCAGATCGCCCATTTGCCGAAATAGCCGTAGTTTGCCTTTTCCGCCTCTTGCCGTTGATGAATGTCGGCAAGCTCGTCCTCGGTGCAGAAGCAGGGGTATGCCTCGCCCTGCAGCACCAGCTGCTTGGCGTACACGTGATAGATGTCCTTGCGCTGACGCTGGCGGTAGGGACCGTAGCTGCCGCTGTCCCCCTCGACCGTTGCACCCTCGTCGAAACGGATGTCGTAGTGCTTCAGGGATTCGATCAGGATCTCCACAGCACCCTCTACCTCGCGCTTGGCATCGGTGTCCTCGACGCGCAGAAAGAGCACGCCGCCCGACTGGTGGCACATGCGCTCGGAGGTCAGCCCCTGTATGAGGTTTCCGAGGTGCACGAAGCCCGTGGGGCTGGGTGCCATGCGGGAAACAACGGTCCCTTCCTTCAGGTTGCGCGCGGGAAAGAGCGCCTCCATCTCCTCGGGCGTCTTTGTTACATGGGGAAATAAGAGTTCGGCAAGTGCGTTCGTGTCCATTTGTATACCTCGTCAGAAAAGTTTTGAAAGTGCCTCGCCAAGTGTGGTCGGCTTACCGTGACCCGGATAGATCACGGTGCTCGGCGGCAATGCCGAGAGCGAGGAGAGTGAGTGGCGCAGTGCTCCTCCGTCGCCACCAAAAAGATCGTATCTTCCGTAGCCTGCGGCAAAGATGGTGTCACCTGTAAAGGCAACGCCGTCCGAAAGAAGGACCGTCGAGCCGGGAGTGTGCCCCGGGGTGTTCATCACGCGAAGCGAGATGTCGCCGAAGGTCAGCACGTCACCGTTTGATAGCAGCCGATCGGGCGTGGGATAACAGGCATCCCCACCGAAAAAGACCGAATGGGCGTTCTTTTCGCCGTCTGCCGGGAAGTCCTTGTCCCCCTCACCGAGAAGGATCGGGGCGCCGGTTGCCCTCTTGACCTCGGCAAGCGTCAGCATGTGGTCAAAATGCCCGTGCGTGAGGAGGATGGCGGCAAGCGATGCGTGAGTGCGGGAGAGCGTGCTCTTCAGTACCTCGGCGTTCACCGTGCAATCGATCAGAACCGCTGTGTCCCCCTTTTGCAGAAGGTAACAGCAGGAGGCGTAGCCGCCGGGAGAAAGCTCCGTGATCTTCAATTTTCGGCGCACCTGCCTTCCTATTTGTTATAATCACTTCAGTATAGCATATTTTAGCCCGTTTGTCTATATTTGTAAACAAAAAAGAGGAAAAAAGCAGGGAAAATCTTGCAAAAGAGAAGGGCGCCCTGCGGTATGATACCGCAGGGCGCCCTGTCGTTTGGATGATTCCTTAATCGTTATTCGTCCTCTTCCTCAACAAAGCCGTTGAGAAGTGCGAAATCCCAGTAGCCCGAAAGCTTGGTCTTGGTGAATACGGCGTTGGTGAAGAAGTTGGTCTTGACCTTGGAGAGGTCCTTGCCAACCAGCGAAACGCTCTTGTTGTAAACCATGGGGATCACGGGGAGGTCACGCATCAGAATGGCTTCTGCCTCATGCAGGAGCGCTGCGCGATCCTTTTCCTTTTCGGCGGCGAAGGCAGCCTCGATCTTCTGGTTGTATTCCTCGCTGTCATAGCCCGTGATGTGGGGCGTCAGCTCGTAGTTGGGATTCACGGTTGCGTCCATGTTGATGGCATTGCCCGAGAATGCCTTGGCAAAGGGAGCGAGATAACCGAATGCAGCGGAGGAGTTGGCAACCAGATCCAGTGCGATCACCTCAAAGCTGCCGCTGTCAAGAGCCTCTCGGTAGAGGTTGTTGTAAGCACCCGTGTACTCGGGCTTTTCGGGATTGGTTCTGTCAACGATCTCCTCAACGCCGAGCTTGTTGAGAGAAACCTCGAAGCCAAGTCCCTCCCAGGCGGCCTTGACAAGGTTGGCAATGGCAAGGTGATCCTCGTTCTTTTCGTATACCGTGATGGCGAAGGAGAAGTCGGAAGCCTTCACGCCTGCGGCGGAAAGCAGATTCTTTGCCTCGTCAAGATTGGCGGAGGAGGCAAGGTAGGATTCCGCCTTCTTGCGGAACTCGGTCTTCTTGTCCTCGCGGTTGAGCACCTTGTGAGGAACAAGGCCGTCGGCAGCCTCTGCATAAACGATGGCAGCGGCGAGTGCGTCGCGGTCGATGGCAAGCGAGAGAGCCTTTCTCACCTCTGCCTTGGCAAAGAGAGCCTCGCCGCCGATGATGGCTTTTTCGTTCAGATAGTAAACGTGGGTGGAGGCAGTGTCCTCAACGTCAGCCTTCTTGAGAATATCGGCGATCGAGGAGCCCTCGCCGCGCAGAGAAAGCGGAATGTGACCGAAATAGAATACGGCATTCTCATCCTCACCGTTGAAGTTTTCCAGCTGCTTGTCGACAGGCGTGGTGTAGTCAATGATGATACGGTAGGGGGTGACGTACTTGTCGATGGCATCGTTCTTTTCTCTGTTGCGGTAGTAGTAGCCGTTGCGCTCCAGAACAAAGCCGTCCTTTTCGGCAAAGTTGGTGGTACGGACGGTGAAGGGACCGTTGCAGACGATGGTGTCGGCGGATTTGCCCCAGTTGGGATTGCCCTCCACGACGTCGGCACGGACGGGGAACAGTGCGGGGCTGCAAAGTGCAAGGAGGAAGTTGTCAACCTCAATGTCCTTTTCAAACTCGATCTCAATGGTCTTCTGATCAACAACGGAAACGCCAAGGTGGTCAATGGTGTCGTTGCCGGCACAGATGGCACGGGCGTTTTTGATGTCGTAGAGCAGAGAAACGGCGGGATGGGAGGTGGCGGAGGCAAACAGACGGCGGAAGGCGAACTGCACGTCGGTTGCGGCAACGGGCACGCCGTCGGACCACTTGGTGTCGTTCAGCGTCACAGAGAGCGTGTATGTACCCTTCTCCTTATCCACGATATATTCGTAGTCGTCGGTAAGTGCCTTTTCGGGCTGACCGTTGTCGTCGGCAACGAACAGACCCTCGAACAAAAGCCCCACGATCTGCAGAGTCTCTTTGTTGTCAAAGGCATTCAGCGGATCGATGTCGTAAACAGGCTCGCTGACATACATGCGGATAAAAGGACCCTTGTCATCCTCGCCGTGCGAACAGCCGACAAAGCAACAAAGCAGGCATGCAAGGCAAAGCAAAATCGCCAAAATCCGTTTTGTCATTTTGTTGTTCCTCCTTCAGGGAAAGGCATGCATGACCGCGCGGTCATACGATACCATATTAACATTCCATATTATAGCACAAACAAAATTCGATTTCAAGAAGCAAAGAAGGGAAAAGGAAAAGGTTTGGACGGTTGCACAATATTTCGGGGCAAAACTATGCAGTTTACACATAGAAAGGAGGAGAAAAGGAGATAATAACAACGAATGGAGGTGGCGATATGGGCTTTGAAGCGAGAAGTGATCTCGCAACCGAATGCGGCTGCGAGAACGAGAGAGAGGGGATCCGTGTCAGTACTGCCGATGCGGGGGGCTGTAAGCTCGTACGGGTGCAGATCAAAAGCGAGGATGCGGCAAGGAGGATCGGCAAGCCTTGCGGCAGATACGTGACGCTTGAATGCGGTCACGTTCACGATCTCTGTGAGCAGGAGCTCGCACAGGTGCGCCGTGTTCTTGCGGTGGAGCTCCGTGAAATGGCGGAGCGAATGACGGGAAAACGGATGGGGTCTGGCTTTTCGGTGCTGGTGGCAGGGCTCGGCAATGCCGAGATCACGCCCGATGCCGTAGGACCCGAAACCGTGCGGCGGCTCTCGGTCACGCGTCATTTGCGTGAGTACGATACGGCGCTGTTTTCCACCGTGGGACTCTGCGAGATCGCAGCGATCGCCCCGGGGGTCCTGGGTCAGACGGGACTGGAAACGGTTGAGCTTGTCAGAGGCGCGGTCAGCAGTGCCAAGCCCGATCTCGTCGTGGCGGTGGATGCCCTGGCGGCACGCTCGACCGAGCGCCTCGCCGCCACAGTGCAGCTCTCCGATACGGGCATCCAGCCGGGCTCGGGGATCGGAAACGGTCGCCGCGCGCTGAACCGAGAAACGGTCGGTGTGCCGGTCATGGCACTCGGGGTCCCCACGGTGGTGGAATCCTCCACGCTGGTTTACGATGCGCTGACAAAATTCGGGATCGACGAGCAACGGGAGGAGCTCCAACAGCTTTTTGAAGGAGGAAAGGGCTTCTTCGTTGCGCCGAAGGAGATCGATCTGCTCATACCGTCTGTGGGGATATTGCTTTCCTCTGCCATCGAAAAGGCGTTCACGGTGTCTTGAAAAAAGCCCTTGCACGGCAGCTGCCGCGCAAGGGCTTTTTTGGGCGTTTTTTATACCGTTTTGCGCCTTTTCAGCGCTTGAGCTTGGTGATGAAGGAGTCCATGCGAGAGAGCGCCTCCTCAATGTGCTTGATCGAATAGGCATAGGAGATGCGTGCGAAGCCCTCGCCAACGTCGCCAAAGGCGTTTCCGGGAACGATGGCACATTTGTATTCCTCCAGCAGACGGGCACAGAACTCGTCGCTTGAGAGCCCGAATCTGCCAATCTCGGGATAGATGTAAAAAGCGCCCTCGGGCTCAAAGGAATCAACGCCGATGCTCTTAAGACCGTTGTAGATATAGCGGCGGCGGCGGTCGTATTCCGCAACCATCATAGCGATGTCCTCATCGCCGTTCTTCAGCGCCTCAAGCGCGGCAAACTGGCTGGTCGTGGGGGCGCACATGATGGCGTACTGGTGGATCTTCAGCATCTGCTCGGCAAGGGGGGCGGGGGCGGCAAGATAGCCCATACGCCAGCCTGTCATGGCATATGCCTTGGAGAAGCCGCTGGCAATGATGGTTCGCTCCCACATGCCCTCCAGAGAGGCGATCGAAACGTGCTGCCTGCCGTAGGTCATCTCGGCGTAGATCTCATCCGAGAGCACGAGAATGTTGGTGTCGCGCAGGACCTCGGCAATGCCCTCCAGCTCCTCCTCGGTCATAATGGCACCGGTGGGGTTGTTGGGATAGGGAAGCACGAGAAGCTTGGTGCGCGGCGTGATGGCGGCACGCAGCGCCTCGGGCGTCAGCTTGAAGCGGTCCTGTGCCTTGGTTTCGATGATCACGGGCACACCGCCGGCAAGTGCGGCAATGGGCTCGTAGCAGACAAAGGAGGGGGTGGGAATAATGATCTCGTCACCCGGCTCGGTCACGGCGCGGATGGCAAGGTCGATCGCCTCGCTGCCACCGACGGTGACCACAGTCTCCTCGGGCTTATAGGAAATGCGGAAGCGTCGCAGCAGATAACGCGAGATCTCCTCGCGCAGCTCGGTCATACCGGCGTTGGAGGTGTAGTAAGTCTTACCCTTTTGCAGGCTTTCGATGCCTGCCTCGCGGATGTGCCACGGCGTTACGAAATCGGGCTGACCCACCGTCAGACCGATCACATCTTTTCTGCCGTCAAGCAGATCGAAGAATTTTCGTATGCCCGATTTCTTCATGCTGACGACGGTTTTTGAAAGAACGGAAGAATAGTCGATCATCAGTTGCAGTTTCCTCTCTCGTCGATATCGACGATTCCGTAGATCACGCCCTTATCCTTGTATTTGCGCAGCACGAAGTGGGTGGCGGTAGAAACCACGTCTTCGATGGGCGCAAGCTTTTGAGCCACGAAATAGGCGACCTCCTTCATAGTCTTGCCCTCGATCTGCACGCAGAGGTCAAAGCCGCCCGACATCAGATAAAGGCTCTGCACCTCGGGGTAGTTGTAGATCTTTTCGGCAACGCGGTCAAAGCCGCGATCACGCTGGGGCGTGATCTTGACCTCGATGATGGCGGAAACGTATTCTCGGTCGGTCTTATCCCAGTCGATGAGAGTCTTGTAGCCGAGGATCACGCCGTCCTTTTCATATCGGTCGATCATTTTTTTGATGTCGCCTGTTTCCTTGCCGCACATTACGGCAAGCTGCTCGGGTGTGAGGGTGGCGTTGTCCTCCAGCAGTGTCAGCAGGTTGCGGTCCATATTGTTAAGCCTCCTTTTCGGCAGAAGTGTTTTTGTGGATCTTGGCAAGGATCGTATCGTAGGTCAGCCCGTACCTCGCGGCAATATCGCGCGCGTAGCTCTTTCCGTCGGGCTTGGCACGGTGGATGCGGAAGGAGCGCTTGCCCTCTCCCTCCATACCGGCAACCAGCGTGTCGATGGGTACACCGCCCTCGGGCGCGGTACGCGCGTTGATGCTCTCGATCTCTGCGGCAAGCTCGTGCAGATGCGTTGAGAAGATGGCGCGGCAGCCCGCACGGGAAAGACCTGCCAGCACCTCGGCGGCGATATAGGACGCCTCAAAGGAGCCGGTGGAGGAAAGCGACTCGTCAAGCAGCACAAGGCTTTGGTCGGTGACGAGGTCAAAGATCTCTCCGAGTCTGGCGCATTCCTCTCCGAGTCTGCCCTTGTCGATGGTGTCGTCGGCACCCGTGGGGAAGTGGGTAAAGATGGCGTCCGCAGGGCTGATGACCGCATCGGCGGCAGGCACGGGAAGCCCCAGCTGCATCATGGCAAGGGCAATGCCGACGGCGCAGGTCACGACCGATTTGCCGCCGCGATTGGGGCCCGTCAGCACATAGATACCCGCCTTTTCGTCAAAGGAGATGTCGTTGGTCACCACCTCGTCCTCGATCTTCAGCGCAACGGCGGGATTGTAGAGCGCGGTGGCGCTGAAGGCGCGTTCCTCGGCGGGGGCAATGGTGGGAACGGCAAGTCTTCCTCCCTTGATGCCGAGAGCACGGATGAGATTGGTTCCCTTCACCAGAAATTCAAGCTCGGGCAGAAGATTCAGCAGAAAGTCGGTATTTTCAAGCACATAGGTCTGTACGATGCGCTTCCAGGAGCGAAGCGACTGACGGTAGACCTCGTTGATGGCGGAATTAAAGGCAAGCGAGAGCGCAGTTTTCTGGTTGTCGGTCTGCTTTTTTCCAAAGGGGACCAGCTCTGCAATACAGGTGTAGGCGTCGCTTTTGAAGTTGAGGTGCAGGATCTTTTGCAGGGTGTCACCCGAGCGGAACGATTCGGGATTGATGGAGAGCACGCCTGCATCCTTGGGGCGCAGCTGCGCGTCAAGATTCACGCCGATGGTCACGCTCTTGATCTCGCGTACACGGTTGGTCAGCTCGGCAAGCTTGTCGTTCAGCTCGGCATAGTAGTCGCTCTCCACCAGCTCTGCGATGTGCGCAGCGAGGTGGCGGAAGGCGGCGCTCTTATAGTCGCTCTTGTGCGCGCAAAGACCGCTGTGAAGCACGTCGATGCTGGAGATATAAAGCTCGATCTCGGTCATGCTGGAGAGGTAATCGGCGGTATCTCCGCTGTCAGCCTCCAGACGGCGCAGCTCGGTGATGTCGTACAGCACGGGCAAGAGCTTGTTGAAGGTCTTGCCGATCTCGTCGAAGGCAAGCATATCCTCAAAGATCTCCTCGCGGTAGCGGATGACCTCGGGATCCTTGGTCACGAAATCGCAAAGGCGGGAGTTTTTAAGGGGCAGGACCTCGGAAAGTCCGAGCTCATCAAGGGTAAACTCGTCGATCAGCGGTGTGCATTCGCCCGAGAGGTGGGCGTGCTTGCTCTCGCCGTCGGGGTAGAGTAGGCTGAAGTCTTTCAAGTCAAGGTCTGGCATGGGATTCTCCTTGCTATCGTGTCGGGAAACACTTAATATATTAATAGATTATAACACACACCGCGCGAAAAATCAACAGCTTTTCGGGAGAAAAAAAGAAAGCCCGCAAAAAGGCTTGCGCGCGGTGGCGAAATGTGGTAAAATGAAGAAAAAAGAAAAGGGGGGCATCACGATGCAAGCCGATCAACGGAAAAGCTTTTCGACCAAGACTGCCGAGCAACTGTGGCAGTCGCTCTCGGCGCTGCCCCTCGCGGACACCGTACGTCCTCCCTTCGGCGGGCGTCCCTTTGCCGACCTTGCCGAGCTGTGGTTTCCCGATCCGCGCAAGGATCGGGCGATGCGTGCCTGCGGCGTGTCCGACGCGCTGATCGGATCGGGCTCGGATTTTGAACGCTGTGAGGCGTATCTTTCGATACTGCCTCGCCTCGTCGGTTCGCCCCTTTATGCTGCCGCCTGCTCGGATCTTCTGGCGCTCGGCTGCGATTGCTCGGTCGGGGAGGATGCGGAGCTGATCTGGCAGAGCAGCGCACACCGTCTGCGTGCGCATCCCCTCACGCCCGATATGCTGCTTGAAGAGGTTGGCGTGGCGCAGGCTCGCTTGGATCTCGCCGACCCGCCATCGACGGGCGAAGCTCGCCTTTGTCCCGTACTCGGGCTTGATCGGTTGCTTTGCTTGCAAAAGAGGGATCTTGCCGCATATCTTGAACGCCTGTCTGCAAGGACGGGGGAGGGGATCGACGATCTTGAAGGGCTTTCCCGTGCGATCTCTCTTGCCATCGGGCATCACGCGTCGTGCGGCGCCGCAGTGATCCTTGCCGATCTTTCGCATTATACGTGCTTTGAAAGGCCGAATCCCTACCGCACCCGGCAGATCCTTGCCGCCGTCCTTGCCGGAGCATCCCCGAGCGAGGGAGATCGGGCACATTTCACGGCGCAGATGCTTCGTCTTGTGGGCAGAGAATGCCGTGCGCACGATATGCGCCTTCTTCTGCGTATCACGCGCGAATCCGATACCGTTGGACCACCTTTTTCGGTGGAGGCGGTAGGAAAGCTGCTTCATTATCTCAATGAGTCGGGAGCGCTGCCCACCACGGCGCTGCTGACGGGTGTGTGCGATCTGCTCTCGGGAGTTCTGTCGCTGTGCAACGCTGCCCCGAGCGGAGAGGAGTCCCCGCGCGTGCTGCTTGCGCTTGAAGGGGAATACGCCGACGGTGAGGCGTGCGCCGAGGCGGTTTCTTTCTTGCTTCGCCATGACGCAGCTCCGTACCTGATCGGACTTATTTCGGATACAAAAAGTGCCTTTTCACATCCCGTTACATGGCTTTTTCGGCAAGAACTGTGTGAGCAGCTGGGTCGCTGGGCAGAGCAGATGTCCACTCCGCCACCCCTTGAGGTGCTGCTTGATACCGCCGAGCGCATCGCATATCGCGCTGCCGAGCAATTTTTCGGGCGCTGAAAAGCCGCCGGGGCATGCATTGTGTACGAAAGAACAAGAGGCTACGTCATTTAGATGCAGAAGGTGTGATCTTGGCACGTTAGGCGTATACAAATACGTCGAGTGCCAAGAGCGCACCTAAAAAACACACATTTAAATTGAAATTCGCAAGAATTTCTACCTAAAAAGCCGCCTTTTCTGCCATTTTTGACAGATAAAGCGGCTTCATTTTTCAGTTTCCTCTTTGTGTGTTTTTGTTCGGCGCTAAATGAATCAGCCCCTTTTCCGTTCGCCTCCAAAGCTCGCACGGCGAATGCCACTCGGCGAAGGCGGAATATCGGTGCGAAGCAACAGACTCGCCGCAGGCGAATAGAACCGGCGTTGTGTCGGTGCCGACACAACGCCTATGCTCCGGGCGTTTTTCCTTATCCGTCGATATCGAATTGCTTGATCGCCTTGACAGCAAGTCCTTCCTCGTATTCTCTTACCTCGCCGAGCGCGAAAAAGCGTCCGTTCTCGCCGTAAAGGGTAAGCCGCGTGCCGGGCTCGTGCGAGAGCTTCAGCTTTTTGAGGTAGATCTCGCATCCGCTGCGGCAGAGGCGCTCGTAAAAGGAGGGGAGAGAAAGTCGTTCGAGGTCCGCAAAAAGGCTTTCCACGGGCAGGAGCAGGGCAAGGCGTGCTTCTGTGTCAAGCGCCTCCAGCCTCTCGAGCGTGTGGCAATCCCGAATCAGAAAATTGCCCGCCGCCGTACGCCGCAACGCCGCCATGGCACCGCCGCAGCCGAGCGCATTGCCGAGGTCGGCACAGACCGTGCGGATGTAGGTGCCCGATGAGCAATGAACCGAAAGGCGATAGCGGTCGGGCGCGTCGGTCCTCTCGGCGTTCAGCTCAAACAGCGTGATCTCACGGGGCTTCCGCTCGATCTCCATCCCTGCACGGGCAAGGTCGACCAGCTTTTTTCCTCCCACCTTGAGGGCACTGTACATCGGCGGCGTTTGCAGCTGCCTGCCGATGCGGCTTCGGCAGAGCCCGATCACCTCTTTTACACTCGGTATGGCGGCACACGTGGTTAAAATACGGCCGCTTGTGTCCTCGGTGTCGGTGGTGATGCCAAGCTGCAGGACCGCCTCGTAGCGCTTGTCGTGCGCCGTGAGGTATTCCGCCGCCTTGGCGGCTCGTCCTATGAGAAGGACCAGCACGCCGGTCGCCATCGGATCCAGCGTGCCTGTGTGACCCACGCGGCGCGTGCCGTAAAGGCGTCTGATCCGCGCGACCACGTCGTGCGAGGTCATCCCCGCAGGCTTGTCGATCAGTAAAACGCCCGAGGGCTCGGTTAGCTTTGACATATCTGTCCTTTCCCGAAAAGCCGACCGCAGCGCGGTCGGCTTTTCTCTTATATCAAGATCTCGTCAAGGGTGTGCTTGGGCACGAAATGCGTACCGTTTTCATCTCTCCAATAGGTCATCGTGCCGTCCCTTGAGTCGGCAAGAGCCACCTCCTCGGCGGGCTTCCCGAGCGCGATGGCAAGCTGGGGCACATAGCGCTCGTCGATGCCGAAGTCCTCGGACATGCGCTTCGGGTCAAAGCTTGCAAGCATGCAGCCGCCAAAGCCCATTTCGACCGCGCCGAGCAGAATGGTCTGCGCGGCAATGCCCACGTCCTTTTTCATCAGAGCGTCGGGGCTGCCTGCTTCACTGTCGGCAAGCATGAGGATGAAGCCGGTGGGATGCTTTCCTTTGGGCGGGAGGGGAATGCCCAGCGAGGCTGCAAAGCGGCAGTTGCCGAGCATTTTGCCAAGGTCGGACTTTTCTGTGAGAATGCGGTAGCGCAGGGGCTGCTTATTCATGCCCGAGGCGGTGCGGCGCGCAAGATCGACCAAGGCGGTCATCTGTTGCCGCGTGATGGGCGTGCCCTCGTCGAAGGCGCGATAGCTCCGATTTTTCAGTACCAGTTCTTCGATCATAAAAGGCTCCGTTCCTTAAAAATGTACCGTAGCGGCGTTGATCGTGAAGCCCTTTTCCGAAAAATTCTTTTCGTATTCGGTCATCACGTTGCCCTCGCTCTGAGGACTGTTGTGGAGGTCGCGCGTCACGTCGGTGACGGTAAGCCCCATGGCGGCAAATTCCTCGAGAGAAAATTCAAAGAGCCCCACGTTATCGGTCTTAAAGCGCAGCACACCGCCCGGCTTCAGCACCTCGCGATAGCGCGCAAGGAAATCGCGGTGTGTCAGACGCCGCTTGGCGTGGCGCGCCTTGGGCCACGGGTCGCTGAAATTGAGGTACAGACAGTCAATACTGTGTGGGGGAAACCACTCGGTCAGATTTTCGGCGTTGCCGATGAGAAAACGGAGGTTGTCGGGACGGGTGTCGGCGGCGCGCTCCGCCTTTTCAAGGGCAAGGCAGGCAACGTCGGCAACGCGCTCCATGGCGATGAAATTCACATCTGGGTGGGCGGCAGCCATGCCACAGGCAAAGTTGCCCTTTCCGCATCCGATCTCCAGATGGAGAGCTCGTTTTTTTGTGAAGCGATATTGCGGATCCTCCTTGAGGAGCAAGGGGCTTTCGATCAAAAGATCCGCACAGGCGGCGATCCGCTCGGCGCCGTGCTTTTTCTTGCGGGCGCGCATCAGACGTTGAAGCGGAAGACAACAATGTCCCCGTCCTGCATCACGTATTCCTTGCCCTCACTGCGCAAAAGCCCCATTTCCTTCACGCCGTTCATGCTGCCGATGCGCTCAAGATCGGCAAAGGAGACCACCTCGGCACGGATAAAGCCGCGCTCGAAATCGCTGTGGATCTTGCCGGCGGCACCGGGCGCCTTGGTGCCTTTTGTGATGGTCCAGGCGCGGACCTCCTTCGGCCCTGCGGTGAGAAAGCTGATCAGACCGAGCAGAGAGTAGCTTGCCTTGATAAGGCGGTCAAGACCGCTTTCGGAAATGCCGAGATCGTCAAGGAACGCCTGCTTTTCCTCACCGGACAGTTCGGCGATCTCCGCCTCGATCTGGGCGCAGACGGGGAGAATTTCCGCATGCTCCTTGTCGGCAAATGCCTTCAGTGCGGCGTACATCGGATTTGCCTCGGGCTCGTCCCCCACGTCGTTCTCGCTGATGTTGGCAACGTAGATGACGGGCTTCATGGTCAGCAGAGGGGTGTCGGCAAACAGGGCGCGCTCGTCCTCGGAAAGCTCGACCGCGCGGGCGGTCTGTCCCTCGCAGAGTGCGGCGTGCACGCGCTCCAGCACCGAGAGCTCGGCGGCGAGTGTCTTGTCGCCCTTCATAGCTTTTTTGGTGCGGTCGATGCGGCGCTCCATCATCTCGATGTCCGAGAAGATGAGCTCCATGTTGATGGTTTCAAGATCGCGGATGGGATCCACAGCACCGTCAACGTGGATGATGTTGTCATCCTCAAAGCAGCGAACCACGTGGATCACGGCGTCGACCTCGCGGATGTGCGAGAGAAATTTATTGCCAAGTCCCTCACCCTTGGAGGCGCCGCGCACGAGTCCCGCGATATCGACGAATTCGATGACGGCGGGAGTATATTTTTCGGGTGCGTACATATTGGCAAGATAGTCCATGCGCGCATCGGGCACTGCCACCACGCCCACGTTGGGCTCAATGGTGCAGAAGGGATAGTTGGCAGATTCCGCACCTGCGTTGGTCAGTGCGTTAAAAAGCGTGCTTTTGCCCACGTTGGGCAAACCTACGATACCAAGCTTCATCAGAAATCTCCTTTGGTCGCAAACTTCTCTTTATCATATCACAAAAACCGACTCTTTTCAAGGGGCAGTCCCCAAAATCTTGTTGAAATTCGAAATTAAATAAAAACTGCAATTTTTTTTGAAAAAGCCTTTTCAAAAGCAAAAACATATGCTATAATATAATATAAATATTCTGTAGAGCAGAGTGTCATGCTTTGATGAAAATTTACAGGCGTTTGGCACCGTGTGCGAGATTGTCCTGTGGTATCATCATAAAATGCAATTCGGAGGGTGAAAATGGTAGGAACGAAAATTCTCATCGTAGACGATGATCTGGGTATCTGTGACGTCCTGAAGGTGCACTTTGAGGCGGAGGGCTGTGACGTCAGCGTTGCCAATGACGGCGTTGAGGGCGTTGCGGCGTTCAAGTCGGGGAATCCCGATCTGGTGCTGCTCGACATCATGCTGCCCAAGAAGGACGGACAGCAGGTGCTTGCCGAGATCCGCAAGGAATCCACAAAGCCCGTGATCATGGTGACCGCGAAGGGCGAGGTGTTTGACAAGGTCCTCGCACTGGAGATGGGCGCGGACGACGTGGTCGTCAAGCCCTTTGATCTGAAGGAGCTCAGTGCCCGTGTCAAGGCAGTGCTCCGTCGCTACCAATCGCACCTTGATCAGGATGACGGCGATACCATCAAATTTGATAATTTTGAGATCAGCCAGGATAAATTTGAGCTCAAGCTGAAGGGCAAGAAGGTGGATATCCCCCCCAAGGAGCTGCAGCTGCTTTATTGCCTTGCCTCCAACCCGAACCGCGTGTTCAGCCGCGAGCAGCTGCTTGAGCACGTATGGGATTTCGCCTTCCTTGGTGATTCGCGCACGGTGGACGTACATATCAAGCGTCTGCGCGAGAAGCTGGAGGGTGTTTCGGACAAATGGTCGCTGAAGACGGTTTGGGGAATCGGCTACAAATTCGAGCTTTATAACTGATAGGGACGAGAGATCGGATCCCCGGGGAGGACGAGAGAGCGAATCGAACACGCCCGCAGGCGCATTTTACGGGCGCTTTTGCCCCACTCTCTTTGTAAAGCCGATCGGCTTGAGTACAGGGCATCGCACCCTCGTGCGATCGCCCTGTCTGTATTTTCGATAAAAAAGAGGGAATTATGTTTAAGAGCGTATTTGCCAAGTACATCACGGCATTTATGTGTATCATTTTTGTCAGCTTTCTCGTTCTGGTTCTGCTCATTACCACAATGGTCAACAACTATGCGGTCAGTGCCAAGCAGGAGCTTCTTGCCAATGCGGCGGAGAGTGCGGCGACCTTTCTGGGTTCGCGAATGAAGAACAGCAATACCGAGCCGAATGCCTTTGAAAAAATGATCAACGGCATGGCGGCGGACGTCGATCGCATGCTGCTTGCTATGGAGGCGACGGGGGATGATATCACCATGCTGCTGGTGGATAATGACGGCAACGTGATCCGCATGGCGGAAAACGGCAAAGCCCATGAGAGCGATGCCGATATTCCGCGCTCGGTGCTTGACGAGGTCAACGGTGGCGTGCGCATTTCGGAGTTTTCGGTTCTTGAAGGCGTGTTTGAGGAGCCGCAGTTCTTTTATGCGGCACCTGTGTATACCACGGACGGAACCAGCGTGTGCGGCACGGTGTTTGCTTGTGCCTCCTCGGCTACACTGGATGCCCTGCTCGGCGTCATGCTCAAGACCGTGATCATTGCCAGCCTCTGGATCATGCTGGCGGCACTGGTGGCAGTCTATCTTATCACCGAGCGCGTCATCCGTCCCTTGCGTCACATGAGTGGTATGGCAAAGGAATTTGCTGCGGGCAACTTTGAAGCGCGCGTTTCGGTCGAGGGACAGGATGAGGTTGCCGAGCTTGCCGTGGCATTCAACAATATGGCAAGCTCGCTTTCGCAGCTTGAGGTCATGCGCAATACCTTTATGGCAAACGTGTCGCACGATCTGCGCACGCCTATGACCACGATCTCGGGCTTTATCGATAACATTCTTTCGGGTGCGATCCCTCCCGAAAAGCGGGATTATTATCTCAATCTTATCCGCAATGAGGTCCAGCGCCTGGCGCGTCTTGTTGCGTCGCTGCTGGACATCTCACGCATCCAGGCGGGCGACCGAAAATTTGAAATGAAGCCCTTCGACATCTGTGAGATGGCAAGGATCATTCTCATTTCCTTTGAGCAAAAGATCGAGGCAAAGCGCCTTGATGTCGAGTTCTTGTGTGATGATGAGCGAATGACGGTGCTTGCCGACCGCGATGCGATCTATCAGATCCTTTACAACATTTGTGATAATGCCGTGAAATTTTCAAGGGAGGAAGGGAAGCTGCGTGTCGCATTGACCCAAAGAGAAGACGGCAAGGTACAGATCTCGGTGTATAACGAGGGTGCGGGTATTGCCGCTGACGATCTTCCCTTTGTCTTCGAGCGCTTCTATAAGGGCGATAAGAGCAGGGGACTTGATAAGAGTGGTGTGGGACTTGGCATGTTTATTTCCAAAACCATCATCGAAGCGCATCATGAAAAAATTTGGGTGAAGAGTGAGCAGGGCAGCTATTGTGAGTTCAACTTCACGCTTCCGCAGACAGGCGAGCGATGATCATCTCCCGAAAGGAGTCGTTTATGGATCAAAATGAAAATCTGATACCCGAAACAGAGCCTGCCGCTTCGTCGGAGGATGCTCCAAAGGCGGCGGAAGCACCTTTGGGGGAGGGCGCGCGAGAGGTTGGCGAATCGGCTTCCACCAGCGCTGACGAGGAGAACGCGGATGACCGGGCAGAGAGCCCTGTGCCCGCTCCCCCGACCGATTGGCGCTTTGGCGACACGGATGCCGAGAAGCGTGATGTGCGCCCGCAAGGAAGCGGCGGAGCGCGGAGCTTCTTCGCCGTTTTCGGCGGTGTTGTTGCGGCAGCCATGGCGCTGCTCCTGCTGGTGCTTTGCCTCGGTGAATCGGGCTTCCACATTCTTCGCACCGTCACGGTGGAAAAGGAGCGCATCGTCTATGTGCGCGAGTATGACAGCGCAAGCGGTCTGCTGACTCCCAACGAGGCGGCGGATCAGATGAAAAAATCAACCGTCACCATCTCGGTGCGTACGGCAACCGGCGTGGGTGTCGGTTCGGGCTTCATCTATACCGAGAACGGCTATATCTGTACCAATCATCACGTGGTGGACGGCGCGACCTCCATTCAGGTGATCCTGCCCGATGGCGAGGCAGTGGACGCCACACCGGTCGGCTCGGACGAGATGGCGGATCTTGCCGTGATCAAGATCGATAAAACAGGGCTTGTCCCCGCACAGATCGGCTCATCCGCCGATCTTCTGGTGGGTGACGACGTGGTTGCGGTCGGCTCTCCTGCCAGCATTGACTATGCGGGCACCTCCACCTTCGGAAAGATCTCCTATACCGAACGCATCGTTCCCCTGACCGACGATCAGGGCATGGTCTATAAGCGCATGCATCTGATCCAAACCGATACCAGCGTCAATCCCGGTAACTCGGGCGGGCCGCTTGCCGACATGTACGGCAGGGTCGTTGGTATCGTAGTCATGAAGGTGTCTTATTTCGGGGGAACAGTCTATGACGGCATCGGCTTTGCGATCCCGATCGACGCGGCAAAGACGGTGATCGACGAGATCATTCGGGACGGAAGATTTACGGGTGAAAATCCCGTGGCAACGGGACGTGCCGTGCTTGGTATCAGCGGCCGCGGCGTCATGGGAGGCTACTGGTATTCCGATCTCGGGGCAGAGGATTGTATTCAGTCGGCTACCGAGAAAAACGGATACACCTATATCGCGCATGACGGCGTATACGTCATGAGCGTCAGTGGCACCAATGCTGCAGGAAAGCTCTATCAGGGCGATATCATCACTAAGATCAATGGTCTTAATATGTATACCGTGTATGACGTGATCGATCAAGTCAACCGTTATGCACCGGGGCAAGCTGTGATACTGACCGTCCTGCGGCCCGGCAGAGGTGACTATTACACTGTCACGATCAAGATCGTGTTGGCGGCGGAATAAGCATCAAAACGCAATTAATACTTTATAGAAAGGAATTGACTTATGCTTCCTTTTCTCGATTCACTTCGAACCATGACCTATGATAACAGCTTCTGGATCGCGCTGTTCCGCCTTGGCGTGGCGGCATTCTGCGGCGGCTGCATCGGACTTGAGCGAGGCAAAAAGCGCCGTCCTGCAGGCTTCCGTACCCATATGCTGGTCTGCATCGGTGCAACGCTTGCCATGATCATCAGCCAGTATTCCACCATGATGGTCAGCACCTTTTGGGAGAACATCGTTGCCTTTGACGGCAATAAGTATACCGACGTATCCCGTCTTGGCGCACAGGTCATCAACGGCATCGGCTTTCTTGGCGCGGGCACGATCATCGTGACGGGGCAGCAGGAGGTCAAGGGTCTGACCACCGCGGCGGGGCTTTGGGCGTCCGCCTGCATGGGGCTTTGCATCGGTGCGGGCTTTGTGGAGGGTGCCTTGGTCGGTTGTGTTCTGATCATTCTGACCATCACGGTGTTCAACCATTTTGAGCGTGTGATCGTGTCGCACGCCCGTAACATCAACCTCTACGTTGAGTTTGTCAATGTCGATGACGTGGGCGGCATCATCTCGGCGATCAAGGCGCAGGACATCCGCATTTTTGACGTGGAGATCAAGAAAAGCAAGGGGCATGGCGACAACCAGAGCGCGGTGTTCTCTATCCGCTTGCCCAAGAAAATGTCCCACGCCACGGTCATGACTGTGCTTGCCGATGTGGACAACGTCCGTGCCATTGAAGAACTGTAAGGGAGGAAGGATCGATGAGAGAGCTTTTTGATTATCTCCGCTTTGCGGATGGATTTCATATGTGGGGCGCTGTTTTTCGCATGGTGCTTGCCGTGGTCTGCGGCGGTATCATCGGTATCGAGAGAGAGCATAAGCGCCGTCCCGCAGGCTTCCGTACGCATATTCTCATTTGCCTTGGCGCTTCGCTCACCACATTGACCAGCCAGTATCTTTACCTCGAGATGCAGATGTTTACCGACCTTGCCCGTCTTGGTGCACAGGTTATCGCAGGCATCGGCTTTATCGGTGCGGGAACCATCATTGTCACCAAGCGCCGTCAGGTCAAGGGACTGACGACAGCTGCGGGTCTTTGGGCATCTGCCATCGTCGGTCTTGCCATCGGCGCGGGCTATTACGAGGCGGCGGCGATCGCTACCCTGCTGATCCTGTTCGTTGAGCTGGTGCTCTCGCGCTTCGAGTATTTTATTATGTCCACGGCGCGTACGATACATATTTATGTGGAGTACCGTCAGAACGATGCGCTGGTTGCGATGAACGAGTTCCTGCGCACCCACCGCGTCACCGTTACCGACCTGCAGATCACAAAATCGGGTGCCGCGACCCAAAATCCTTGCGCCATCTTTTCTCTGGATCTTCCGAGAAAGCTGACTCACGATAAGCTGATGACGGCACTTTCCAAGATCGAAAACGTTGTATCGGTCGAGGAGCTTTGATCCCTATAAAGAAGGAGCTGTCTCAAATGCGAAATTTGAGACAGCTCCTTTTGCTATGTTGAAGGGGCTCGGCAGATTTAGGCGAGAAGCGTTGATCGCGAGGCGTGAGGCGTACAAAGGTACGTCGAGCCTCGGGAGCGACGGTAGAAAAAGTCCGATTATAAAATATGAAATCCCCAGGATTTCTACCTTAAAACGTCTCATTTACGGCTTTTGCTATATTTGAGATCGTTTTTTTCTTTGTTTTCGGACTTTTTCGGTCTCGTCAAATGTGACAGCCTCTTTTTTTAGAGCTTGCCCGCTTCCTTAAAGGGGCAGATGTCGTTGACAAAGGCGGGCAGCAGGCGGATGCTGAAGCGGAATTCCTTTTCGTCAAAGCGGTACTTGGGTAGCAGATCGGGGCCGCAGGAGTTCGATCCGATGCCATTTTGGCGGTAATCGAGATTGACCACCGTGTCCTTGAGGGGGACCAGCTCAAAATCGTGTGCCGTGAGGGTGAGATCGGCGGGGGTGAAGTGCGAGCAGTTGAAGCTGAAGTCCTTCTCTGTCTTGGCGGCAAGCAGGCCGTGTCCCTCGCGGTTGGCAACAAACATCCACTTGGTATCGGCATGCGCCATGTTCTCCTGGGGACGCACGAAATGCTCAAAATGCTCGGTTACCGTAGTTTCAAAGTGCCCAAGATGGGAGGAATGGCGCAGATCGATATAGGAGGAGCCGGGACCTCTTCCGAAGAAGGAAAGTCGCTCAAAGCCCGCAGGCATACGGAATTCCACGCCAAAGCGGGGCAGGGCATCAGCGCCCTCGAAGTCGCGCACCTTTACGTCGAAATCAAGCTTCACGCCGCCCTCGGCGAAGAAGGTGTAAATGAGGGTTGCCGTCAGTGCGGGCGCGACGATCTTGCCGCCGAGTGAAAGCTCGGTGCGTACGGTTGCCGTGCGGTCATTCACCTCACCAAGCTCGCAACGATAACACTTGACGGTGGCACGGTCAAGCTGCTCCCGTGTCCAGCTTCTTTTGATATGGCTGTCGTTGTCGGTGGGAGCGCGCCAGACGGTGGGCGTCAGGGGTGAGGTCAGCAGCTCGGTGCCGTTGTCCACGATCGAGCAGAGCAGACCGTGCAGGGTATCCACCGTATAGGAGGTGCTTGCCGTACGGACAAGAATGCGGTCCTCCTTGTGCTCTGCGAGGATAAATGCCGTGTCGGATATCCCGTCGGCAACGGGGGTGCGACTGCTCTTTTCGGAGAGCAGGAATTGCTCAAAGCCTACCTCAAAGCCGATGGGTGCCCAGGCGGTCTCCTTGTTTTGACGCACACTGACGTTCAGCGTGCACCATTCGCCCGTCAGTGCGGCGTTAAAGTGGGGCAGCTCAAAGGTGCGACTTCTCTGAGGCGCGATATTCAGCCCCGTTTGGCGCCCCTGCGCGACGGTGCGGCCGTTTCTTTCCAGCGTCCAATAGAGGTCAAGGTCGGAAAGAGAGGTGAAGTGGCGAAGGCTCTTCACCCTCAGCTTGCCGTTTTCATAGGTGACGGCAAAGGGCTTGATGACCTGCTTGTACTCGGCAAAGCCCGTATGGGGCTTGCGATCGGGGGAAACCAGTCCGTCCACGCAGAAATTGCCGTCGTGGGGGTGGTCGCCAAAGTCACCGCCGTAAACAAAGTGAGGGGCAGCAGGGTCGTCGGAGGTGGCGACCGAGTGATCCAGCATCTCCCAGACGCAGCCGCCGAAAAAGGCGTCGTACTTGTAGATCATCTCCCAGTAATCCTTGAGGTCCCCGGGGCCGTTGCCCATGGCGTGGCAGTATTCGCAAAGGAAGAAGGGGGCGGTCAGATATTTGTTCTCCATGTAGTTTACACGGATATCCTCAAGGGAGGGATACATGCGACTGTCCACCGAGGTGAAGTCAGAGTTGAGATCCCGCTTCTCGCACGCAGGCACGGGAACGGGCAGATGCCTACAGCCGTCTCTGCGGCGTCTTGATTCATCCTCGCAATGTACGAGGTTGCGGGGATCGCGGCGGCGCAGATAATCTGCCATCAGGCGGTGATTTCTGCCCGTGCCCGACTCGTTGCCGAGCGACCACATGATGATGGAGGGATGGTTCTTGTCGCGCTCGTACATGCGCTCCACACGGTCAAGATATGCTTCGGTCCATTCCTCGCTGTCGGTGAAATAATCCCAGTTCTCGATCAGATACGTGCCGTGCGTTTCAAGGTCGGTTTCGTCGATCACGTAGAAGCCGTATTTGTCACACAGCGCGTAAAAGCGCGGGTCGTTGGGGTAGTGACTGGTGCGGATGGTGTTGACGTTATGACGCTTGAGGATCATCAGATCCTCGATCATGTGGTCAAGCGGTGTTGCCGCACCCAGATAGGGATGGCTGTCGTGGCGATTGACCCCCTTTGCCTTGACCTTTTTTCCGTTGATCAGAACCGTGCGGTTCACGATCCGCAGATCGCGGAAGCCGATGGAGAGGCAGATGTGCTCCTCTCCGCAGGTGAGGAGGAGGCGATAAAGCGTCGGGATCTCATCGCTCCAGAGCGCGGGCGAAGCCACCGTGACGGTAAAGGAGCCCTGCCCGTTTGCCACGGTGCTTCCCTCGGTCAGCTTGCGACCGTCGGGGGATTCAAGGCGGTAGGTGACCTGCGTATTGCCGGTCGTCAGCAGCGTGACGTCTGCACGCGCGGTATCAAAGCCCTCTGAAAGCTCGGTGCGCACGTCGATGTCGCGGATGTGGACGGGATCACGATAAAGAAGATAGACCTCGCGGAAGATACCCGAGAAGCGGAACTTGTCCTGATCCTCCAGATAAGAGCCGTCGCACCACTTCAGCACCACGACTGCCAGTCTGTTTTTGCCGGGACGCAGGTGGGCGGTCACGTCGATCTCGCTGGTCATGTGACTGACCTGGCTGTAAGCCGCAAAGCTGCCGTTGACGAAGAGATAAAAGCAGGAGTCCACGCCCTCAAAATTCAGATAGACTCGCTTGCTTGCGAGCACCGGGGCTGCCATTTCAAAATCCCTGATATAAAGTCCGCAAGGGTTGTCGTCCGGAACAAAGGGCGGATCAAAGGGAAAAGGATATTGCACATTGGTGTAGTTGGGCGTATCATAGCCCTGCCCAAGCCTTGTTTGCCAGCTGCGCGGCACGGGCATTCTGTCCATTTCGTCTGTCGAAAAGTCGGGGGAGAGAAAATCGGGGAGCGCAGAGGGGGAGGGGAGATAGGAGAAACTCCAGTCGCCGCAAAGTGAAACGAAGCGGCAGCTGGCGCCGCGGCGGTCGCGGATGGCGGCGGCATCGTCGCCGTAGGGGATAAAGTAAGCGCGGGGGGCTTCACAGCCGACGTGCAGACGGTGGGGATCCTGATGCAGATCAAACGAGAATTTCATGCGTCCTCCTTGGCATATGGCGTTGGTTTGATTGTAGCATAGCGGAAATGAAAAGTCAATCGAATTTTTGCGCTTTTTGATAACAATATTGCTCGTGGCGTGCGCAAAAAAATTGAGAAAACCGCTTTACACGCACGGGATTTTATGATAAAATGGAAAGACTTGAAGGTGTCCGAAATTGCGGTAAAGGGGAGGGGAGTTATGCGCCTTGACAAGTTTTTGAGCGTGACAGCCACGGCGACTCGCAGTGAAGCGGCGCGTGCCGTCCGCGCTCACCGCGTGACGGTGAACGGCGAGGTCGCGGCGCGTGCCGATCTGAGCATCGATCCCATACGGGATCGGGTGGTGTTCGGTGGCACTCCCGTCCGCTATCGCGCCCATCATTACATTCTTTTAAATAAACCGTCGGGCTATGTCAGTGCCACCGAGGACGGTAAGGATCCCACGGTGCTTGCGCTGTTACCCGAAAAGTATACCGTTCTGGGGCTTTTTCCCTGTGGCCGTCTGGATAAGAATACGTTGGGACTCATGCTGCTGACCGATGACGGGGATACGGCGCACCGCCTGCTTTCCCCCCGTCGCCACGTTGAAAAACGCTACCTCTTCCGTGCCGAGCATCCCCTCACCGAGGAGGAGTGCAGTCGCTTTCGGCAAGGACTTGTGCTGGAGGATGGGTACGAAACCAAGCCTGCCGATATCGAGCTTGCACCCGATGGCATGAGTGGTGTGATCACACTGGTGGAGGGAAAATACCACCAGATCAAGCGCATGCTGCAATCGCTCGATAACCGTATTACCTACCTTGAGCGCATATCCTTTGGACCGCTCACTCTGCCTCCCGAGCTTTCGCGCGGCGAGTGGCGCGAGCTGACCGAGGAGGAAGAAGCGGCGATCCTTCGTGCCGCAAACCCCGAAAATAAGGAGATATGACTGTGAACATGATCGAAACACTTGCAAAGGAACTGAATCTGACCGTGGAGCAGACCGAGAGGACGGTCGCGCTGATCGACGAGGGGAATACCATTCCCTTCATTGCCCGTTATCGCAAGGAGGTCACCGGCTCGCTTGACGATACCGTGCTCCGCAAGCTGGAGGAAAGACTTCGCTATCTGCGCAGCATCGAAACGCGAAGAATCGAGGTTAAGAATCTCATCGCCGCACAGGAAAAGCTGACCCCCGAGATCGAGCGTGCCATCGACGTTGCCGTCACCATCACCGAGATCGACGATATCTACCGCCCGTTCCGTCCCCACCGTAAGACCCGTGCCTCGGTGGCAAGGGAGAAGGGGCTGGAGCCGCTTGCCGAGGCGCTTTTGGCACAGGAAAAGAGCTATTCTCCCACGCTGGAGGAGCTGGCGGCGTCCTTGATCAGTGAGGAAAAGGGCGTAAAAAGCGCCGAGGAAGCATTTGCGGGAGCCATGGATATCATTGCCGAGGAGATCTCGGATAACGCCGAGTACCGAAAGGGGATTCGTGCGCTGACATGGTCGCACGGATCGCTGGAATCGAAAAGGGCAAAGGACGAGAGCTCGGTCTACGAGCAATATTATGATTATTCCGAACGGATCAATAAGGTTCCCGGGCATCGCGTGCTCGCGATCAATCGCGGCGAAAAGGAGGAATTCCTGAAGGTGTCGGTCACGGTTCCTTCCGATATCGTTTTGAATCACCTCTTCCACGCTGTGGTCAAGGCGGGCGAAAGCCCTGCAAGGAAATATGTTAGCGCCGCCGTCACCGACAGCTATGAGCGTCTGATCGCGCCCTCTGTTGAGCGAGAGCTGCGCAACGATCTCTTTGACAGTGCCGCGGCGGGCGCCATCGTGCTCTTCTCGGATAATCTTCAGCATCTTCTCATGCAGGCGCCCTTGAAGGGAAAGACCGTGCTCGGCTATGACCCCGGCTACGTGAACGGCTGTAAGCTTGCCGTTGTAGACAAGACTGGCAAGGTGCTGGACACCGCGGTCATCTATCCCACCAAGCCTCGCATGCGCACAGAGGAGTCGACGCGCGTGATGAAGCGTCTGATCCTCACCTACGGCGTGGACGTGATCGCCATCGGCAACGGCACGGCATCTCGCGAGAGCGAGAGGTTTGTGGCGGACGTGCTGCGCGGCATGGACGTCAAGACCAAATATATCATTGTCAGCGAGGCGGGCGCCTCGGTCTATTCGGCGTCCAAGCTTGCGGCGGACGAGTTTCCCGATTTTGATGTGATGCAGCGCTCGGCAGTGTCGATCGCGCGCCGCTTGCAGGATCCGCTTGCCGAGCTTGTCAAGATCGATCCCAAGGCGATCGGCGTGGGGCAGTATCAGCACGATATGAAGCCCGCACAGCTGGATACGGCGCTCACGGGCGTGGTGGAGGATTGCGTTAATAAGGTGGGCGTTGACCTCAACACCGCCTCGCATTCCTTGCTCTCCTACATTTCGGGCATCAATGCCGTCAGTGCCAAAAATATCGTGAAGTACCGCGAGGAAAACGGCGAATTCCGCACCCGCAAAGAGGTACTGAAGGTGCCTCGCATCGGCGCCAAGGCGTACGAGCAGTGCGCGGGATTTTTGCGCGTGCCCGGCTCGCGCGAGGTGCTTGATAATACGGGTGTCCACCCCGAGTCCTACGAGGCGGCGCGTGCGCTGCTTGCCCGCTTCGGCTATACCGAGGCAGACGTCAGGAACGGTAAGCTTGCGGACATCGGCAAAAGGGTAAGAAGCGAGGGCAGCGCAGGGCTTGCCGCCGAGCTTGGGATCGGCGAGCCCACGCTGCTTGACATCGCCGCCGAGCTGGAAAAGCCGGGCAGAGATCTGCGTGATGATTTTGTCCCTCCGCTGCTTTCGGAGGACGTGCTCGAATTGAGCGACCTCAGACCGGGACAGATCCTGTCGGGCACGGTGCGCAACGTCATCGATTTCGGCGCCTTTGTGGACATCGGCGTGCACCAGGATGGGCTGGTCCACATTTCGGAGCTTTCGGATAAATTCGTCAAGCATCCGCGTGAGGTGGTTTCGGTGGGTGACATCGTTCGCGTACGCGTGCTCAGTGTGGACGTTGCCAAAAAGCGTATCGCCCTTTCCATGAAGACGATGAAGGATGCCTCGACGGACAAGGAGGGGAAGAGCGCACGCTGAAAGCTGCATTCGTTCATAAATGAACGCGCTTTTCGCCATCTGCATCCAAACTGTGACGGCGGTGTGTCAGGCTTTTGACGACCGTTGTGCATGTTGCATAAACCCGATGATCAAATTTTGGAGATTTGACATCTTCCCAACCGAGTCGGAATTTGTTATAATAATAATTGTTAAGAACTATGTTTGTGGCGCGTTTTTGTGCCCGCCAAGGAGGATTATCATGGCAAGCTTATCGCTCAGACACATTTACAAAAAGTACCCGGGCGGCGTTACCGCTGTATCCGATTTCAACCTTGAGATCAAGGACAAGGAGTTTATCGTTTTCGTCGGTCCCTCCGGCTGCGGTAAGACCACCACGCTCCGTATGATCGCAGGTCTTGAGGAGATCACCGAGGGTGAGCTTTTCATCGGTGACCAGCTGGTCAACGACGTAGCACCTAAGGATCGTAAGATCGCGATGGTGTTCCAGAACTACGCGCTTTATCCCCACATGTCCGTGTTTGACAACATGGCGTTTGGCTTGAAGCTGAACAAGACCCCCAAGGAGGAGATCAAGCGCCGCGTTGAGGAGGCTGCCCGTATCCTTGATATCACCCACCTGCTTGACCGTAAGCCCAAGGCTCTCTCGGGCGGTCAGAAGCAGCGTGTTGCTCTGGGTCGTGCGATCGTCCGTCATCCTAAGGTGTTTTTGCTTGACGAGCCGCTTTCCAACCTGGATGCAAAGCTTCGTGCAACCATGAGAACCGAGCTGACTAAGCTCCACAAGAGCGTCGGTACCACCTTCATTTACGTTACGCACGACCAGGTCGAGGCTATGACCATGGCAACCCGTATTGTTGTTATGAAGGACGGTCTGATCCAGCAGGTCGATACTCCTCAGAACCTTTATGACAATCCTTGCAACATCTTTGTTGCAGGCTTCATCGGCACTCCTCAGATGAACTTCATCAACGGCTCTCTTTCCAAGGATAAGGAAACCGGTGATATCTTCTTCAACTTCAACGGTAATGCCATCAAGCTTCCCGCAGAGAAGAATGCAGAGGGCGTGCTTGACGAGTACATCGACAAAGAGGTCATTGCAGGTCTGCGTCCCGAGTGTATCCATGATGCTCCCATGCAGCTTGCTGCTCTTTCCGAGAGCTGCATCGAGGTTGACGTCGACGTGACCGAGCTGATGGGCGCTGAGATCTATCTCTACCTCAACAGCTACGCTCCCGTTGTCGAGGGCTCCAAGGAGATCGAGCGTGAGTATACCAGACTCATTGCACGTGTTTCCTCTCGCTCCACCAGCCGTTCGGGCGACAAGATCAAGGTTGCTCTTGATGCTTCCCGTATCCACATCTTCGATAAGGATACCGAGCGTTGCATCGTTCACTGATCCGAGAAGATCAAAAGCGCCGCACAGAGCTGCGGCGCTTTTTCGTTGCATTTTCCCACTTGGCATTGACAGCGGGTGGAAAATGGGGTAAAATAAATGAGGAATAACCGAAAGGAGATGATATGCTGTGACGCCCGAGGAAAAGAGCTACCGCGCGGTCGTAAATCGCATTGCTATTTGTCTCCTTGTGTTTTGCGCACTGTTTTTTGCCTATTCGAATTTCATGGGAGTCGTAATGGGATTGGCGGCGTCCATGTCGCCCGTGGCAGGAACAGTGCTTTATGAGATCGTATACGGCGTGCTTTATGCCGCAACCTTTCTCCTGCCTGTTTTGCTGTTCCGCTTGCTATCCGGTGGGAGAGGAACGGCGCCCATTGCCACCGCATGGCGTATGCCTCGCTATACGCTGTTGTATATTTTTGTTTCCATCGCCATCATCTCTGCGGCAGGCTATCTCAATTCCATGCTGCTCGAGATTTTTGAATACGGTGAGTTTACCGATGACGTGCTGTTTGAAGCGGACATCAGCACCAATTACGAGCTAGTCCTGATGTTCTTCACCACTGCCATCGTTCCCGCCTTTGTAGAGGAGCTGCTGTTCCGCGGCGTGGTGCTCGGCAATCTCTTGCCCTATGGCAGAACCACTGCTGTACTTGCGAGTGCGCTTCTCTTTGGTGCGATGCATCAGAATGCGGGTCAGCTTCTTTATGCCACGGTTGCAGGACTGGTGCTCGGCTATATTTACGTTTATACCAAGTCGATCTGGTGCTGCGTGCTCATTCATTTCTGCAATAATTTCCTCTCGGTGCTCAACGTCGGGATCTATGAGCGTATGGGCTCCGATACCGCCGTTGCCGTACTGTATCTGATCGAGCTGATCGTGTTTTTGATCGGCATTCTCTGTGCCGTTCGCCTGATGTATCTGGAAAGGGATCGCAAGGAGGAGCTGCTGCAGGAGGGCGCCTTTTTAAAAACCGTGGATCCGGATCCCGAGCATACCTTGATCGACATCAGCTTTTCACGCCGCGTGCGCCTGTTTTTCTCCGTCCCCATGATCGTCTTTCTTTCGCTTTGCGTAGCGCAGATGCTGCTATTGCTGTTGCTTTCCTTGGTGATGACATGAGTAATCGATCAGAAAATCGTCCCGTGAGGGATGAGGATTTTATGCGCCTTGCGCTTGCACAGGCACAATATGCCGCCGCCGAGGGGGAAACCCCTGTCGGCGCCGTGGTGGTGCGGGAGGGCTGCGTGATCGCCGCAGCACACAACCGCCGCGAGCATGAGCTGGATATCGCCGCGCACGCCGAGCTGACGGCATTGCGTATCGCGGCAAAGGAAAAGGGGGACTGGCGGCTTTCGGATTGTACGCTTTACGTCACGCTTGAGCCATGTCCGATGTGTGCGGGCGCCATTCTTGCCGCACGCGTTTCGCGCGTGGTCTACGGTGCGAAGGATCCGACCGCAGGCGCCATGGGCAGCGTGCTGAACCTGCCGCGCTATCCGCTTGGCGCAAAGCCGACCGTCACACCGATGGTGCTGGAGGAGGAGTGCAGAGCGCTGCTGCAAGACTTCTTTAAGCAGAGAAGGTAACACTGGAGGGGCTGATTCATTTAGCGCCGAACAAAAACACACAAAGAGGAAACTGAAAAATGAAGCCGCTTTATCTGTCAAAAATGGCAGAAAAGGCGGCTTTTTAGGTAGAAATTCTTGCGAATTTCAATTTAAATGTGTGTTTTTTAGGTGCGCTCTTGGCACTCGACGTATTTGTATACGCCTAACGTGCCAAGATCACACCTTCTGCATCTAAATGACGTAGCCCCTTTGCTTTATTGCCCGTGTATACGGCGAAATACACGGGGGGAGATCCCGTGTGTATCTGAAAATTTGCGCGAGAAATAGAATTGATCGCAAAAGCCGAGTTGCTCGCTGACATCCTTGATCGAAAGGGTGGGATCGACAAGCAGGACCTCTGCACGCGCCATCAGACAGTCGTCGATATAACGTCCGAGCGATTTGCCAATATCGGACTTAAAGCGCCGTTGCAGGACGGTTTTGGAAACGAAGAGGGCATCCGCAATGTCGCTGACGCAAAGCCCTGCGTGAAGATGCTGCTCCACAAAGGAAAGGGCGGCGCCGGTGGTCCTGGTGTAGGTGACGATGGGCAGCGTGGGCTCCATCATTGTCAGTGCACGGTCAAGCACCTCGTAGAGCAGGTGCTTCAAGCGTATGGCGGCACGGATGTCATTTTGCTCGCAAAGGGATGCCACCTCGGCGGTCGTACGGTCGTGATCCTCTAACACAAGACAGCTTCGGACGCCCGAAAGCGCATCACTACCGTTCGGCAGTGTGAGATTCAGGTGCACGAAGATCTTTTCAAGCATGCCTTCGCAGGAGCAGGAAAAATCAAGATCGGCGGGAATGACGTAGATATAGCCGGGGGAGAGGACCAGCGGAGCGCCGCCGATCTCAACGGCAGCCTCGCCCTTGATGGGAAAGTAGATGCGGGTAAAGGCGGCACGCAGATGAGGAAAGCACCAGCTTTTGTCGAGCACGGCATGACTGATGTCATAAATCTCCATATTGATCTTTCGCTCTGCATAAAGCAATAGCTCGTTTTGTTTGATGATCATGGCACATTTCTCCATATATTGAAGTCAAAAATTCATGGTTTCTTTTCCTATTATATGCTATAGTAAAGGGGAAGTCAATAGTCAGAACATCAAAAAGGAGAAGAGCATGGACAAGCTACCTTACCGTCAAGTACATCTCGATTTTCACACCTCCGAGCATATCGAGGGCATCGGCGCTCGCTTCAGCAAGGAGAATTTTCGCGCCGCGCTCCGTGAGGGGCATATCAACTCCATCACGTTGTTTTCCAAATGCCATCACGGCTGGGCATATCATCCCACAAGGGTCAACCGTCAGCATCCGCATCTGCACTTTGATCTGCTGGGCGAGCAGCTTGCCGTTTGCCGTGAAATGGGTGTGCGTACCGAGATCTATATTTCCGCGGGCTTTGATGAAAAATACGCCGTGGCGCATACCGACTGCATCCGCAAGAAGAAGAACGGTGAGGGAGCAAGTCTGTTAAAGGCGTATTATCACCGTCTGTGCTTCGGCTCGCCCTATCTGGATCAGCTGCTGGCAGAGGTGGATGAGGTCATGGCGCTCTACGGGCATCTCACCGACGGCGTGTTTCTTGATATCGTGCAGGCAGAGCCTTGCTATTGCCAATATTGCATTGCGGGCATGCGCCGCGAGGGGCTTGACCCCGAAAACGACAACGATGCGATGACCTATGCAAGGCGCGTATATAAGCGCTATGCCGATGCCGTTTATGCTATTGTGGCAAAATACGATCCCCATATGGCAATCATTCATAATGACGGCGGTGCGATCTTCCAGGGGCGTGACGTCGCGTTCTGCAACCGCGGTCACTTTGAGCTGGAGTCCTTGCCCACGGGTGGCTGGGGCTACGATCATTTTCCCCGCGCAGCGGCATACGCTCGCACGCTCGGGCGCGAATTCCTCGGTATGACGGGTAAATTTCACGGAGCCTGGGGCGAGTTTGGCGGTTATAAGCACCCCAACGCACTGCGCTATGAAACTGCGCTGGCAAATGCCTGCGGCGCGAAATGCTCGGTGGGAGATCAGCTGCACCCCGACGGGGAATTCGATCTTGCCACCTACCGCCTGATCGGCGCCGCCTACCGCGAGGTCGAGGCGCGTGAGCCTTATCTGACCGATGCCACAGCGGTGGCGGATATCGCCCTCATGGCTGCCGAAAACTGCGGCATGCCCGATCGTGACGGAAAATGGACGCAGGACATCGGTGCCAACCGCATGATGCTGGAGGGGCATTATCTTTACAATGTCATCGATCCTGAGGAGCCGCTTGACGGTTATCAGCTGTTGATCCTTCCCGACAACGTGGTGCTGACGGGCACCCTTCGCGAAAAGGTGGAGGCGTACGTGAGAAAGGGCGGAAAGCTGCTGCTGACGGGCACATCGGGAACCGACGGAAGCGGAAGCTTTGCTCTTGATTTCGGTGCGGTATTTGAGGGGGAGAGCGCCTTCCGTCCTGCATATATGCAACCCAATTTCGAGCTTTACCCCAACGGCGCGACCACTTATGTCATGTATTCTCAAAGCTATCAGATCACCTGTCGTGAGGATTTCAAGGGCGAGGTGCTGGCAACGCGCAAGGATCCTTATTTCAATCGCACTGCCGCACATTTTTGCTCGCACAGGCACACCCCCTATGACCGTACCACCGTTGCCGTCGGGACACTGGTGACCGAGAGCGTCGGCTATATCGGATTTGATATCTTTTCGGAATATGCCAAGGAGGGTGCGGTGCACCTGCGTGCGCTGGTGTGTGAGCTGATCGACCGCCTGCTTGGCGACCGAAAGACGATGACCGTCACGCTGCCCTCCTGTGGAGTGACCTCGCTGATGAAGCAGAATCTTGAGGGCGGCGAGCGCTTGGTGCATCATCTGCTCTATGCTGTGCCGAAAACACGCGGTAATGGCGTAGAGGTCATTGAGGATCTGCCCACGGTCAGTGACGCGGCGTGCACACTGCGCGTTGACCGAAGACCCACCCGTGTTTACACCGCGCCCGATGGGAAGGATCTTTCCTTTACCTATGAAAACGGCGTGCTTTCCTATACCGTGCCCGCCTTTTCCTGCGGCGTTCTTGCGGTGATCGAGTTTTGATGGGTAAAAAGGGACTTTTCGGTTTAGCGCAGTCCCAAAGCACATGAAATAAAAAATGAAGCCGCCTTTACGATCAAAAACGATCGTAAAGGCGGCTTTTAAGATTAAATTCTGACGGATTTTAATTTTTCTCGGGAATATCCGTTATGCCGAGAGAGCCTTCTCCAGTCTTTCGCGGATGGCAAGGATGAATTCCTTGGAGGTCACGGCGGTCGCGGCAGTGCCCGCGGTAACCAGTCCCACCAGATCCTTGGTCATGATGCCGTCGTGAAGCGTTTTGATCGAGGCTGCCTCCAGTGCATCGGCAAAGGCAACAAGCTCGGTTAAGCCATCCATTTCACCACGCTTGCGAAGCGCGCCCGACCATGCAAAGATGGTGGCAATGGGGTTGGTGGAGGTCTCCTCGCCCTTGAGATAGCGGTAATAGTGACGGGTCACGGTACCGTGTGCCGCCTCGTATTCGTATTTCCCGTCGGGGGAAACCAGCACCGAGGTCATCATGGCGAGTGAGCCGAAGGCGGTGGAAACCATGTCGGACATGACGTCACCGTCATAGTTCTTGCATGCCCAGATAAAGCCGCCCTCGCTGCGGATCACGCGCGCCACGGCGTCATCGATCAGGGTGTAGAAGTAGGTGATGCCTGCCTGTGCAAACTTTTCCTTATAGTCGTTTTCGTAGATCTCCTCGAAGATCAGCTTGAAGGTCTGATCGTACTGCTTGGAGATGGTGTCCTTGGTGGAGAACCACAGATCCTGCTTGGTGGCAAGTGCGTAGTTGAAGCAGGAATGTGCGAAGGAACGGATGGAGCTGTCCTTGTTATAAGAGCCCTGGAGCACGCCCGCACACTCAAAGTCATAGACGGTCTCGCGGAAGGTCTCCTTGCCGCATTTGTCGGTAAAGATCAGCTCAGCCTTGCCCTCGGCAGGGACGCGATATTCGGTCGCCTTATAAATGTCACCGTAAGCGTGACGGGCGATGGTGATGGGCTTTTTCCAGTTCCTTACGGCAGGACGGATCGAGTCGATGAGAATGGGAGCGCGGAACACTGTGCCGTCCAGCATGGCACGGATGGTGCCGTTCGGGGATTTCCACATCTCGGAAAGCCCGTATTCCTCCACGCGCTGCTTGTTAGGAGTGATGGTGGCACATTTTACGGCAACGCCGTACTTTTTGGTGGCGTTGGCGCTGTCCACGGTCACTCGGTCGCGGGTCTTTTCGCGCTCGGGCAGCCCCAGGTCGTAGTACTCGGTCTTGAGATCAACAAAGGGCAACAGCAGCTCATCCTTGATCATTTGCCAGAGCACGCGGGTCATTTCGTCGCCGTCCATCTCGACAAGCGGCGTCGTCATTTGAATCTTTTTCATTTTCAATACCTCCGAAATCCAAAAAGATCGTTTTTTAAAGTGCGGTCACACGCCGCGCCGCCTCAAGGGCGTAGGCGTAAAACTGCTCCATTTCCATTTGCAGATAGCGGTCAAGCTCGTGGCCGTTCGGCTTGTTGCTGTAATTCAGCTCGCACATTAAAATGTCGCGGTAGCCTGAGGCGCGAATGCGCGTCATGATATGCCGCCAATCGGCAACGCCGTCGCCCATCGGCAGGTGAAGATCGTCAAGCCAGGTGATCTCCTCTCCGCGCTGACCGAGATTGTCGTTGAGATGGGTGTGCAAAAGGCGGTCGCCGTACTTTGCCATCATATCTCTGCTGCCGTTGTAGCACATTTCGTGTCCCGTGTCAAAGCAAAAGCCGACATGAGAGCAATCATGAAAGCGATCCATGATGGAGGCAAGGTACTCCTCACCCTCCACGTTCTCAAAGGCGAGCTTCACGTTATGCTGTACCGCTGCCTCCACCACACGGGCGTAGTTGTCAAGTCCTATCTCGGTAGGGGTGTGATCCTTGAAGCCGATAAAGGGGTGAATGACCATCACGGGGATATCAAAGCGTGCGCAGTCCTTGACGCAATCAATGAGTTTGCCCGCAACGGCGCGCCCTTCTTCTCCCTCGCGCCAAAGGTGGCTGACGCTGCAATCACCGCTGAAGGGGGAGTGAATGGATTGAAGAAAGAGACCGTTTCTGGCGGCGGCATTTGCCGCCGCCTCGGTTTGTGTGGGGTTCCAATCGATAAAGATCCCGTCAAAGCCGACTCGCTTGATCAAGTCGATGTGCTCGGTCAGCGAAAGTCCCCGTTTGCCCGATAGGGCGTAGATCCCAAGCTGATAGGTGGTATGCATGATGCTCCTTATTTGCTCTGTGCGGCGTAGTAGTTCATCAGACAGCCGTCAAGAATGATCTGCTTCTCGTCCTCGGTCAGACCCTTCACAAAGAGAGATATATCCGCAACGGTCCCGTCCTGCCTGATCACCTTTGCGGCAAACTCCTCCTTGCCCTCAATGACTGCGCGGCGGATGTCGGGCACGAATACGAAGTCGCCCACCTCGTAGGGGAAGGGCTGGTCTTCGGCAAGAGTGAAGGGGAGAATGCCCCAGTTGATGCAGTTGGAGCGATAGCGCTTGGTGGCAAATTCATAGCAGATGTTGGCAAAGCCGCCAAGCACCTTCTGGCAGGATGCCGCCTGCTCACGTGCCGAGCCGTCACCGGGGCGGTTGGCAAAGACGCAGGAGCCGAACTGGGTGTTCTTTGCAAGCTCCTCGGCGTTTCCTACGGCAGAGAGGGCGAATTTCAGCTTGTCGGATACGTCACCCGCGCGACGAGCTGCCTCGTCGGCGGCAACTGCCTTGCTGCGGCCCACATAGTCGGGGCAGCGACGGGAGAGAGCAAATTCCGAAAGGCGCAGGGGATTGGAGCGATAAGAGGAGGTCTCACCCGAGGGGATGAGCTCGTCGGTGGTGGTGACGGGGTCGCGGATAACGGCGGCAAGCTCGACAAGGAGGTTGTCGGCAAGCTCGTACTGACGGGGCCAGTCGGTGATGTTGGGACCGAGGATCAGCTCTGCCTCGGGATCAGCCTTGCCATATCCGTAATAGACGCGCTTTTCGTAAACGCCGCGGTCAAAGTGATAGGTGCGGGGCGTCACGTCGTAATCGATATCGGTGGCAGCGGTGATGATGCCGCCGTTCATGGCGGTCGCGGCAATGCTCCGCGCATCCATCAGTGCTACGCCCGAAAGCTGCCCCTCGCCGGGCTTTGCACCCTCGCGGTTGGGGAAGTTACGGGTGGTGTGTCGAAGCGAGAGACCGTTGTTGGCAGGTACGTCGCCCGCACCGAAGCAGGGACCGCAGAAGGAGGGCTTGATCACTGCACCTGCGGCAAGCAGGTCGGCGCTGACGCCAACGCGGGTCAGCTCCAGAGAAACCGGAATGCTGGTGGGATAGACCGAAAGCGAGAAATAGCCGTTGCCCGTGCTGCCGCCGCGCAGAATGTCTGCTGCCTCGGAGATGCTGTCAAACATGCCGCCCGCACAGCCTGCGATGATGCCCTGGTCAGCCATCACGCTGCCGTCCTCGCGCACCTTAGAAGCAAGGTCAAGCTTGCATTTCTTGAATTTCTCGGCAGCCTCAGCCTCCACCTTTGCAAGCAGCTCCTTGGCGTGCTCGTTGAAGTAGTGAACGGTATAGACGTTGGAGGGGTGGAAGGGGAGTGCGATCATGGACTCCATCTTGGAGAGGTCGATCTCGATCATGCTGTCGTAGTAGGCGATCTCACCGGGGGCAAGCTTTTTGTAGTCCTCGGGTCTGCCGTGTGCCTCGTAGTGTGCCTTGACGGTGTCGTCGGTTGCCCAGATCGAGGAGAGGCAGGTGGTTTCGGTGGTCATGACGTCAATGCCGTTTCGGAAATCGATGGGCAGATGCTCAAGACCGGGTCCCACAAATTCAAGGACCTTGTTCTTGACGAAGCCCGAGGCGAAGGTGGCACCCACCAGCGCCAGTGCCACGTCGTGCGGACCGATGCCGCGACGGGGCTTGCCCGTGAGGTAGACCAGCACCACCTCGGGTGCCTTGATGTCGTAGGTGTTCTTCAGCAGCTGCTTGACAAGCTCGGGACCTCCCTCGCCCACCGCCATCGTGCCGAGCGCACCGTAACGGGTGTGGCTGTCCGAGCCGAGGATCATGCCGCCGCACTTTGCCAGCTCCTCGCGTGCGAAGGAGTGAATGACGCTCTGGTTGGCAGGCACGTAGATGCCACCGTATTTCTTTGCCGCAGAAAGACCGAATACGTGGTCGTCCTCGTTGATGGTGCCGCCCACCGCGCAAAGCGAGTTGTGGCAGTTGGTCATGGCATAGGGGATGGGAAACTCCTTCAGACCGCTTGCGCGAGCCGTCTGGATAATGCCCACGTAGGTAATATCGTGTGATACCAGCGCGTCAAAGCGGATGCGGAGATTTTGCTCGTCACCGCAGTTGTGCGCCGAGAGAATGGAATGTGCAATGGTATTCTTTCTTGCTTCCTCGGGGGAGAGCGAAGCGACCGCGGCGGGCTTGCCGCCGACAAGATATGTACCCTTGTTCGTCAGTTTGATCACGGGACTTCCTCCATAACAGTATAATAAAGTTATTATATAACATCGTGCGCATAAAGTCAAGAATCCCCGCGCAAATTGCGGCAAAAAAGCCTTGTGCTCCTATTGTGTTATCACCTCGTCTGATGCTTGAACAATGAAATCCCGCAGTTTAGCGTGATGTCCTTAACGGACAAATCACGCTAAACGATGTTTGCCCTTGCAGGCAAGTGATGACGGCTTCGCCTTGTGATGTTCACTGCGTGAATGATGTTGTGCCTTCGGCACAGTGGGCAAACATCACATCACTGCGAGCCTTGGCGAGCAACATCATTGTGCGTAGCATAACATCACTTTTGCGTTAGCAAAAACATCACTAACAGAAAAAGAGAGGACATCTCGGCTATAAACCGATTTGTTCTCTCTTCTGTCGTTATAAGGGTTTGGGCTTAGCCCATATTTGCGTTTGACCAGTCAAATGCGATGCTGGCACTTAATGGTTTTTTAAAAATTCTCCGCTAATAACATCACCCATTGTTGCAGGCTTTTTCTTATCGCAGTATAAATTATCATTTTTACAAGAAAGCCGTTGGGAAAAGATGTGAGGATCCACCAAAAATATTGTCGGAATTGGTGCATTTCGCCATTGACATCCGACCTGTCCTTTTGCTATAATGATTAACGGATGTCTTGTGCAAAAGCGCGAAAGGAGTGAAAGGGTCAGAGATCGCACGGGAATCTCCCGTAAAATCCGGGTCATGATAGCGCCAGACCCCCGAGGAACGTGATATCGGCGGGTTGACGAGGAGAGAGGTTATCGAAATGTTCGGCGGGTGCCTCTCCGGTGTTGGGACACCGTGAACCACAGGTCAAATATGCGGGCAACCGCAAAACAACCCCTGTCCATCTCAAGCAAGGAGCAGACAAGACCGTTCTTGAAGAAAAAACGAGAACGCTTCTTTGTCATGCCCAATTTATTGAGAAAGGATGAAAAGGGGCTTTTTTGTTGCCTCTTTCGGGTACACGAATATGTGTGGAATTATCGGTTATACGGGGATGGGGAATGCCCTCCCCAAGATCACAAAGGGACTTTCCGTGTTAGAGTACCGCGGCTATGATTCGGTGGGGCTTGCCGCACGCATCGGGGAGGAGATCGCCACGGTCAAGTGTCGCGGTCGCATCGGTGCGCTGGAGGAAAAGCTGAAGATGCAGATAACAGCCGAGAGCCATACCGCCATCGGGCATACACGCTGGGCAACGCACGGCGGTCCCTCGGATATCAACGCGCATCCGCATCGCGCAGGTCGCGTGGTGCTGGTGCACAACGGTATTATCGAGAATGACGGTGAGCTGAAGCGGGAGCTGACTGCGGCGGGGAGGACCTTCTTGTCCGAAACCGATACCGAGGTCGCGGCGGCGCTTCTCGATGTCTGCTACGATGAGCAAAACGATCCCGTTGCGGCGATTCGCGCAGCCACCGCCCGCATGCGTGGCTCCTATGCCTTCGGCATTCTGTTTGAGGACCGTGCTGATGAGGTCTTTGCCGTGCGCGCGGGCAGCCCGCTGATCCTTGCGAAGGGTGCTGACGGCTATTATCTTGCCTCCGACATGACAGCGCTCCTGCCCTTTACGTCGGAATATGCCTGCCTTGAGGAGGGCGAGATCGCCCATCTTTGTGCAAGCGGTGTGACGGTCTATGCGGCAGAAGGCAAAACTCATACGCCCGTGTGGCTGCATACCGATATGACCCCCGAGGCGGCGCAAAAGGGTGGCTTTGCGCATTTTATGCAAAAGGAGATCGAGGAGCAGCCCCACGCCATCAGACAGTCGCTCTCTCCCCGTACGGCAAGCGGACTGCCCGATTTTTCCGCCGACGGCATCACTCCCGATTTCTGGCGTGCCGTCGGGAGCGTGCAGATCGTTGCCTGCGGCTCCGCCATGCACGCAGGGCTGCTTGGCGTGCGTCTTTTCGAGGAGCTTGCTGGCGTTCCCACCACCTGTCACGTTGCCTCGGAGTATCGCTATCACCCCCCCGTTGCGCGTGAGGATACACTGGTCATCCTGATCTCCCAGTCGGGAGAAACCGCCGATACGCTGGCGGCGCTGCGTGATGCCAAGCGCAAGAAGCTCTCCACGCTTGCCATCGTCAATGCGGTGGAAACCAGCATTGCGCGAGAGGCGGAGCGCCGCATTTATACCTATGCGGGTCCCGAGATCGCCGTGGCGACCACCAAGGGCTACTGCACCCAGCTGTCGGTGCTCTACCTGATCGCGGCGGCAATGGCGCATGCGAAGGGGATGATCGGAGAGCAGGAAGCAAGAGCGCTGGTGAACACCCTGGTCGAGGATGCCCCCGCAGCTGTGGAAGGCATGCTGGCAAAAAAGGAAATGCTTCGTTCCCTCGCGGAGCTGGTCGCACAAAGGGAGCATGTCTTCTTTATCGGCAGAGGCAGTGACTGTGCGCTTGCCGAGGAGGGTGCGCTGAAGCTCAAGGAGATCTCCTATATCCACGCCGAGGCGTATGCCGCAGGCGAGCTCAAGCACGGCACCATCTCGCTGATCGAGGAGGGAACACCCGTGGTGGCACTTTCCACCGAGCAAGAGCTTTACGACAAGACCGAGAGCAACGTGCGTGAGGTCTGCAGCCGCGGCGCGCGGGTCATTCTTCTTTGCCGTGAGGATGCGCCCGTATCGGCGTCGGCAGAAAAAACCGTGCGCCTGCCGATCACCTCGCACGCGGCAACACTCTTTGCCGCCCTTGCCGCACTTCAGCTTCTTGCCTACGAAGCGGCGGTCCTGCGCGGCACCGATATCGACCGTCCCCGCAATCTCGCCAAATCCGTTACTGTTGAATAAGCAAACAGAGCCGCAGAACACTGTTCTGCGGCTCTGTTTTTTGCTTAAAGATTCAGCGAGGAGGAAACTGAAAAGATCGAAACGATGGCGGCGGTGGAAAAGGTTGCCGCAAAATCGGGGGAGATCGCCATCTTCAGGATAAAGTAGATCCCCACGGTCACAGCAAAGAAAAACGCAAAGGCAAGCCAAGGGGCAAAGCGGTGCCTGACCACGTCCATGGCATTGATGATGACCAGATAGATGAGCATCAGGAGCAGTGCGCCGCCGATCGCCATTGCCGCTCGGGGGAGCGAGAGCCGTAAGAAGGCACTCTCCGCACCGAAGAGGGGAAGAAGAAGGGCGCAGGTAAGGGGCGCTGTGATCATATTGGCGAATATCGTAAGTGCCCTGTGATACTTTTTCATAGAAATGACGAGAAGCAGGGCCGCCACTGCGAGAGCAACAACAATAACGATGGTCGCAAGGTCGGTCGAGAAAAAGGGGATCTTATTCATTGCAAAGAGCCAGACAAAGGAAAGTGCCGTGCAAAGAATGCCAATCAGTATGGCGCCAAGGGTGCTCATGCGGTCCTCCAAAGCAAGAATTTTTCAGTGACAATCATTATAACATTCGGAGAAGCATCTGTCAAGTTCATGCTTAAAATGTGGTTTGAGACAAAAAGTAAAGATATTGTTGCGAAATAGCAATAAAAAGTAAAGAAAAAGCACGCTATTTCAAGCGTGCTTGACACCCGCAACAGGAATTTCGCCTTTGGCGAATATACCTGCGCTCGTCACTGGTGAGCAAGCTCCCCGATGCTCTCGCTTGGTATGCGAACCCGATTCCGCATCGCTTGCGCTCGCGGAGCAGGTTCTTTGGGATACCAAAAAAGAGCCCGCCGCAAGGATACGCACTCTTAAGGACAGTTTTCATGAATTAAGAACTACGAGCATTGCTAAGGCAAAGAAAAATACGAGAACATTTCGGTGTTTCTCGTATTTTTCTTTTTTTGCACGTTTACAGATTTTATGTTCTATAGTAAAGACTTGCGCTTTTTGGGTTAATAAATGATAAGTCTGTATACATAAAAAACAAAATTTATCGTAAGTAGCGAAAAAACGAATATATACAACGCTTTTTTGTTGAAAAATTTTTGGTGAATCATCAGCACCACCGCAAGCACCAAAAAGACCGCAAGAGGATGATAGCGCATATATCCGCGAAAATCACCGCGAAGCAAACACATAAGCGCGCGTGTACAACCACACGTCGGGCACGAAATACCCGAAAGAAAAAGGATCGGACAAGTGATATTCAAAGAATATAAAATTCCGAAAAACAAAGAAATAAGCGCAAAGATAGGTATATGTATTTTAAACCAACGATGCTTCAAAATCAAAGCAGCATAATAAGCTCGTTAAAATTCTTCTCTTTTGCCTTGTTCAGTACGGAGAACCAGTCAATGATCGTCAAAATTCCGCAGCATCCGCCGGTCAGAAGCTTCAAAACGCCCATGCCGGTATCCTTCAGCATAAAGCGGTCGATGCCCAAAGAACCCAAGAACAAAGAAATGATTAAAAGCGTGGTGGGATTCTTAAATTCAACCATGGAAAGCATAGCGAATTTTTCTTCGGTGAGATTGTAAAGTTTCTCTTTCAGGTAGATCATTTTCGACGAAGGGAAAAATGTTTGATTGCTCATCAAAAACATATCTACCTTTTGTCTTTCCACCTTGGCAGGTTCATTTACATTCTGATTTTCAAAATTTTCTGTCATTTTTATATCTCCTGACAATATTTATTATTCCGTTTTGGAACTATAAATATTATAATTCCGATTTAGAATTTTGTCAAGACTTTTTCAGGATATAATTCTAAAAAAGAACGAAAGAAGACAAAATGCTTTATGAAAATCAGAAAACAGGGATATGGAACGGCAAATATGGTCGGAAAAAGAATTGAGCAGCTCCGAAAATCCCAAGGTATCAAGCAAAAGGATTTTATCGCGCGCATTCAGATCATGGGTTGCGACATGAATCCGACGAGCTATTCAAAATTGGAAGGGCAGCTTCGAAACGCCACCGATCGGGAGATCTACGTGATTGCCAAAATCCTCAACGTTAAAATGGAAGAGCTTTTTGAGGAAAACTGATTATTCAATAATAAGGCTTTGTCCTGTTACTTGAATGATTTTTTGGCGAGATACCAAAAGCGATCAATCGCATTTGATTCCCACCGTGATGGGTTTGATGGTTTTAAAATTTTAATTGAATATGTAACACACAAAAGGAAGGTAGAGCGTTTTACATTCTTTGCCTTCCTTGCTTGTATTGTGAAAGTATAAAAAAGCCTTCCTTCTCTCCCAGATGCAGCCTTTTTATATTCACCTATAACTTGTCAATTTTCCTGACAAGCACTGCATTTTTGTCCACAAACGCAAAATACGGCACACCTCTTTCGAGAAGATGTGCCGTATTCTATGAAACTGTCCTTTAGAGTGGCGCTCTAAGGATGGGCTCTTTTCTTGGCACCCGCAACAGGAATCGAACCTGTAACTACCCCTTAGGAGGGGGTTATTATATCCATTTAACTATGCAGGCGTGGGAAGGGAGGACAAAATTTGCAAAAGGGGTGGTAAAGTTCACTGAAATCGTTTATAATGAGCATGTGAACCATGAGGTAGTATACCACAAAAAAATCAAAAAGGCAAGTGCTTTTTGGGGGAAAGGGGGATAAAAATGAAAAAATGCGGCAAATGGGTCCTGCTTGCCCTCACGCTTTTGTGGTGTGCGGTGATCTGGCAGTTCTCGCTCTCGCCTGCAAGTGAATCCTCTGCCACCAGCGGAGAGGTCCTTGTCTTTTGCAACGACGTGTTGGAAAAGGCGGGCACATCCTTTCGCCTGACCTCCCACACGGTGCGAAAGCTGGCGCATTTTACCGAGTTTTTTGTGCTCGGTGTGCTGTCGTTTGCTGCGGCGCTCGCACACGGACTGCGTCTGCCCTATCTTCTTTCAGCATCCCTTGTGCTCTTGGTTGCTACAGTGGACGAAACGGTTCAGCGCTTTGTCCCCGGGCGCGGACCTGCCGTCCGGGACGTGCTGCTTGACCTCACGGGAGGTATTGCGGGCGCCGCATTTTTGTGGCTTCTGTATATATTAGTGAAAGAAACTTACAAAAAACGCAAAAAAACGCAAAAAAGCTCTTGACAAGCGCTCTTCTCGCGTGATATAATAATTTGCCGCATGAAAAGGGCTCCCCAAGTATGCCGTTGGCATCGCCCCGTACAGCGAGTCTTAAAAGAAAGTGAGGTGCTTTTCGTGTTTGCTATTATCGAAACCGGCGGAAAGCAGTACAAGGTCAACGAGGGCGACGTTATTTTCGTCGAGAAGCTCGCTGCCGAGGAAGGCGAAACGGTTGTGTTCGACTCCGTGAAAGCTCTGTCCCGCGACGGCGCACTTAAGGTTGGTACGCCCAACGTTGAGGGTGCAAAGGTTAGCGCTACCGTTGTAAAGAACGGCAAGGGCAAGAAGATCTACGTTCTCAAGTACAAGGCTAAGAAGAACGAGAAGAAGAAGATGGGTCACAGACAGCCTTACACCAAGGTTCAGATCACTGCCATCGAGGGCTAATGCTCTATGACAAACATCACGTTTTTCAGAAGTGACGGTATTTTCTACGGGTTTGAGGAAAAGGGGCACGTCGGCTTTGCCGAGTACGGAAACGATCCGTTTTGTGCCATGCTCTCCTCGATCACCATGTATATCGTTGACGCCGTAGAGGATGTTTACCGCGGTAAGATTCTGTACGACATCAATGAGGACGAGGCGTCCATTACCGTTCGCTCACCCTCCGCACTCCCCGCTTACGAAGCGGATGAACGCGTGCGTTACGCCGTGTCAGGACTTTTTCTCACGTATTATCATATGCTTGAGGACATGCTGCTGCACGACGATATGTATGAGTTCACGGGCGACGGTGGCTTTACCGTCAAGGTGGAGGATCGGGATTTTTGATCCCACAGGTCCGACTGCGTTCGGACGACAAATTTTTAAGGAGGATAACACCATGTTGAGAATCAGCTTGCAGTTTTTCGCTCACAAAAAGGGCGTTGGTTCTACCAAGAACGGTCGTGACAGTGAGTCCAAGCGTCTTGGTGTGAAGGCCGCTGACGGTCAGACCGTTACGGCAGGCAGCATTATTGTTCGGCAGAGAGGCACCGCCATTCATCCCGGCAACAATGTGGGTCTCGGCAAAGATCACACCCTCTTCGCTTTGATCGAGGGCAAAGTGAAATTTGAGCAGAAAACCAAGGATAAGAAGCAGGTCAGCGTTTACGCCGACTGATCTTAAAAGAACCGCGCACGGTCACCGTGCGCGGTTCTTTTTAACGGCAGAGGCACGAGAACGTGCCCCTGCCATTTTTTTGTTAGGATCACTCTCGCTTGCCTTTCTCAAAGGAAACGTTTTTGCGGATCAAAGCTTTTTGATATCCTCGTCACTGACCATGTGGAAGCCTGCATCCTCAAGGGCACGGGTGGCGGCGTCATTGTCGGCGACGCGCAGCACCACGTAGGCGTGGCGCTGAGTGCGTGCGAGAAATGCATAAAGATATTCCACGTTGATGCCGGCGAGGTTCAGGGCGTGAAGTGCCCCCGAGAGCTTTCCTGGGGTGTCCGAGATCTTGACGGCGATAACGTCAGTGGATTGGACCAGATGCCCCGCATTGCGCAGAATGCGGATCGCCTCGTCGGTATTGTTGACAATGGCGCGCAGAATGCCGAAATCCTGGGTGTCGGCAATCGAAAGCGCACGCATGTCGATGCCGTTGGATGCGAACAGCTCGGTGATCTCCACCAGAGCCCCCTGATGGTTGCGGACAAATACGGTCAATTGCTTGATAGCCATACTGCTTCTCCTTTCGATCGTCTTGCTTAATCGTGCAGCTTGCGCTTGTCGATCACGCGCACTGCCTTGCCTTCACTGCGTGCAATGGTCTTGGGGGCAACCAGATGAACGATGGGGCCGATGCCGAGCATGGTGCGGATGGCACCTGCAAGTGCTTTTTCACGCGCAGTAATGCCGCTGACGGTGTCGGTGAATTGCTCGGGAGAAAGCTCCACGTAAACGTCAAAGGTATCGTTGTTCTTGGCGCGGTCCACCACGATCTGATAGTTGGGTGCGTAGCCCTCGTTGAGGAGTACTGCCTCGATCTGGCTCGGGAAGACGTTGACACCGCGAATGATCATCATGTCGTCGCTTCTGCCCATGGGCTTGGACATGCGGACGTGCGTTCTGCCGCAGGAGCAGGGAAGGGGGTTCAGCACGCAGATGTCGCGGGTGCGGTAGCGCAGAAGCGGGAATGCCTCCTTGTCAAGCGAGGTGAATACCAGCTCGCCGCGGCTTCCCTCGGGCAGGACCTCACCCGTGTCGGGGTCGATGATCTCGGCGATGAAATGATCTTCGTTGATGTGCATGCCCTTTTGCTCGGCGCACTCAAAGGCAACACCGGGGCCGGAGGTCTCGGTCAGACCGTAAATGTCGTATGCCTTGATGCCAAGACCTGCTTCAATATCGTGGCGCATCTCCTCGGTCCAGGGCTCTGCACCGAAAATGCCTGCCTTCAGACAGTTATCCTCGGGGCGGTAGCCCTGCTCCTTCAGAGATTCGGCAATATAGGCCGCATAGGAGGGGGTGCAGCAGAGCACGGTGGACTTGAGGTCCATCATGAACTGGATCTGACGCTCGGTGTTGCCGCTCGACATAGGAAGCGTCAGCGAGCCCACGCGGTGAGAGCCGCCGTTAAGACCGGGACCGCCCGTGAAAAGACCGTAGCCGTAGCAGACCTGTACCACGTCCTCCTTGTCGGTACCCGCAGCCACCAGCGCACGGGCGCAGCAATCCTCCCAGAGGTCAACGTCCTTTTGGGTGTAGTAGGCGATCACGCGCTTTCCGGTCGTTCCGGAGGTCGATTGAATGCGCACACAGTCGGAAAGAGGAACGGCAAGCATGCCGTAAGGGTAGGTTTCACGCAGATCTGCCTTGGTGAGAAAGGGGAGCTTGTGAAGGTCCTCGATGCCGTGGATGTCGTCGGGGGTCACCCCCTTCTTGTCCATCAGATCACGGTAATAGGGAACGTGGTCATAGACGTGGCGCACCTGCTTTACGAGCTTTTCGGACTGAAGCTGCTTCAGCTGCTCGCGAGGCATGGTTTCAATCTCTTTTTGGAAATAGCGCGGTTCCATAAATTCCTCCATGTATATTCAGATTAGCAAAGATAGCCAAGCTCAAAGGCTTTTTTGTTCATGGCAACGAAACGGGGCTTTACGGTCTTTTCGATGGCGTCGATCCATTTTTCGTAAGGAATATCGAGGTGCTTTGCAAGACGTGCAAGCAACACGATGTTGACCGCCTTTGCCGTGCCAGCTTCGCTTGCGATCGAAAGGGCGTCGACCGTATCGATGTGCATTCCTTTTCCTGCCAGCTCGTCAAGGATATCGGCGGGGTACTCGGCATTGCCGATCAGAACAGGCATCGGGTCGATCTCCTGGGTGTTGACGATCATGCGGCCGTCCGAGGCAAGGCAGGATGCCCAGCGCGCCGCCTCCAGCTTTTCAAAGGAAATGATAAAATCGGCTTCACCCTCGGTGATAACGGGGGAGTAGACGCGATCTCCGAAGCGCACATAGGTGACAACGCTTCCGCCGCGCTGGCTCATGCCGTGCACCTCAGACACCTTGACGTCATGGCCCTCATCAAGCAAGAGCCTGCCGAGGAGCTTGGAGGCAAGCAGACTGCCCTGACCGCCCACACCGACGATCATAATTCCCGTGGTTTTCATGCGCGGTCACCTCCCTTTAAGATGGCGTCAAATTTACAAAGCTGCATGCAGACCTCACAGCCCACGCAAAGCGTGGCATCGATGACCGCTTTGCCGCCCTTGATGCTGATGGCGGGGCAACCGAGGGTTGCACAGCGCTTGCAGGAACGGCACTTGTTCTCACTCACGGTAAGAGGAGGCTGCGGCTTCACCGATTTGAGAAGCACGCAGGGACGGCGCGAAATGATCACGGAGGGCTCGTCTGCGGCAAGCTCCTCCTTGAGGGCGGTGTCGCAGGCAGCAAGATCGTAGGGGTCCACCACGCGCACACGATTGATGCCGAGCGCGCGGCAAAGCGCCTCAAGATCCACCTTTGCGGCAGGATCGCCCTTGATGTTGTAGCCCGTGGTAGGATTCTGCTGATGTCCCGTCATGCCCGTGATCGAGTTGTCAAGAATGATCACGGTGGAATTGGAGGCGTTGTAGGCAATGTTGACAAGCCCCGTCATGCCTGAATGCATGAAGGTGGAGTCACCGATCACAGCAACCGAGCGTGCGGCTGCTTGCTCGCCGCGTGCAAGATTAAAGCCGTGCACGCCCGAGATCGAGGCACCCATACAGAGGGTGGAATCAACTGCCGAAAGCGGAGGCTGTGCACCGAGCGTATAGCAGCCGATGTCGCCGAGCACCGCAACCTTGTTTTTCGCAAGCGTGTAATAAATGCCGCGGTGAGGGCAGCCCGCACACATCATCGGGGGACGGACGGGAATGGGAGAATCTGCCGAAACTGTGCGCTTCTTTTCTATGCCGAAGGCAGCGGCAATGGTCGCCTGCGAATATTCTCCGATGGGGGAGAAGAGCTGCTTGCCGATCACGTCAAGACCGAGATTGCGGCAATGCGTTTCGATCACGGGGTCAAGCTCCTCGATGACGTAAAGCGTTTTGACCTTGGCGGCAAAGTCGCGGAAAAGCTGCTCGGGCAGCGGATGCGGCATGCCGATCTTGAGCACGCTGACGCTGTCACCGAGGACCTCCTTCACGTATTGATAGCACGTGCCCGAGGTGATGATGCCGATGTCGGTGTCGCCCATCTCCACACGGTTAAAGGGGCAATTCTCGGCATAGGCGGCAAGTGCCTTGGTGCGCTCCTCCACAATGGGATGGCGCTTTTTGGCGTTGCCGGGCATCATGATGTACTTTGCGCCGTTCTTGACGTAGGGCTTTGCCTCGACCGTGCGGCGCTCGCCTGTTTCGACCACCGATTGGCTGTGCGACACGCGGGTGCACATACGGAAGAGCACAGGAGTGTCAAACTGCTCGGAAAGATCAAAGGCGCGGCGAGAGAAATCCAGTGCCTCGGCAGAGTCGGCAGGCTCCAGCATCGGCACCTTTGCCGCGATGGCATAGTGACGGGAGTCCTGCTCGTTTTGCGAGGAGTGCATGGCGGGGTCGTCTGCCACGCAGATGACCAGACCGCCCGTCACACCTGTATAGGAGAGGGTGAAAAGGGGGTCGGCGGCAACGTTAAGACCAACGTGCTTCATGGCGCATGCCGCGCGAACACCGCCAAGCGATGCGCCGAAGGCGACCTCTGCGGCAACCTTCTCGTTGGGTGCCCATTCGCTGTGAATATCGTCGTAAAGTGCGAGAAATTCGGTAATTTCGGTCGAGGGCGTGCCGGGGTAGCTGGAAACGAGGGAAAGACCGCCCTCGTAAAGCCCTCTGGCGACTGCCTCGTTGCCGATCATCAGTTGTTTCATGGTGTGAAGTTCCTTTTTTATTGTATTAGCCGTTGTTCTGTGCAGCAACCAGCATTTCGCCGCCATAGATCTGGCGGAGCTTGGGCTTTTCGATCTTGCCGGTGGGATTGCGGGGGACCTTGGCAAAAATGACCTTTCGGGGGCGCTTGTAGCGGGGAAGCGTCTTGCAGAATTCCATGACCTCCTCCTCAGTGCAGGCAACACCCTCCTTCAGCTCGATTACCGCGGCGGCGATCTCGCCAAGGCGCTGATCGGGCAGACCGATCACCGCCACGTCCTTGATCTTGTCAAAGGCAGAAAGGAAGTCCTCGATCTGGACGGGGTAAAGGTTCTCGCCGCCCGTGATGATAACGTCCTTCTTGCGGTCGACGAGGAAGATGAAGCCGTCCTCGTCCTCCATTGCCATATCGCCCGAGCAGAGCCACCCGTCACGCAGGGTGGCGGCAGTGGCGGCGGCATCGTTGTAATAGCACTTCATCACGCCGGGACCGCGCAGGCAAAGCTCGCCCACATCGCCGCGTGCCACGTCCTTTCCTTCGGCGTCGGTAATGCGCGCCTCCCAGCCGTAGCCGGGCTTGCCGATCGCACCGACCTTGTGCACGTTCTCCACGCCGAGGTGGACGGCACCGGGGCCGATCGACTCGGAAAGTCCGTAGTTGGTGTCGTATTGATGATGAGGAAAGTATTCCATCCAGCGGCGGATCAGGCTCTTCGGTACGGGCTGTGCACCGATGTGCATCAAGCGCCATTGGTTCAGCTTGTAGTCCGAAAGCTTCAGCTCACCGCTGTCGAGTGCGGCAAGGATATCCTGTGCCCACGGCACCAGAAGCCAGACGATGGTGCAGTGCTCCTCGGAGGCGGCACGCAGAATGGTTTCAGGCGAGGTGCCCTTGAGGATCACTGCCTTGGAGCAGGACATCAGACTGCCAAACCAATGCATTTTTGCCCCCGTGTGATAGAGGGGAGGGATGCAGAGGAAGACGTCGTCCTTGGTCTGCGCGTGGTGGTTTTGCTCTACGCGGCAGGCATGAATGAGAGCGCGGTGGGAATGCAGGATCGCCTTCGGGAAGCCCGTGGTGCCCGAGGAGAAATAGATCGCCGCGTCATCGTCCTCGGAAAGAGAGGGCGTGCGGAAGACAGAGGAGCACTCTGCCGTCATCTCAGCATAATCCTCGGCAAAGGAGGGGCAACCAGCACCCGCATAGATCAGCAGACGTCCGCGACTGATGGTGTCGGCAATGCCCTCGACGCGGCCGATGAATTCGGGGCCGAACACCAGCGCATCGACCTCTGCAAGGTCAAGACAGTAGGTGATCTCATCGGGGGCATAGCGGAAGTTAAGAGGCACGGCAAGTGCACCCGTCTTGAGAATGCCGAAGTAGATCGGAAGCCATTCGATGCAGTTCATCAGAAGGATGGCAACCTTGTCGCCCTTGCCGATGCCGCGCGCCGTCAGCGCGCCCGCAAAGCGGTTTGCCTTTTCATCAAATACGCGCCAGGTGATCTCGCGGCGATAGTAGCGGTCACGGCGGGAGGGCTCAACCAGCTCGTAGTCGCGCCACGTCATGCGGCGCGTTTCCTTCTCGGCGGGATTGATCTCCACCAATGCCACGTCGTCGGGGTATTGGCGTGCGTTGTTTTCCAGTAGATCTGTGATAATCATGTGTCACCTCGTCGGGGGTCGGGTAAGGCCCGCAGTGTTTGAAGGGGACTGCTCGGCATTATAAAGCGAAGCACCGATCCCCATTCAGACGCGCGCGAGCGCATACGCGCAAGAAATAGATAGATATAGTATAACATCCAAGGGAAAGGTTGTCAATAAGTATTCGGGCGGAAGGAGAGGCTTTTGGGGGCGAAAAACGGGTGTGTTTGTCACAGTAACGAAGGATGTGCAGGAAGGGAAGGAAAAAAACGCAACTTTTTTCAAAAACCTCTTGACAAGCGGAGATTGTTTTGCTAAAATATACAGGTCGACGCACGGAGAGATGGCTGAGCTGGTCTAAGGCGCACGACTGGAAATCGTGTGTGGGCTAATACCCCACCGAGAGTTCGAATCTCTCTCTCTCCGCCACGATAAAAAGGACGCCCGATCGGGCGTCCTTTTTTATTTCCAAAACACATCCAGGCATGCCGCTTGCACACTTACATTCGGGTGCAAATATGTATCTGCCGTGATCGAGATATCCGCATGGCCGAGCACGTCGGAGATGATCTTGAGATCCACGCCTTTGGAAAGCATCAACGTGGCGTAGCTGTGACGCAGATCGTGGAAACGGATTGCCGGGAAATCCCAACTCGCAAGCATCCGCTTAAAATGATACTCAAGCTGATTGGTGGAGAGCTGACATTGGCCACATTGCAAAAGAAGCTTGGTGTGTTCCGGGCGAAGTAATATATATCGATCGCTATCCTGTGTTTTGCAAGGAGTGATCACCTCATGACCGTGTTCCCGGGATCTAGAGCGTTGCACGTGCAAGACATTACGCGCTGCATCCACGTCGAGATGCGGAATCAGACCAAGACATTCGCCGCGGCGCAGTCCGTAACAAAGCGCCATTGTCACCGGGATCTCCAGACGTGTGCCACGCACCGTGTGCAGCATCCGATAGATCTCATCCTCCGGGAGCACTTGATACTTGTAGCGCTCCACGCGAGGCATATCAAAACGGTCGTATGGATTGAAATCGAGATATCCGCGCCGAATCGCATAGTTGATCATCTTGCGCACGGTAGCGTGCACGTAGACGATCGACCGATTGGAAAGACCTCGATCCTGAAGCAGCTCCGTCAGATAATCGAGATCCACAACGTCAACAAGCTCAAGATCGCAATCACCGAAGCTTGGCAGCACGTGCCGATACAAATTCACCCGATACCCGCGCACGGTGGACGGCCGCAGGCGGCGCTCGCAGTAGTTTTTCAAAAATTCCTCGGCAAGATCTTGCACTCTCACTTCATATCCTCACTTTCTAATCTTCGCGCATACGCGCGCTCATAGCCAAAGCCGACTCGCCATTGATATGTAACCAACAAATACGCAACATCCTTACGCAGCTTGTCGCCATCGGTCAGAACCAGATCACCGTCAAGCATATCATCCAGCTTCAGCTCCTGTGCCGCCTTCTTGAAGGCACCGCCAAACGAACACATGCGCCGGCCGGCTAAGGCACAAAAGAGATGATATACTACATCATCGATCTGATCATTGGAGCCATGCAAAACGTCACACGATTTTACAGAATACTTTGCAACCTCAAGAACGGCTTTTTTGATGCTTGTATCGCCGTCTGTTCCATCCTTATCTTTTACAGTCCGAATATCTACTTGAGGATAATAATTAAGACCCATAGCAGATGCCCAAAGCTCAGCGAGCTCATCACGTTTGATATAGGAATTCGATTTAAAATAACTTTTGTTTACTGCGAAAATACAGTGAAAATGAGGATGATACTCCCAACAGGGAGGATGATCCGGGGATCGAGTGATCTCGAGTGCCTTAAAATAGCCCTTGAATGCGCTTTTGATGCGCTTATAGTGACGAAGCAGTGAAAATGCATTTTGCATTTTATCAATGATGACCGACAACTCGTCAGCAGAGCAATTTCGCACGGTTAAGGTGACAAAGACATATCGGTATTGACCTTCTAAATGATCCATTACCTGAGAAACCTGACCGTAAATCTTTTTTGTGCGCCGCCAACTGCACATGGGGCAAAGCCGATCTTTGCAAAAATTAGCATGGTAAAGCTTAGGGGATTCCGAATAATCCTCGGGAATTCTCCAGCTGAGCTCCGTACCGCAATTGAGAACACGGAAAGATCTCTCTTGATATCCTAATCGCTTATAGGAATCGGAAAGAATTCCCGAATCAAAGTGTTTGTCATGAAATTTGTCTGAGATCTCTTTCTCTATCTGTAAACAAGATTTTTGAAAATCCATATTTTTTATACTCCTTCCTATAGGGGTATTAAATTATAAAGAAGGATTTTGTTAAAATAAATTCCAGTTGTTTCTATAGTATCGAGGGAAGGCAACGCGCGCGAGGCGCGCGAGGTGGCGCGCATGGCGCGCCGGCGCCGGAGCGGTGAAAACCCGCCATGCCCGCGCAAGCGCGGGGGCACGTCGGCTGGTTTTCACACTTTCCGGGCGCGTGGCAATTAGGACACGAGTCGGGAGAACTGCAAATGCCGCAATGCAGTACCCGCGCCGCAGCTTTCGCAATACAGGGTTATGCAGCAGGCAATTATGCGATCCGCTTCACTCTCGCATCGCCGTTCATCTTCGTAGCCGGTTAATTGATGTAAGCTTTAAAACCCAAAATCGTTAGCAAAGAATCAAGCAAAGAACCAAGTAGGACTAAGGCATCAACAACAAACGTCCACAGGATCTGCAGAATGACCCAAAGAGCTTTGCCGATAACAGTAACATAATTTTTGAAAAAAGAATCGATATTATCGATAAAATTATTACTCGAATCCCAGTTCCAAGCAAAATAACCTTGAAATTCACCGGAAGCGAAAAAAGAAATGTGTTCTGTCACATCGAACAGATTGAACGTTATGTGTTTCAGATGATCCAAGATCGAGCGAACGTCAACCGGGCCCGCACCGTTCACGGCACGGAAAAAAGCAACAATGATCAAATATGACGCAAGCACACCAAAAAGTTTTAAACCTCTTCGCCGCATCAAATCACCCACTTATGTACTAAGATCAGTATAAGGCAGATCGACAAAAGCGAACCGACAAAAACTCGCATATCCATTCCGAGAATCTCAAAATGAAAAAGTGATTGGAATGCATTAACAGGTGCCTCAAGCAAAGCAGTGAAAAGAGAAGAAAAATCTCCTTTTTCGGCAATAAACATGCCTTCGACACGACCGTCATCAAATCCCTTACCATAACCCTCATTAAACCAATGATCGGTGATTTCGGTTTGGTTCATGTTAAGATAATCCGCAACACCTGCAGCGTAACCTTGTTGGTAAAGCTCGGCCGAAGCGTAAAGTGAAAATTCAAGAAGCAGATCCTGAGGTCGACCGACACGCAAAACGATCTCCTCGACGATTACAGGATAAAGCACATGCGGATCCGAAATTACAAAATTGCGAAGTCCGCTGTCGCTAGCATCAAGTGAGTAAACTTTGCCCTCGGTGGTCGTTAAAGAGGCATATTGGATCTCTGAAGAGCCGGAGATCTTGATCGGCATACTGGCAAAATCAAATACACCTGAGCCACTCCATCTCAGCACAATCTCCACACGATCTACAAATGCCCAATCGGGATCTCCAAGATTGAGCATATGGACATTAACTTTATCCCACAAAGAGGAGAAAAAAACACCGCCAACCATCGAATTGGGCGAGAAAGTGCCAAGATCAGTAGCAATTGACGGACCGTCCTTAGAAGTGTAAAGGACAGCACTGAAAGTGCAATAATCAAAAATCGAACCGGTCAAACCTGAAACCAATCCATAAAGTGCCTTCGCTTCTTCAAAAGCTGCTACATATCCTTCGCTATATCCTTTTTCATGACCTTCTTCATATCCTTGCCCAAGCCCGGCATTGTAACCTTGATCATACTCATCTGCAGAAACAGGTATCACAAATAAAGAGCTTACGGTCAGCAAGCAGAGGAAAAGCAAAAACAAACGCTTTTTCATAAAAGGCACCTCCGATCATCCCGAGGATCCGAGTGATGTGATCCAGGATACCACCCACTTCAAAAGACCGATTGCAAGAGAAACACCGGCAAAGATGATCACGACGGCGCCGAAGGTGGAAAGAGCAAGCGTTTCACCGGAGCCGGTCAAAAAAATGTTGCGTGCCAGCGAGGAAAGACCGCTACCAACATTGGCAGCTATCCCGGAAATACCACCTACGACGATCGCAATGATCTCTCCTAACACGGGAATAAAAGAGGACGAGGAAGGATCAAAGGGCGGCGCTTCCGAGGGAACATCATCAACATCGGAAAAAGGCTGCCATGGGTCGCTCAGTTCCTTTGCGACTTTGGTAATGTTCAAAGCAACATAAGGCTCCGTTACAACAAAACGACGCGTGGAAGAAAGATCATCCGGCATTAAAAAACCGATAGATATGTACTTTGAAGCGCAATAACCGCTCGTTAAAGAACACAAAATGCCGTCAGACTCATGTCCATAGAAAAAAGGATCGCAATAGGGAACTATTGATTCAGATTCAAAACAACATACCTCCAAAACCTCTACATAACCTGTAGGCACTTCTTTTGGATAACAGAACGTTAAAATGCCATATTTCTCCATATAGCAGTAAGCACCTTCATACGGATCCACAAGAGATGCCTTTAAGTCAGCATAGGTCAAATCATTCGGAACTTCCGAATAATGCATTTCTGCCGAAACACCGATTGCAAGTATCGATGCCAGAAGAAGAGCCAAAAGCATAACTCCCCAAATTTTTTTTACCACTTCTTACCTCCTGCAAAATTAGCACACCTCTCGACAAGAGCATGCGCGAACCGGGGGATAAACACCACCACGTCAAACAGGCAATGTGCGACCTCAACAACAACCAGATAAGAGAGATATCCGGAAAGGACAAGCTCACTGTCAAAGGCGGTTTGCCACACGTTATCAAGAATGCTTTTGATAAAATCAAACGAGAAATTCTCGTTGATATAGGTGAAAAGCGCAGGCGCAGATCCTACACGCCAAAACGCAACAACGTAACCGAGCAGGGGAGCCATCCAGACAATGCCCCACAAGACGGTATCAAGATTCATTTTGTTTTTTGCCATCATCAAGAAACTCCTTGGGAATAGATTGATAGTTGCGGAAGGTTACGATTTTGCAAGCCTTCTTGTCACCGAATCGAAAAACAGGCACGGTGCGATCTACCACAGGTAGATGATCGGTGAGGACAGAGTAGCAATAGCAATCGAACAGCTTCCAGACCTTTTTCGGAATGATCACCAGGCGTAGCGTTTCCTCCACGTCATCCTCAAAGGTGTTAACGGCGCTGTTGTCCTCGGAAAACTTCAGCTCACGTACCCAGGATAGCATGAAGAAAGGGATCTTCAACGAATGGTGAATGTAAAAATACGAGGAAAGGCAGCGCTTTACCGCATAGTGATTGTCCATAATGGACTGTGTATCATAGAAGATATAGCCGCCTTTGGTTTCATGTGCAATCAGCTTGTTCAGCAGTAGCATCTCCTCGTTAATAAGAGGATCCTTGATTGCTTGAGAATCCGCTACCAGGGAAGACTCACAGACGTAGATTACGCTGCCATAGCGGAATCGCTCGGTGCGCTGGATGAGCGAGCGTGTCAGCGGCACAAAGTTTTTTACAGCGATCGGAATGTTACTATAAAAAAGGGGCTTTTCGCGCTTTTTCATGCGGCGGAACGGGCCGAGGGGGATCCAATGGAATACGGGATAAATGAAATAATTGCAAATATAATATTTTCGCAGCTGCCGCCAATACTGTCGGACGGCAAGCCAAACAGTCATGGTCGATTTTCCTGTTTTCACACCTCCGGTGATCAGCACCATATTACCGAACTTGGGGATCTTCAAAATTCGGGAAACCAGGAAAGCGATCACGACCAGGACGATCAGAACGATCCAAACGATAAAATCACCTCCAAAGTGTAAAAACGGCATGGCGCTTTGCCATGCCGTCAATGAACGATATCGTCAATTGGAGGCTCCCAAACTGGTAACCCAATTGACAACCCACCGAGAAAGACCGATGGCGAGAGAAACACCGGCAAAAACAACCACAACGCCACCAAAGATCGAAAGCTTAGTGGAATCACCGGTCGTATCGATGAAGATCTGCTGCACAAGGTTACTCAGGCCACTGCCAATGCCACTGGCAATACCGGTGATACCTGCCGTAAGAAGGGCAATGATCTCCTGCAAGATATTGGTCATTCAGTATTCTCCTTTCCCACGGAAACGAGAATAAAGAAGCCGTTAGCTTTACAGATCTGTGCGGTTCTCATCCTCCTCTCCGTCGTTATTTTGTTTATCGACAGCCCGTGCCGCGCGCTTACGGGCAATCAACTCCTTGGCGATCATGATTACTGTGCCGAAAACGAAGGAGCACAGAAATATGACGATCACAAAACCGATCAACTTCCCAATCATTCCTTCACCTCACTGACGGGCGCCGGCATAATGCACTTGACGTACATCTTTGCGCGACCGTTCTCATCCGTCTTGACATCCATGTCATGCAATACGAAGCAGGGACGCTTCAGAAGTACCTCGAGAGATTCAGCGCCGATGATCTGAAGATCTGCAGCACGTGCAGTCTGGATCAAGGGCTTGACACCGGAAACGTCCTTGTCCTCATCCGATTCAAAGAACAGATCGTAATTATCCCACTTGATCAGCTCTCCGGTATCCTTGTTAACCATCTGACCGACCTTTCGTTTGAAACCTACCAACACGACCATTTTTGAACTTTCTTCCCTTATCCCTGGGAGCAAGGTTATGTGATCAGAAAAGGGCACCGGGAAGAGAAGAAACCGAAAAAAAGCAAAACGGTCGTATGAACCGGTGCCCATGGTGGAGATTATAGGAATCGAACCTATTCTTGCACGAGTGATCAACCCGCACCGGCTGCCAGCATCTCCATAAATGACCGCCCCGCAGGGCGGTGGATTATACGTTTTGGATCTGCTTGACGCAGATCTTGATCAGATCAGCGATCTTGCTCTTGTCGGATTCATGCACGTGACAAATACACTTGCCACAGTCTTGCGAATATCCGCAATAGGTGTTCTTGAGCTGACAGCCGGGCTCCCAGGCTTGTCCACCGTTTACCCAGTGGAAAAAGATGCAGCCGTTAGTCTCGAGCATTGCACTGCACCCCCACAAAACGACAATCAGTAAACGCGGTGCACATTTTTCGAACAAAATCTTGATAGAATGCCGGCTCACACGGTACCACATAGATCTCACCGTCATCCAAACGCTGATAACGACCGAGCAGCGCATCACCAACAATGCAATCTACACCGGAAGCATACATAAGCGAACCAGGATTATTTACACGGTCTTCCCAACCGTCCTTGAGCTTACCGCACTCGTCGATCAACAAGCACAGATCCACACCAAAGAAATGAACATGCACAAACTCAATCCAATCAACGTCGAGTTCACGAAACGCCGCATTTAGGAACGCGCCATCAGAGCGCGAATCCGGGAGATCCACGTACCTCATTTCTCCCGTGTAGGAGATCTTCAACCATTTTGCCATTTTCTTTTTCCTCTCTTTTTTGTTTTTCTCCGTCTTTCCGGAGTGCCAGGCACAATTTTTACCAGACGATGTACCGAACGTGGGTCCTTCTACGCACTTGCACAGCGGATGCTGGCCGTGCAAATGGGAGCTTCACTTTTCGCAGGAAGTGCGCCGGATCTCTTCGCCGGAAGCCACCAACAAATTTAACGACGTTCTTGGGTAGTCATATGGTTTACCGGACTTTTAGAAGCTGCCGGGTACACCTTCAATGTTTGAGATTCTGCACATATGCTTGAGCCACTAAATCATTAAGCATATTCATAATTTCATGATCCTTGTATCCCAATTTGGTGCAAATTAACACATACTCATGAAAATCCGTAATCTCATCAAATAAGCAATGTTCAAAAGCTGTTTTGCAAAAATCGATAATGTACTTTTCCAAATACGCTTTGCGTTCACTATACTTTGCTATTTCACGCTTCCTGGTCAACAAACTCACAAAAACAGCACAAAGACAAATAAAGCAAAGACAAGCTAAAAAGCAACCTGCAGCAATCAATCCTCCGCATTCTTCACACATCACTTGACCTCCTTAATACGGATCGTAACCGTGGAGTTCATAATCTGCCACGGTACCGGACACGATCGCGCCACACCATTGGCAAATGCCATAGTCATTGGCCTCGGCTCTGCAGGAATGCGCATCAGGATCCTGCTCTTGCTCCGCTACCACGGAGCGCTTCAATAAATCTGTTGCTTTCATATTTTTCCTCTCTTTCTCAAAACATGAAATCATGTTTCTGTAAATCAATATAACATGAAATCATGTTTTTGTCAACATGAAATTATGTTTTTGTTATATAATTTTCAAAAATAGAGAGGTTGAAATGGCAGAAAAGACATATGGGAGGATCAAGGATCTGCGCGTGGATCATGATCTCACACAAAAGCAAGTAGCTGAACGATTGGGGTTATACCTTACTCAATATCAAGTCTACGAACGTGGAGATGTAGGCAAAATACCGATTGATTTTTTCATAGATCTCGCCAAGCTCTACAACATCTCCATAGACTATCTCGCAGGTCTTACAAATAGACCAAGAACACTCGACGGTAAACCCTACACGATAAGCAAAAATATTACTATAAACCATATCGGCGATGGTAACAATATCAACATTAAAAATTGAGGTGCAAAAATGAGGTTCTTTCTCGAAGTGATGAAAGAGTTTGCCCCCTTGTTCGTAGGGATCCTAATCGTTTTCGGTTTGGTATGTATACTTTACCTCATCCGAAAGTGCTATGTTAAAACAAGATCCGCCGGCGCGACAACAGCACTAACAACATACACTGAAAGGGCAACGACAACGGCAAAGAAAAGAAAAAAAGAAGCAACCGGACTTGATGCTCTGATCTATTTGATCAAGCTCATATTCAAAGCAATTTGGTGGATCATCACGCTGCCTTACAGAGTCGTAAAATTCTTCATCAATCGCGAAAAGCCCAAAGAAGAAAAATGCGTTGCCTATGCTCCTGCAACAGCAACAGAGCCGGTCTACAAACGCAAATACTTACTTACAAAGCACGAATGGGATTTTTACAAGCATCTGAAACCGATTGCCGACAAGCTGGGGCTTGCAGTTCTGGCGAAGATCCGCATGGCAGACCTGGTGGAAACAGTGGCAGATACCAATAGCGAATATTATAGGGGCTTCGGCAAGGTGAAAGCCAAGCATGTTGATTTTGCACTGGCTCGCCCCGAAAACCTTTACATTGAGCTTCTGATCGAGCTTGACGACAGCTCACACACAGAAGGAAACGAACGCGACGCTTTCGTGGAATCGGTCTACGCAGCCGTTGGCTACAAGCTGCTCCGTATCAGAAACGAAATCGGTCTTGAAGACAATATCAGAACAGCCCTCGGCGTCAAAGTCGTCGGATAAAAAAGAGCAGGGAGATCTCCCTGCTTTTTTGGTATCAATCTGGAAATCGTGTGTGGGCTAATACCCCACCGAGAGTTCGAATCTCTCTCTCTCCGCCAAACACAAACCGCAATTCTGATACAACAGGATTGCGGTTTTTGGTTTATTGTCGTACTAAGGGCGAGGCTGAGATCTATGCTGAAAAGATCAAGAAGATCGAGCCTTCCTATGAAATGCCCAAGAAGGCGGGTTGTATCTCCTTCTCGGATAAAAAGAACTGATGCCATCTGTTCAAGCGGATATTGATCTTTGCCTAAAGGAATACAAAAAGCAGAGAAGGCTTGAGGAGATAATCAGTCGAAGGCAACCGAAAAAACCTACCACAAAAAGTGGCAAGCGATCTTGCTTTTCTTCTCAATCACCTTGATATTTGACCTTTTTGCACATTTAAGCCATAACGAAAGGGCACCCGATCGGGTGCCCTTTCGTTATGGCGGCAGGATACCGTTTCCCCGTGCCCGGAGAGCTGTTGCTTGCGCACTTGGGGGGCTCGCATACCATTGGCGCATCTTGCGCTCACGCTTGGGCGAGGATATACAAAAATCGGCAGAGGAGCAACCCTGTGCCGATTTTTGTATTACTTTTTAAGGATGAGTCTGCTTTCGTTTCCTCGGTCGGTCAGATATCCGCATCCTTGACGTACTCGCTGCCGTGCTCGGCGATAAAGACCTTGCGCTCGGCAAGATTGTCACCCATCAGTACGTCAAACATATATTCGGTGCGCTCCACGTCAGCGGGCTCCACCGAGATCAGACGGCGCGTGGCAGGGTGCATGGTGGTCTTTTCCATCATTTCGGGCTCGTTCTCGCCAAGACCCTTGGAGCGCTGAAGGGTGTACTTTTTGCCTTCGGCATCCAGTTTTTTGAGGATCTCTGCCTTTTCAAACTCGTTGTAGGCAAAGAGGATATCGTCCTTGGTGGTGATCTCAAACAAGGGGGACTCGGCGATAAACACCTTTTTCTCACGCAGCAGGGTGGGGAGGAGGCGGTAAAAGAGGGTGAGGAGCAGGGTGCGGATCTGGAATCCGTCCTCGTCGGCATCGGTGCAGATGATGATCTTGGACCAGCGCAGCGCCGCGAGGTCAAAGCGTGCAATATCGCCCTTGATCTTGCCGTCGATCTCCACGCCGCAGCCGATGACGCGCAAAAGGTCGGTGATGATCTCGTTTTTGAAGATGCGCTCGTAGCTCGCCTTCATGCAGTTCAGCGTTTTGCCGCGCACGGGGATAATGGCTTGAAATTCGGCGTTGCGCCCCAGCTTACAGGAGGTCAGTGCAGAGTCGCCCTCCACGATATAAAGCTCGCGCACGTCGGGGTCCTTGGAACGGCAGTTGACAAACTTTTCCACGCGGTTGTTGATGCTGTCGATGGTGCCGGTCAGCTTCTTTTTGAGATTAAGACGCGTGGTTTCCGCATTTTCCCTTGCGCGCTTGTTGACCAGCACTTGGTTCGCAAAGATCTCTGCCTCGGTGGGATGCTCCACCAGATAGATCGAGAGATTATCGCGCAAAAATTTGTTCAGTGCCTCGGCGATAAAGGCGTTGTTGATCGCCTTTTTGGTTTGGTTTTCGTAGGAGGTGAGCGTCGAGAAGCTGTTGATCACCAGGAGCAGGCAGTCTGCAACGTCCTGGAAGGTGATCCTTGCTTCGTTTTTATTGTATTTTCCGTTGGTGCGCAGGTAGTTGTCAAGCGCATAGACAAATGATGAGCGCACTGCCTTATCGGGCGAGCCGCCGTATTCGAGGTAGCTTGAGTTGTGGTAATATTCGAGCGACGTGACCGTGTTGGAAACGCAGAAGGAGATGTCTGCCTTAAGCTTGTAATCCTCCTTGTCGTCGCGGTCGCGACCCATGGTTTCAAGGTGCCAGAGCACGGGCTCGGTGCGTGCGGTGTCGCCTGCGCGCTCCAGAATATAGTCCGAGATACCGTTGGGATAAACAAAGGAGTGCTCGGTAAATTTGCCGTCCTCGCCCTCCAGGCGGAGCAGGAAGGTGATGCCGGGGTTGACCACTGCCTGGCGGTGCATGGTGTCGATAAAAAACTCATGGGGAATGCGGATGTCGGTAAAGACCTCAAGGTCGGGACGCCAGCGGATCACCGTGCCGGTGCGGCGCTCCTTTTTCTCGAGAGGTCGGGAGGAAAGGTCGGTGACGGGTTCGCCCTTTGCAAAGGAGATCGCATGGACCTCGTTCCCGTCAAAGGACTGCACCGTCATGTACTCGGAGGAGTATTGTGTGGCGCAGGCACCAAGACCGTTCAGACCGAGCGAATATTCGTACGCCGCGCCGCCGCTGTTGTTATCGTACTTTCCGCCTGCATAAAGCTCACAGTAGATGAGATCCCAGTTCCATCTCCCCTCCTTTTCGTTGTAGCCGAGGGGCACACCGCGACCGCGGTCATCCACCTCGATGGAAAGGTCCTTGAAGGCGGTGACGGTGATGACGCTGCCGTGTCCCTCCTTCGCCTCGTCCACCGAGTTCGACAGGATCTCAAAAAAGGAATGCTGACAGCCCTCAAGACCGTCCGATCCGAAAATAACGCTGGGGCGTTTTCTGACGCGGTCGGCACCCTTCAGTGCCGTAATGCTGGCGTTGCCGTATTGCTTTGCGGTGTTTTTTGCTGCCATAGCCGTTTCCTCTTTCCTGCTTGCTTAGCCCGATGCACAACGGGTGGTGGTTAAATCCTTTTCATTATACCATATTTTGTGGATTTTGTAAAGGGTAGCGAACATTTTTTTAAATATTCGGCAAAAAAATCGTGCATGCCCTTGCACAGGTGCGTGAAGATATGTATAATATACTACGGATAACTCTAAGTAAGGGGTGATCCAATGCTTTTACAGGAAATCAATCGCGGTACGTCGGTGGCACTGCTCGGCTTCGGGCGTGCCAACCGCGCCGTGGCAGACGTTTTGCTCAAGCGCGGCGCTCGCCTGTCGGTTTATGACGAGCATGCGGTGGACGAGGCTGCTGCCGCGCCTTACCGTGAAAAAGGAGTGTCCTTTGCTCCCGTCGGCTTTCCCCCGTCGTTTTCCGAGGAGGTGCTGGTGCGCTCACCGGGGCTTCGTCCCGATCTTGCCGCCATCCGCGCCTCAAGGGGGATCCTGACCTCCGAAACCGAGCTGCTGCTCGATGCCATTCCCGCCCATACTGTGGGGGTAACGGGTAGTGACGGAAAGACCACCACGGCAAATCTGATTGCCGTCCTTCTTCGCGCCGCGGGCTACCGCGTGTGGCTCGGCGGCAACAACGGTACCCCCCTGCTTCCCTTTCTTGGCGAGATGGAGAGGGAGGATATTGCCGTTGTCGAGCTGTCCAGCTTCCAGCTGATGACTCTGCAACGGCATCCCGATCGCGCCGTGATCACCAACATTGTGCCCAACCACCTGAATTGGCATACCGATATGGCGGAATACGAGGGGGCAAAGCGTCGCATTGCGGGAAAGGATACGCATCTTGCTCTTAATGCCGATGATCCTCGCACCCGCGCGATCGGCAGGGGACGGGAGAACACCTGCTTTTTCGGCATGTTCCCCGAAGCTGAGGAAAGGGAGCACTTTGCTTACCGCGAGGGGGACGATGCGCTGGTCTTCGGTCGGCGCTTTCACGGCGTTTTTGAAGCGTTCCGCCTTGCGGGGAAGCACAACGAGCAAAATCTGCTTGCCGCGCTTGCCGCCGTCGGGGACCTTTTGGACGTGCAAGGTGCCCGTGCGGCGCTGACCGACTTTTGCGGTGTTCCGCACCGCCTGCAGTATGTGGCGACCGTGAACGGTACAGACTATTATAACAGCTCCATCGATACCTCGCCCACGCGCACGGCGGCGGCGCTTTCGGCGATGCCGCGAAAGCCGTTGGTGATCGCAGGAGGCAGAGGAAAGGGGATCTCGCTGCTCCCGCTTGCCGATGCATTGGCAAAGGGCGCGAGGACGGTGCTGCTTTACGGCGAGACCGCGCGAGAGATCGAGGCGGCACTTGGCGGTCGCGTGCCGTCGGTCTGCTGTCGATATTTTAAGGATGCCTTTGATGCCGCAGTGCGCGTGGCGGGAGTGGGCGATATCGTCCTGCTCTCCCCGGGGTGCACGGCATTTGGCGAATTTCGTGATTTTGAAGAACGCGGCAACGTATTTTGTGCCCTTGTGGCGGCGTTGCAGGGAAAGGAATGATCAATACTTGGAACTGACAGAATTCATCAAGGCGCTCTCGGGCGTGATGAGCATTACGGGCTATGAGGGCTATGCCGCCGACGAGGTCACCCGTCTGATGACGGGCTTTGGCGAGGATTGCACCGATGCGGTGGGAAATCGCATCTTCGTGCGTCGTTGCGGACGAGAGAACGCTCCCCGTATTCTTGTCGATACACATTTTGACGAGATCGGCATGTTGGTCACCGACATCAAGGAGGGCGGCTTTCTTTCGGTCAGTGCCGTGGGCGGACTTGACCTTCGCACCCTCCCCTCGGCAAGAGTTCGTATTTACGGAAAGCGCGTCATTGACGGCGTGATCGCCTCCACCCCTCCGCACCTTTCGGCGGGCCAGGAGAAGAAACTGCTCGCAGTGGATGAGCTGCTGATCGATACGGGCTACCCCCTTGATGAGCTGAAGGAGCTTGTCCGTGTGGGAACCCCCGTGGGCTTTTATCCCGAATACCGCATGCTGGCAGGTGACCGTATGACGGGCAAGGGCTTTGATAATAAGGCGCCCGCTGCCATTGCGGCGGCGGCGCTTGCCGGCATCCCCTCCGAGGAGCTTGCGGGCGACGTTTATCTGGTCTTTGCCGCGCATGAGGAGACCGACCGCATCGGCGGTACGGCGGTGGGTGGCATGGCGGTCGATCCCGACTACGCCATGGTCATCGACGTCAATCTCGGCTTCATGCAGGGAGCAAAGAAGAGCGAAACGGTGGCAATGGGCAAGGGACCCTCGATCACCCGAGGCACCATCGTGGACCGCAGACTGACCGCCATGACCGAGGCACTGGCGGCAAGGGAGGAGATCCCTTATCAGATCTGTGTTTCTCCCAAAAGCACGGGTACCGATACCACCTCGCTTCATCTGGTGGGGGCAGGAATTCCCGTCGTGGACGTAGGGCTGCCCCTGACCTCTATGCACACCTATGTCGAATGTCTTGATATGCAGGATGCACGTGATCTGCTCCGCCTGATCCGCGCGTTCGTGACCGATCGTGAGATCGCGGAGGTGTATGGCAGATGACAAGCGGAATCGAACTGATCAAAAAATTGGCACGCACATTTGGTCCCACGGGCTGTGAGGGCAACGTGGAGGAGGCGATCCGCGAGGAGCTTGCGGAAAGCCGCGCCGAGCTCTTTACCGACCGTATGGGCAATCTTGTGGCTCACCTGAAGGGCAAAGAGGGCGCGCCGCGCGTCATGCTCTCGGCACATATGGACGAGGTGGGCTTTATGGTCACCGAGATCTTGGATGACGGTACACTGCATTTTGATACGGTGGGGGGCATTGACGTGCGCGTCATGTGCGGCAGACCCGTGCTGATGGGCAACGAGCACAAGAAGGTGCCGGGTGTCCTGACGGCAAAGGGGATCCATCTGCAGGATGCCGAGGAGCGTAAAAAGCTGCCCAAGATCTCGGATATGTATATCGACGTGGGGACAAGCAGCCGCGAGGAAACCGAAAAGCTGCTTTCTCTCGGTGATTTCGGCACCTTCGACACCGATTTCTTTACTTTTGGTAAGGATGACGCCTATTTTGCCTGTAAAGCGCTGGATGACCGCGTGGGCTGTGCCGTGCTGATCGAGCTTTTGCGCGCGCTGGAGTCGTCGCCCGTGCCCCCCTCGCTTGATCTTTATTTTGCCTTTACCGTGAGAGAGGAGATCGGCATATCGGGCGCGACGGTGACGGCAAATCGCATCGCACCCGATATCGCCTTTGTGCTGGAAACCACGGCGATGGCGGATATTGCCGACGTTCCGCCCGAGAAACGGGTGGCAGATATCGGCAAGGGCGGCGTGCTCTCGCTGCTTGACCGATCCACTATCTACGACAGGGCGCTGATCGATCGCGTGCTTTCGGTTGCCGAACGGGAAAAGATCCCCGTGCAGGTGAAGCGCTATGTTTCGGGCGGTAATGACGCGGGCAATATTCAGCGAACGGGTAGCGGCGTGCGTTGCCTTGCACTCTCCGCCCCCACGCGCTATCTTCATGCCCCCATTTCGGTGGGCGCGTGTGCGGACGTGACCGCCATGATCGCACTGCTTGGCGCGGTGCTCGGCGAGCTTGGAAAGGAAGGGAAATGACCATGTATACGACCCTGAAAAAATTATTGCCTCAAACACCCTCTGTGTCGGGCAGGGAGCACGGGATCCGTGAAGTATTAAAGGAGCTGATGGCACCGCTTTGCGATGAGATCACCGTCGATGCCATGGGCAATCTGATCTGCCTAAAAAAGGGAAGCGCCGCAGCGCCTGCAAAGGTCATGCTGGCAGCGCACATGGATGAGATCGGCTTTATCGTAAACTTCATTGATGACAACGGCTTTTTGCGTGTCGCCCCCATCGGCGGCATCAGCTATACCGCGGCGGCATTCTGCCCGGTCGAATTTGAAAACGGTACACGCGGTGTGCTCGCCGTCGACGCCGACAAAAAGGCAGGCGACGTGCTGCGACCGGAGCATTGCTATGTTGATATCGGTGCAAGGAGCCGTGCCGCCGCCGAGAAAAAAGTCAAGATCGGTGATTGCTGTGCGCTTTTGCCGAGCATTACCAGGCTTCAGGGCGGGCGCGTTGCGGGCAGACCGCTTGACGACCGCGCGGGCTGTGCGGTGCTCGTGGAGATCGCGCGCCGTATGGCAGCGCCCGCTGACGATATCTATTACGTGTTTTCGGTGCAGGAGGAGGTAGGCTGCCGCGGTGCGCGTCCCGCCGCCTACTCCATTGCACCCGATCTCGCACTCATCTTTGATGTGACCGCTACGGGGGATGTCCCTTCGGCAAAGCCCATGGCAGTCAAGCTCGGTGCGGGCGTGGCGATCAAGATCAAGGACAGCTCGGTGATCTGTCATACAGAGCTCGTGGAGGAGCTGATCGAAGCTGCAAGAGCCGAGAAGATCGCCGCCCAGTGCGAGATCCTGACATTTGGGGGCACCGACACCTCTGCGGTGCAGATGACGGGCTTTGGCTGCCGTGCGGGCGCACTCTCCATCCCTTGCCGCTATATTCATACGGGCAGTGAGATGATCGATCTTGCCGACCTTGAGGCAGCAGTGGCACTGGCGGTCGCCTATCTTAAAGGAGAAAAGAAATGACGTTTTCCAAGGAGCTTCTTGCGCTGGCAGACAAGGCGGAGGCGGCGCTTGCCCCGCAGTTCACAAGGCTTGAGCGCATCTCGCGTTATCATACCGCACGCATCATGGAGGCGTTTTCCGCGCACCACGTGGATACCGCCTGCTTTAACGGCACCAGCGGCTATGGCTATGACGATCGGGGCAGGGACGTGCTTGACCGTGTCTATGCCGACGTTTTTGCCGCCGAGGCAGCCTTCGTCCGCCCCCATATCGTCAACGGTACACACGCCCTGACCATCGGTCTTTTCGGGCTTTTGCGGCCGGGAGACATCATGCTCTCCATCGCGGGCAAACCCTACGACACGCTGGGAGAGGTCATCGGTATCACGGGCGAGGCGGGAAACGGCTCGCTTGCCGATTTCGGCATTGACTATCGGCAGATCGAGCTCAAGGACGGCAAATGCTTTGATCTTGAGGCCATTGAGGCGGCGCTTCGCTCAAGGGAGGGCGAGCGCGTCAAGGTCTGCTTTATCCAGCGCTCCAAGGGTTATCTCGATCGCCGTACTCTGACAGTCGAGGAGATCGGCGAGGCGGTGCGTCTTGTCAAGTCGGTTCGCCCGAATGCTTACGTCGTGGTGGATAACTGCTACGGCGAGTTTGCCGAGGAGAGGGAGCCCACCGCCGTAGGTGCCGATCTCATCATCGGATCTCTGATCAAGAATCCGGGTGGCGGCATGGCGGAAAGCGGCGGATATCTCGCAGGCACGGCACGTGCCGTTGAGCTGTGCTCCTATCGCCTCACCTGCCCCGGGATCGGACTTGAGGTGGGTGCCTCGCTCGGACAGAACAAAAATCTTTATCGGGGACTTTTTTATGCGCCTCACACCGTGGCGGAGTCCCTGAAAACGGCACACTTTGCCGCATACATTTTCGAGGCGCTCGGCTATGGCGTCGAGCCTCGCTACGACGAGCCGCGTTCGGACATCATTCAAGCCGTCAGGACCGGCTCTGCCGAGGGGCTTTGCGCCTTTTGCCGCGGCATACAGGCAGGCTCGCCCATCGATGCCTACGTGACCCCCGAGCCGTGGGGAATGCCCGGCTATCAGGACGAGGTCATCATGGCGGCGGGCACCTTTGTGCAGGGCGCGTCGATCGAGCTTTCGGCAGACGGACCTCTCAGACCCCCTTACATTGCGTTTATGCAGGGAGGACTGACCTTTGACAGCGGAAGGATCGGCATTCTTTCGGCGGCGGCAGAGATGCTGGCGGCGAGCAATAAATAATTGATAGGAAGAAAAATGATGAAGAAACTGGTTTGTATGCTGCTGGCAGCGGTGCTGCTCTGCTGCTTTGTGTCCTGCAACAAGGACGGTACGCCGGAGGGCATGAAAAACGTTGCCGTCGAGTCGGCATCCTTCTATCTCTACGTGCCGGAGGCGTGGATCCCTACCTCCACGTCGGGCATCTCGGGTGCAAAGGTGTTTGAGTCGGGGGACACCTCCAACGTCACTGCCACCGCCTGTTATCCCGACGAGATCTTTACGCCCACGACCTATTGGGAGCAGAAGTGCCTGCCCGAATACCGCAAGGTGTTTTCGGATATCGCGATGATCGAGGATCAGTGCGGTGATACCACTCTGGGCGGTCGCGATGCCAAGCGCTACGTCTTTACATACACCCTCGGAGAGGTGCAGTATGAGATCATGCAGGTCATTGCGGTCTACGATGTCATGGTGTATACACTGACTTATACCGCCGAGGGCACCAAATACCAAAGCCACCTTGAGGATGTGAACAGCATCGTCGCCAACTTTACCTTCCGTTAAACGATGAACGCTTATTTTGATAACAGTGCTACCACGGCGCTTTGCAACGAGGCAAGGGAGGCAATGCTGGAGGCGATGGACCGCTTCGGAAACCCTTCCTCGCTTCATCAGCTCGGTGCGGATGCCGCCAAGCTGCTGCGGCAGTGCCGCTGCACGCTGGGCGAAGCGCTCGGTGAGCGATTTCTGAAGGACGGACAATTGATCTTTACCTCCTCGGGGACTGAGGCGACCGCGCTGGCGCTTCTCGGAACGGCACGCGCCAAGGCGCGTCGCACAGCCGCGACCATCCTGACCACCGACTCCGAGCACCCCTCGGTCGAAAACAATCTTCGCCTGCTGGAGAAGGAGGGCTTTCGCGTGGTGCGCGTCCCCACCAAGGGGGGAGAGCTTGATATGGCGACTGTCATGGCGCACATGAACGAGCAGCTGTTCATGGTCAGCATGATGCTGGTCAATAATGAGACAGGCGCACGCTATCCCGTGGAGCAGGTCTTTGCCGCCGCGCACGCTGCCAATCCCGCGTGCCTTTGCCATTGTGATGCGGTGCAGGGATTTTTGAAGGTGCCCTTTACCTTCAAAAGCCTTGGTGCCGATCTTTTGACGGTCAGTGCACATAAGATCCACGGCCCGAAGGGTGTGGGCGCTCTGCTTGTGGCAGAGCGCGTGCTGAAGACCCGTGCGATCGTTCCCGTGCTGGCAGGTGGCGGGCAGGAGTTCGGACTGCGCTCGGGCACCGAGAACACCGTGGGGATCGCGGGCTTTGCCGCCGCCGCGAAGCGCGGGGCAATGCGTGCACGCACCGATATGGCGCACATGGCAGAGCTTTCGGAGCGCCTGCTTGCAGGGCTTTCGGCATCTGATATCCGTGTGAACCGTCCCGCCGTTGCCGCCCCGCATATCATCAATATCACCATGCCCGATCTGAAGAGCGAAACCGTGCTGCACTATTTGTCGGCACGCGGATTTTCGATCTCCAGCGGCTCTGCATGCTCGTCGCACGCCAAGGGACCGAGTGGCGTGCTGCTTGCCTTTGGCTTGACGCCGAGAGAGGCTGATTGCTCGCTTCGTATCAGCCTTTGCCCCGAAAACACCGAGAACGAGGTGGATGAACTGCTTGCGGCACTGCGCGATGCCGTCAGGGAGTTGGTTCATATCCGCCGTTAAGAGAGGGAACCGTTATGATGAATTTGAGGTTATGGAGAGGTGCCTCCCTGGCGCTCAGCAGCGGAAAGCTACTGGTCGGAGGCTTTGTGGTCGCGTTTATCGTGCTGTTCACCGTGGTCATGCTGATCACCGCACCTCTTCGCGCCCGCAAGCAAAAAGAGAACACCGTGAGGCAAGCGGAGTCCGCACCCGAAGTGAAACCCGAGCCGACACCCGATGTCGCTGTCGAGGCGGTATCAGAGTGCGGCACCCGGTCGCCCGAGGGCGAGGAAAGACCCGAATAGGCAAGAGGGAGTGATCCGAACCCGCCCGAAAGCCCTGATTTTCAGCGCTTTCGGCGGCAAGTGCGCTTGTAAAGTCCGCACTTGACTTCGCGTCCTTGCCACCAAAATCATCTTAAAATCAAGGCTTTGAGGGTCATCCGAGTTTTGAGAGAGCAAATATTTGCAGACGCAAGGGAAATTCTTGCAGTCATATGCGGATATGACAAGGGAATTCCCCGATGCGGATGCGGATATCTGCCTCTCAAAACCGAGTTCGGATCACTCCCTCTTGCCTAAGAGGCTGACCCAAGTAATATGCACCTCCAAAAGTGTCTGACTTTTGGGGGTGCATATCATATTGGAGCTTCTTTTTTTATTTCTCAGGTCATTTTCGGTTGCACCTGAATGCGCCGTCTCCTTTTGTCATATCCGTGTTTGCTGCCGCATACGATATAGCGATATTGAAAGCGGAGGAGAAATCATATGGCAGAACGATCGATCTACAAGGACATTGCCGAGCGAACCGGCGGTGACATCTATATCGGGGTCGTGGGGCCCGTGCGAAGCGGAAAATCCACCTTCATCACCAGATTCATGCAGGAGCTGGTGCTGCCCAACATGACCGAGGAATACAAGAGAGAGCGCGCAAGAGATGAAATGCCCCAAAGCGCGGCGGGCATGACTGTGATGACCACCGAGCCGAAGTTTGTGCCCGACGAGGCGGTGGGACTCACGCTTGAGGAGGGGGTAGAGCTTCGGGTCAAGATGATCGACTGCGTAGGCTATATGATCGAGGGGGCGCTCGGGGGCGAGGAGAACGGCGAGGTGCGGATGGTGCGCACACCCTGGCGCGAGGAGCCCATGCCCTTCGGTGAGGCGGCAGAGCTCGGCACGCGCAAGGTCATGGAGGAGCACGCCACCATCGGCGTTCTGGTCAGCACGGACGGGAGCATCGGCGAGCTTCCGCGCACTGCCTACGAGGAGGCAGAGGAACGACTGGTGCGGGAGCTGAAGCAGCTTGGAAAACCCTTTTTGCTGTTGCTCAATTCCGCAGATCCCGCAGGCGAGAGTGCTGTGGCGCTGGCGTCCGAGCTGGAGAAGCGGTATGGCATTCCCGTGGCGGTCGTCAACTGCCTGACGCTTGGTAAGGAGGATATCTGCGGTATCCTTTCAATGATCCTGAATGAGTTTCCCGTGACCTCGGTGGGAATCGATATGCCGCGCTGGATGCGCGCGTTGGATGCTGAGCATCCCATCAAAAAATCGGTCATGGAGGATATCTGTCGCCTTGCAGGACGCGTCTTCCGCATGGGTGAGGTGATCGGGATCCTCGGAGGACTTTCACAAAACGAGTGCGTGGAGTCGGTGTGCGTGCAGAACCTTGATATGGGCACGGGCCGTGCCGAGCTTTCTGTCGCGCTCTGCCCGGAGCTTTACTATCAGGTGCTCAGCGAGATCACGGGAGAGGAGATCGGAAGCGAGGAGGCGCTCTTCAGACTGGTTGCCGATCTGAGCGAGAAGGGAAGGCGCTACGATCGCGTCAGCGAGGCGCTCGCGACCGCCGAGGAACGCGGCTACGGCATCGTCATGCCGAGCGTGGAGGATCTGCGACTTGAGAAGCCTGCCATCGTCAGACAGTCCGGTGGCTTTGGCGTGCGACTTCGCGCTGCGGCGCGCTCCATCCATATGATCCGCGCCGACATCGAAACCGAGCTCAATCCCATCGTGGGCACCGAGCAGCAATCCGAGGAATTTCTCAAAAGCATTCTTGCCGAGCTTGAGGAGGATCCCAAAAAGCTCTGGGAGTCCAACATGTTCGGAAAGAGCCTGTACGAGCTGGTGGGCGAGGGCATTCGCGGAAAGCTTGCCAATATGCCCGAGGAGGCGAGAGGTAAGCTTTGTGAAACGCTGGAGCGCATCGTCAACGAGGGCAGCAACGGGCTGATCTGCATTCTTCTTTGATCCGTCCACTTGCAGACGACTTGGTTAAAACGACGGAAAAGAAACAAAAAATCGCAGAAAACAATTGTTTTCTGCGATTTTTTTGTGCAAGATGACATGTCACTTCTTGAAAAAGTGCGCGCGATAGATGTCGTAGATCTCTTCCTTATTAAGGACATAAGGGCTGTTGACGTAATTTTTCGCCCCGACGATCAGCTCAACGCGTTCCCTGATCTCCTCCTCGTTAAAGGAGAGATCGACGGCGGCAAGCGCGGGCAGATAGGTCTTCAGCACGGCGGGCTTCGCACCGATGGCTGCCGAGAACGCGGCAATGCGCGCTTTGCCCTCGGGTGTTTTCTCGTTGTAGGTGAGGTAGTCGGCGGCAAAGGCGGCGCAGGCTCTGCCGTGCGGAATGCCGTCAAGCAGCGTGATGCTATAGCCGAGTGGGTGGGGAAAGCCCGTTCCCGTTACGCTGATCGCCATGCCTGCGGCAGTTGCGGCAGCCGAAAGGCGCTCTCGCATCTCGCTGTCAAATTGCTCGGGGTAGAGCGAAAGCACGTCAAAGATCTCGGTGGCGGCAAAGAGTGCGGCTCGCTCCGAAAAGACGGTGGATCGTGGGGAAAGATAGGATTCCATGGCGTGTGCAAAGGCGTCAAGTGCAGTGCTCACGGTAAGCTCTCTTGACATCGTGGCGGTGTAGCGCGGATCGACAAAGGCGGCGCGGGGCCAGGTATCATCTGCCTTAAAGGTCTTTTTCTGACGTCCTCCCGGAAGGGTCAGCACGCTGTAGGGGTTGACCTCGCTGCCCGTGCCCGCGGTGGTAGGAATGGCAAAGAGGGGAAGCGTGGAGTGCACGCGCTGCTCGCTGTCGTAAAGAGCCTTTGGTGAGATCGTGGGATTGGCGGCAAAGGCGGCAATTGCCTTGGCGGCATCAAGGGGAGAGCCTCCACCGACGCCGATCACAAAATCGACGCCCTGCTCATATGCAGCCTTGCCCGCCTCGCAGCAAAGGAGGAGCGGAGGATTCTCGGTCACACGATCAAACAGAGTGTGGGTGATCCCAAGGCGGTCAAGAAGCGCGCAGAGCTCGTCAAGTGCGCCGCACGCTCTTGCGCTTGTGCGTCCCGTTACGATCAGCGCGTGCTTGCCCGCTGCAAGAAACAGCGGCGCACCGTTTTGTAAGGCACCGTCCCCGAAAAAGACGCGTGTGGGAAGATAAAAGGAAGCGTTCATGGGATTCTCCTTTCGCGTGTGAGATGCGTTTTTTGCGCTTTGCGGAGCTTCAAAAAAAGCGAATTATCCGCTACCAGTATACCACATATTCATCCTTGTGGCAAGAAAAACAGGTAAAAAAATCCTTTTTTTCGCTCAGGTGTGCAAAAAAAGTGTTTTTTTGTGAAAAAAAAGCGAAAAAATATCGCAAAACCATTTGCAATTTCAAAAAAAGCGTGTTATAATAAAGATATGAATAAGCTCTCACTTCGAGGGCACTCTTTGCCCCCGCTTGCTTGCGGGTCGAGGCTTTTGCAATTTTGCGCGGGCAGCCCCCGCTTTGATCGCGCCGCTGCGGCGGTGACGGAATATACATACAGGCGGTGAACGCTATGAAAGAATTATTGGACAGACTGTTTTGCGGCAGCTCCTTATCAACATATTTTTCCGAACCCTTCCATACCTTCGGCTGGCGGGATATTCTTGATATTCTGTGCCTTTCCTTGCTCTTCTTCGCGCTTTACCTTTTCGTGCGCGACAGGCGCGCGGGTAAGCTCCTGACGGGTGTGGCACTGGTGGCGCTGCTCTTTGTGGTTAGCGAGGTGCTTGACATGTATGCCATTCGCTACCTGCTCGGCAGCTTCTTCGGGTACGGTCTGATCGTGCTTGCCATCGTCTTCCAGCCCGAGCTTCGTGCGGCAATGGAGCGTGTGGGCTCGGTGCCCTTCAAGGGGTTGACCACGATCGGTGCGGAGTCGCGAGACCTTTCGGTTTCTCCCGCGGCGGTGGATGCCATCGTGGACGCGGCAAAGAATATGTCCTTCTCCAAGACCGGCGCGCTCATCGTCATCGAGCGCTCCACCAAGATCGGTGAGTACATCAGCACGGGCACGCTGCTGAACGCCGACCTGACCCCCGAGCTGCTCCGCGCCATCTTCTTCGATAAGGCGCCGCTTCATGACGGAGCCGTAGTGGTTCGGAACGGCAGGATCTATGCGGCGGGCTGCTACCTTCCGCTTTCCGAGCGCACCGACCTCTTCAAGGAGCTCGGCACTCGCCATCGTGCGGCGATCGGACTTTCCGAGCAAAGTGACTCCATCGTCGTCGTGGTCTCCGAGGAAACGGGTACCATCTCCATTGCCTACAAGGGAGAGCTTTACCGTGAATTTACCTCTGTTTCGCTGCGTCGCAAGCTCTTCGAGCTGCTCCGCAAGCAGGATCAGGATGAAGAGTGAGAAGGGAGCGCGTGATATGAACCGTAAGCATCAGAATGTGACGGCGGTTGAGAGTGGCGAATACGCCGTTCACCGCAACCGTCGCAATGATATTATCGCCGCCGTCGTTTGCCTGTTCCTCGCCTTCCTGGTCTGGCTGTTCGTGATGAACACCGAGGATACGGCGTTCGTCGCTCTGGAGATCACCGATCCCGCAAGCGGCTACACCTTCGTGCTCTCTGATAGCATGATCGAGGTGAAGGGGAGTGTGCTTTCCCTGAAGCGAGCCGATCGGGTCGAGATCGTGCTTCCTCCCGAGGCGGTGACCGAGGGAACCTATCGGATCGAGCTTGAGGATCTTGTTCTCCCCGCAGGTACGACGCCCGCAGGCGCGCTGGAGCTGATCGTGACAGTAGAGAAGAGTGGCTCATGAAAAGGAGCAGTACCGCCTTTCTGATCTCCGATCTGCGTGCTCCGTTCGACGCACCCGAGGGCGAGATCATCAGAATAGCAAAAACGAAAATGAAGCGCGTGTGCAGTTCTGCCGCGGGGCTTCATTTTCGGCTTTATAAAAAGTCTTTTGACGCGAGAAAACGAAATGCCATCCTGCAGGTCTGCACCGTGCTTGTCACGTCGAGCGAGCCGCTTTCTGTGGCGGACGAGGCATTGCACAGGGTGGGCATACGCCCCTTTCACGAGGAGAAGCCGGTCGTCCTGCGCGGCACCGAGCCGCTTGATGCACCTCCTCTTGTGGTGGGCATGGGACCTGCGGGTCTTTTTGCGGCGCTGCTGCTTGCAGAGGAGGGGTATCGTCCCGTTATCATCGATCGGGGTGACGACGTGTGGACACGTGCGGTTGCCGCCGAGCGCTTTCGGCTGGAGGGCGTGCTGGATACCGAATCCAATATTCAGTTCGGTGCGGGGGGTGCGGGTACCTTTTCAGACGGGAAGCTGGTCACCCGTGTCAACGATCCTCTTTGTAATTACGTGCTGTCGCGCCTGGTGGAATTCGGTGCCCCCGAGGAGGTTCTTGTAAGGGCAAAGCCGCACGTCGGAACCGACATTCTCCGCCGCGTCGTCAGTGCCGTGCTTTGCCGCATCGAGGCGCTTGGCGGCAGCGTTCTTTATCGCACTCGTATGACGGGACTTGACGAGTGTGAGCGCGGTGTCACGGTGAGGACCGATCGCGGCGACATTGCCGCAGGTGCGGTGCTTCTTGCCGTCGGTCACAGCGCGAGGGATACCTTTTCTATGCTCATGGAAAAAGGGCTTTTGATGGAACCGAAGCCCTTTTCGGTAGGCGTTCGTATCGAGCATCTGCGTGCGGATATCGACCGTGCACTGTACGGAGATGCCGCAGGGCATCCGTTGCTCGGTGCGGCGGAATACGCGCTTTCGGATACCACGGGTGCAAGGGGCGTTTACACCTTTTGCATGTGCCCGGGCGGCGAGGTCGTTGCCGCCGCCTCCGAGGAGGGGGGCGTGGTGGTCAACGGAATGAGCTACCACGCAAGAGAGGGCGTCAACTCCAATTCCGCCCTGCTCGTCACAATCACCCCCGAGGATGTCGGAGGGAGCATCGAGGCGTCGATCGCCTTTCAGAGAAGGCTGGAAAAGGCAGCGTTCGGTGCGGGAGGCGTAGATTACTGTGCACCCGTCATGACCGTGGGGGATCTGCTCAGCGGCAAGCGGGGAAGCGAGCCGTCGCGTGTGTTGCCTACCTACGGTGGGGGGCGTGTTCGCGTGGCGGATCTTCGCGAGGTCCTGCCCGACTTTGTCACCGATACGCTTGTATCGGGGCTGCGCGCCTTTGACCGCAGGCTTGGCGGCTTTGCCGCAAGTGATGCCGTGCTGACGGCGGTCGAGAGCCGCACCTCCTCCCCCCTTCGCATGCTGCGCGGCGAGTCAAGGACCGCCACGGGACACGACCGTCTTTACCCCGCAGGGGAGGGCGCAGGCTATGCGGGAGGCATCACCAGCGCCGCGCTTGACGGGCTGAGGAGTGCATTGGCGCTGATCGGGCGCTTTGAAAAACCGCGATCAACAAAGGAGCAAACGTAAATCGGACGGCGTTCCCGTCGGAAAGGAAGAAGCATGATCGACCCAAGCATCAGAGAAAAAATATGGCTGTTGCCCGCCTCGGATGTGAACGAGGAGCAGGGGGTTGCGGCACTGGTGGCGGATGCGGGGCTTTCCCCGATCACGGCGCGATTGCTGTATCGCCGCGGCTACAAAACGGCGTCGGCAGTGCGCCGCTTCCTTTCCTGTGAGGATACCCTGCTTCACAGTCCCTTTTTGATGAAGGACATGGAAAGGGCGGAGCAGCGCATCCGCACCGCCATCGAGCAGCGGGAAAGGATCGTGATCTACGGTGACTACGACGTAGACGGTGTGACCGCGGTCAGCTTGCTTTATCTTTATATTGCCGGTGAGGGGGGGAACGTCGAGTATTATATCCCCAGCCGCAGCGGCGAGGGCTACGGGCTTTCCACCCTTGCCATCGACCGATTCCGCGAGGACGGCGTGACGCTGATCGTCACCGTCGATACCGGTATTACGGCAAACGAGGAGGCGGCACACGCCGCCTCACTCGAGATCGACATGGTGATCACCGATCACCACGAGTGCCGCATGCCTCTGCCCGAGGCGGTGGCGGTGGTCAATCCGCACCGCCCCGACTGCGAGTATCCCTTCAAGGAGCTTGCAGGCGTCGGAGTTGTCTTCAAGCTGGTTGCGGCGCTTGAGAGCCGTGCAGCATGTCGGCGCGGAGAGAAGGAGATCGACGGCGTTCGCCGTGCCTATCGCAAATATGCCGACCTTGCCGCCATCGGTACGATCGCCGACGTGATGCCCATTGCCGACGAGAATCGCGTGCTCGTCAAGGAGGGGCTTTTGCAGATCGCTGATACCGACCGTGCAGGGCTTGCCGCGCTGATCGAGGAGGCGTCGCTCGGTAACCGTGCCGCAGGTGACGCGCGTCCCGTGCGGCGCAAAAAGATCACGGCGTCCTTCATTGGCTTCGGCCTTGCACCGCGTCTGAACGCCGCGGGGCGCATGAGCGAGGCGTCAAGGGCAGTCGAGCTGCTGCTCGCCGACAACGGTCGGGATGCGAGCGCGCTGGCGGTCGAGCTTTGCGAGATCAACCGCGCAAGACAGGTGGAGGAGAACCGCATTGCGGAGGAGGCATATGCCCGCATAGAACGTGATTTTGACCTTTCCGAAACGCACGTCATCGTGCTGGAGGATGACGCGTGGCGCCAGGGCATCATCGGTATCGTGGCGTCCCGCATTACCGAGCGCTACGGCAGACCCTCGATCCTTATTTCCTTTGACGGCTCGGTCAACGGCTTTGACAGTCCCGATGATCTTGGAAAGGGCTCGGGTCGCAGTGTCAAGGGCATGAATCTGGTGGAGGCACTGACCGACAGTGAGGATCTTTTGGTCAAATTCGGTGGACACGAGCTGGCGGCGGGCTTGACGGTGCGGCGTGACCGCATTGACGATTTTCGCCGCCGTATCAACGCCTATGCGGCAAAGCATCTTCCCAAGGGGGGCGCGACGATCAGCCTTTCCGCAGATCTTGAACTGCGGCTTCCCGAGGCGACGCTGGCACTGGCGGAGGAGATTTCGCGGCTGGAGCCCTTTGGTGTATCCAATCCCATGCCGCAATTTGTGATGCGCGATCTGCGCATTGAGCGCATCAGTGAGCTCGGCGGCGGCAAGCACCTGAAGCTGACGGTGTCGGACGGTGACATGTCGCTTTACGCGCTCGCGTTTTCCACGCCGCGCTCGGCGCTCGGCTTCCGTGAGGGAGACCGTATCGATCTGCTTTGTACGCTGGATATCAATGAGTACCAGAGCATTCGCTCGGTGCAGCTGATCGTACAGGATATCAAGCCCTCTGCACACTTTGAGGGTGAGTATCTGGCGGCGCGTGCGCGCTACGCCGAGATCCGCGCGGGCGCGACCTTCACGTCGGCCGAGGAGGTTTTGCCCACGCGCGACCTGTTTGCGCGTGTCTATACCGCCATTCGCCGTGAATTCAGACAGGGAAATTCCGTGTTTCGCGAGAGGGATCTGCTCTCGCTTGTCAATGTCGGTGCCACCCGACCCATCAATTACATTTGCCTGAAATACATCATCGAGATCTTTCACGAGCTGCAGATCTGCGGCGTGGAGGAGCTCGAGGAGGGTGTTTACCGCTTTGATGTCTACTTCCACAGCGGTAAGACCAACATTGAAAAATCCTCGATTCTGAAGCGGCTGCGCAGTCGCTGTCGGAATGAAAAGTAAAGGAGCGGACCATGCCGCACGACGTACACACTGATGTGACAAGATTGCTTGAGGTGCTGGAGGCATCGGGCAATAACTATAATCTTGAAAAAATCAAACGGGCATACGAATATGCCGCAATGCTGCACGAGGGGCAGATGCGCCAGAGTGGAGAGGCGTATATCTCGCATCCCATCGCGGTTGCCGAGATCGTGGCGACCCTCGGGCTTGACTCGGATTCGATCTGCGCGGCGCTCCTTCACGATACGGTGGAGGACTGCGCCGATAAGACTGACCTCAGAGAGCTGGAAAAGCGCTTTGGCAAGGATGTGGCACTGCTTGTGGACGGGCTGACCAAGATCGTGATGCTTCAGGTCGAGGACAAGGAGGAGGCGCACATTGAAACGCTTCGCAAGATGCTGCTTGCCATGTCGAAGGACGTGCGTGTCATCTTCATCAAGCTTTGCGACCGTCTGCACAATATGCGCACGCTGGATGCGAAATCCGATCTGAAGCAGCGCACCACGGCGCTTGAGACCATGCACGTTTATGCGCCTCTTGCACACCGCCTCGGTATGCAGCGCATCAAGCAGGAGCTTGAAAATATCGGTCTGCAATACCTTGATCCTTACGGCTATGCCGAGGTCAAAAACGATATCGAGAAGAAATACGGTGCCCACACCGATTTTGTCGAGCAGATCCGCACCGAGGTTGACAAAAAGATGCGCGAGAACAACATTCACTTCACGCTGGAGGGGCGCATCAAATCGGTTTACAGCATCTACAAAAAGATGTATACCCAAAACAAGAGCTTTGATGAGATCTATGACTTTTACGCGCTCCGCCTGATCGTGAACACCGAGCTTGAGTGCTATACGGCGCTCGGCATCATCCATGAGATGTACAATTCGATCCCGGGTCGCTTTAAGGACTATATCTCCACCCCCAAGCCCAACCTGTACCGTTCGCTGCACACCACGGTGATCGGGCGCTACGGCATCCCGTTCGAGGTGCAGATCCGAACAAGGGAGATGCACGAGATCGCCGAGTACGGTATCGCCGCGCATTGGAAGTATAAGTCGGGTGAGAAGAGCAAGGAGGATATGGACAAAAAGCTCGCCTGGGTCTCCCGTCTGATCGAGAACGAGGAGGAGAATCACGACCCCGACGAGTTCATCCACGCCTTCAAGACCGATATCTTCCAGGATGAAACCTTTGTGTTTACCCCCAAGGGTGACGTGATCACGCTGGCAAGAGGTGCCACCGTGATCGATTTTGCCTATGCCATTCACTCGGCGGTCGGCAATAAAATGGTGGGCGCCAAGATCAACGGTATGATCGTGCCCATCGACCGCGTGCCCCAGAACGGCGAGATCGTGGAGATCATCACCTCCAATTCCTCCAAGGGACCCTCTCGCGACTGGCTCAACATCGTCAAGACAGGCGAGGCGCGCAGCAAGATCCGACAGTGGTTCAAGAAGGAAAAGCGCCCCGAGAACATCCTCGTGGGCAAGTCGTCGGTCGAGCTGGAGCTGAAAAAGCTCGGCAGACCCACCAACGAGGCACAGCGGCAGGAGATCTTTGCCGCGACGGCACAGCGCCTAGGCTATGCCTCCTCGGACGACCTGTTTAACATCATCGGCTATGGCGGCATCGCCATGTCCAAGGTGCTGCTTCGCCTGCGCGAGGAGTTTGACCGTGTCGTCAAGCCCGAGCAGGAAATACCTGCGGTGCAGGCGCCCATCGAGGCGGAGCAGATCCGCGTGGCGGCAAAGCCGCGCCACATGCGGCATAACAGCGGCATCGTGGTAGACGGTGAGCGCGGCTGTCAGGTCAAGTTTGCCAAGTGCTGTAACCCCTTGCCGGGTGACGGCGTGGTCGGCTTCATCACCAAGGGCTTCGGCATCTCCATCCATAAGGTGGATTGCCCCAACGTGGTCGACGGCATGAAAAAGCTGGAGAACGCCGATCGCTGGGTCGAGGCTCACTGGGAAAAGGGAGAAAAGGAAGGGCAGAACGACGTCTACGAGGCGCTGGTGCAGATCTATGCTTACAGCAGTCTGACCATCCTTGCCGAGATCACCATGGCGCTTGCCGATATGAAGGTGCTGCTCTTGCAGGTCAATACGCAGAAGAAGAACGACGGAAGAATGATCATCAATCTGAAGATCAGCTGCAAAAACGTCGATCATTACCATTCCATCGTGTCCCGCCTGAAGGGGCTTCGTGACGTCATCGATATCGGCAGGGGGTTCTCATGATCGCGGTGCTACAAAGAGTCAGCCGTGCCGCCGTGCGCGTCGGAGGAGAGGTTACGGGCGAGATCGGGGTGGGACTTCTGGTCCTGCTCGGTGTGCGAAAGGGTGACGGAGAGCAGGATGCCGCGCTGCTTGCCACCAAGATCGCGCGCTGCCGCATCTTTACCGATGAGGCGGATAAGATGAACCTTTCGGTGAATGATATGGAGGGCGGCGTTCTGGTCGTTTCCAATTTCACGCTGCTTGCCGACTATCATCACGGCAACCGCCCCGCCTATTTTGATGCCGCACCTCCCGAGGAGGCGGATCGGCTCTATCGGTATTTTGTCAAGGAAATCTCGACGCAGGTGCCCCGTGTGGCAACGGGTGTTTTCGGTGCGGATATGAGGATCGCCATGGAGGCAGACGGCCCCGTAACGATCGTCATGGACAGTGAGGTCTTAAAAAAGGGAAGGAGGAAGGAACATGAAGCTGCACATTGAGGGCAACATCAATACCTATTACGTGCAAACGCTTTGCATGATCTTTTTTCCGGGAGAAAGGTTTTCTGCGGACGGTGAGGAGGATGAGCACGAGCTTCATCTGACCGTCACCGAGGATGAAGCGGGTATTACCGCCTGTGTGCATATCAGGGTCGACGGCAAGGAGGCAAGGGCAGAGAAAACGCTTGCTTACCGCGAGGATCTGACAGTGGACAGACTGCGCAAGATCGTCATCGGCAGAGTGGTGCTCAGTGCGGCGGGCGAGCTGGTGCATTACCGTCCCTCCTGGGGCATGCTGACCGGCGTGCGCCCCTCCAAGGTCGCCACAGAGCTGTTGCTTTCGGGGCTTTCCAAGACCAAGGTGCGCCGTGCGCTGACCGCCGATTATATGGTGATTCCCAAAAAGGCGGCGCTTGCCACCGACGTGGCGCTCTTTGAGCAGCAGCTGATCGGCGATCCCGATCCGCGTGATTGCAGTGTCTATATCTCGATTCCGTTCTGTCCCACGCGCTGCTCCTATTGCTCCTTCGTGTCCTATACCTCAAAGCGGCTTCTGTCGCTCATTCCCGACTATCTTGAGCTTCTCAAAAAGGAGGTCGCGGAAAAGTTCCGTGTGATCAGAGAGCTGGGGCTTCGTGTCAAGACCGTCTACATCGGAGGGGGAACTCCCACCATTTTAGAGGCAGGTCAGCTTGCCGAGCTGCTTGAGGTCGTTCAGCGCGGAACCGATGTGTCGGCGCTGGAGGAATTCACGCTGGAGTCGGGCAGACCCGATACCATTGATGCCGAAAAAATGCGCATTGCTAAGCAATACGGCGTCACGCGTGTCTGCGTCAATCCCCAGACCCTGTGCGAGGAGGTGCTCTGCGGCGTCGGACGGGGACATTCGGTCAAGGATTTTTACCGCGCCTATGATATTGCGCGTACCTCGGGCATAAAATGTATCAATACCGATCTGATCGTTGGCTTGCCCGGTGATACCTTCGGCACCTTTTCTGCCACCTTTGATGAGATCATCCGTCTTGATCCCGAGAATATTACGGTCCATACCTTCTGCGTCAAGCGCGCGGCAGAGATCTTAAGACAGGATCACCGCGTGTATAATCTGCGCGGCGGTGATGCCGGTAAGTGCGTGGATTATTCGCAGATCCGATCTATGGAGGCAGGCTACCGTCCTTACTATATGTACCGCCAGAAGAATATGGTGGGCAACTATGAAAACGTGGGCTTCGCCAAGGACGGAACCGAGGGACTTTATAATATTTATATGATGGAAGAGGTTCATTCCATTTTTGCGGCGGGTGCCGGTGCAGTGACCAAGCTGGTGGACTACGCCGCACCGCTTACGGGCAAAAAATCGGTGATTCGCCGCTTGTTCAACGCCAAGTACCCCTACGAGTATCTGGCGTCGGACGGAGGCGTCGAGCAGAGCGATCAGATCGCGGCATTCTATCGGGAGCGAGATCTTTAACAGACGGTGCGCGCATAGCGCGCGTCGGTGCTCGCTCCCGTCAAAAGGGGTGAGCGATGTTGGGCTGCTCGCAGGAAAAGCGGGAGCAGAGGTTTATGCGCGGCGTGCTGGTGCTGGTGCCTGCCACGCTGTTCGCCAAGATCATCGGGCTTTTTTATAAGATCCCGCTTCTTCACATCGTGGGCGTGGAGGGAATGGCGTATTTTCTCTCGGCGTATCACGTATATTCGTTGCTGTTTGTCCTTTCGGCATCCGGCTTGCCGACCGCGCTTTCACTGCTGATCTCTCGGGCGGTGGCAGGCGAAGAACGGCGAGGGGCACTGCGGATCCTCCGCGTGGCGATGCTGGTTTTCTTAACGCTGGGTATGGGCGGAACGGCGTTGCTTGCGCTCTTTGCCACGTCACTTGCCTCGCGCCTTGCCATGCCGGAGGCGGCTGCGGCGCTTGTCGCCATTGCGCCCGCCCTGCTCCTGTCGGCGTTCAACGGTGGGGCGAAGGGCTACTTTCAGGGAAGGGGGAACATGCTTCCCACGGCACTCGCCGAGGTGCTTGAGGCGGGCGGAAAGCTCGGCTTCGGGCTTTTTTTTGCCACGCTGGCAAAAAAACATAACGCAACGGTTGCCGAGATCGCTGCCGCTGCGATCCTCGGTATCACAGCAGGCGTCTTTTTGTCTGCCCTTTTGCTTCTCGGCGCGCTTTTGATCTCAGTTCTCAGAGAAAAGAGGAAAGAGGTGTATCGGGCATCGGGTGCCACGCACCGTGCGCTGTTTGCCGAGCTCTTCCGTGTGGCATTCCCCATTACGGTCAGCGCCTCGGTCATGAGCCTTGTCAGCCTGATCGATACGGCACTGATCTCGGCGCGCTTGCAGGCGGCGGGCTTTGCCGCAGGTGTGGCAAACGCCATGTACAGCAGCTACGGTAATCTTGCCGTGCCGCTTTACAATCTGGTTCCGTCCCTTTTGTCGCCCCTGGCGCTTTCGCTGACCCCCACGCTCGGTGCGGCGTTCGTGACGCATGACCGCGAGGGGGCAAGAACGGTGTTCTCGTCGGGTGTGCGCATCGCCGCGCTGGTGTCGATTCCCGCATCGCTCGGACTGTGTGTCTTTTCCTCGCCCATTCTGTCGATGATCTATGTGGGGCAGGATGCCGCCGTTTCGGTGGCGGCGCCGTTGCTTTCACTCCTGGCGCTCGGCATTCTTCCCGCTGCGCTGATCTCGCTTTCGGGGGCGGCATTGCAGGCCTCGGGACATGCGGCGGTTCCCGTGCTCTCCATGCTGACGGGTGCCTGTGTGAAGCTGCTCGGTGAGGTGATCCTTCTTCGTGTGCCCACCGTCCATATTTACGGTGCGCCGATCAGCACGCTTGCCTGCAATCTGGCGGTGCTGATCATCAATTTTGCCGTTTTGTCCCGTGTCCTGCCGTTTCGGCTTTTTGCGGGCAGAGATCTTTTCCGTCCCCTTTTTGCTGCCGTTCTTTCGGTGCTTGCGGGAGGTTGCGGCTACGTTTTGGCGGTTCGCCTCGGTGCGCTTGCACTTTCCATGCCTCTCACGCTGGTGCTGGCAGTGCTTGCTTTCGTTCCGTTGGCGCTTCTGCTTCATGCGGTGGAGGAGTCGGATCTCGCGGCGCTTCCCGCAGGGGAGAAGATTTGTGCGATCCTAAAAAAATGCATGCTGTTAAAAGAGGTAAAGCAAGATGACAAGAGAGGAAAAATTGCAGATGATCCTGCAAAAGAGCGCATATGACGCAAGGGATCTGGTTACGATAGTAGAGCTGCTGCGCTTGCCGGGCGGATGCCCGTGGGATATGGAGCAGACCCACACCACACTGCGTCCCGATCTCATTGAGGAAACCTATGAGGTCATTGAGGCGATCGACAGTGCCGATCCCGTTTTGCTGCGCGAGGAGCTGGGCGATCTTTTATTGCAGGTCGTCATGCACGCGCGCATCGAGGAGGAGGAGGGAAGAGCCACCTTTGACGAGATCGCGGGGGACGTTTGCCGTAAAATGATCCATCGCCATCCGCATGTGTTCGGCGACGTGCACGTTGAGAGCTCGGGCGAGGTGCTTGCCAATTGGGAAGTGATCAAAAGCGAGGAAAAGAGCCGCACCACCGTCACCGACAAGCTCCATGCCATTCCGCGCCAGCTGCCTGCGCTCATGCGCGCGGCAAAGGTGGGAAAAAAAGCGACGGACATGGATTTCCCCGATGCTGCCTCGGCGCTTCTCAAGCTGCGAGAGGAAACTGACGAGGTGGAGGAAATGTTTGTCGCGGGGGACCGTGATGGGCTGACCGAGGAGATCGGAGATCTCTTGTTTGCCGCAGCAAATCTTGCGCGGAAGGCAGGTATCGATCCCGAGGAGGCGCTCACCGGGGCAACCGACAAATTCATTGCCCGCTTCGTTGCCGTGGAGCAACTGGCGGCGGAACAAAACCAGCCGCTTTACGGTATGAGTGAGGAAAACAAGGAAATTTTATGGCAAAAAGCGAAAAAAATTGCAAAAAAGTGATAAAAGTTGCCAATTTATTTGTTGATTGCTCTTGATTTTTTGTATCAAATCTGGTAAAATACAGGTAGTGGCAGAGATTGCTGCTGAATCGTTCGTTAATGAGAAAGGAAGAACTAGTATGAATAAGGCAGAATTGATCGAGGCGATCGTTGCGAAAAGCGGGCTTTCCAAGAAGGACGCAGAGGCAGCGCTGGTTGCTACCCTTGACGCAGTGAAGGATGCAATGAAGGCAGGCGAAAAGGTACAGCTCGTCGGCTTTGGCACCTTTGCCGTAAAGGAAAGAGCTGCAAGAACCGGTCTGAATCCCAAAACCGGTGAGAAAATCGAGATCCCCGCATCCAAGGTTCCCGCTTTCGCGGCAGGCAAGGCTCTCAAGGAAGCGATTCAGTAATGAAATCAGCTCGCGGCGAGTTATCTCGCCGCGGCTTTTTTTGCATAGGAGTAAAAAATGAGACTTGATAAATATTTAAAGGTGTCACGTATCATCAAGCGCCGCACGGTAGCAAACGATGCGTGTGATGCCGCACACGTCACGGTCAACGGCAGACCCGCAAAGGCGTCCTACGACGTGAAGGAGGGTGACGTCATCGAGGTCGGCTTTGGTGCACGCACCCTGAAGGTTCGTGTGCTCTCGGTCAAGGAAACGGTCGGGAAGGCGGACGCCTCGGGACTTTATGAGGTGTTAGAATAATCCTTTTTCGAATGCATATACTGTACCAAGGCTTTTTAGGAGGTGCGGATATGAACGAAAAAGGGAACGGCGGTGCGCGCCACACCCTCTCGTTGCTCACGCGCGAGAAGGCGGAGATCACGGGGGTCGTCGAGGTTGAGAGCTTTGATGAGGAGACCGTGGTCTTAAAGACCGATTGCGGCGAGATGACGGTGGAGGGCAGAGGACTTCATGTCGGCACGCTGGATATCGAACGGGGTGTTGTTGTCCTTGACGGCCGCGTCAATGCCGTTTATTATACCGATGTCGCACCCAAGCGGCAGGGGCTTCGCGCAAAGCTGTTCGGCTGATGGAGATTTATCCCTTAAGGCAGCTCACCATGCTTGTCGCCGCCCTTCTCGCGGGGCTTTTTCTCGGTGCGCTTGCCGATCTCGGCAGGGCGTTGCGTATTTTGCTTTGTGCCTATCGTCCCCCTTCCTTCATGCTTCGGCACTATCAAAGCGAGCTGCCCCTTCTCGGGCGTGCGGTGGGCGAGCGACGGGAAAGAAGGCTCTCTGTCTTTTATCGCGGTACGGTGCTTTTTTTCGGTGATCTTGTCTTTTGTCTTGTGGCGGTGCTCTTGACAGAGCTCCTGCTTTTCCGCTATAATAACGGTGGATTCCGCGTGGCGGTGCCCCTGTTGCTTTTGTTGGGGCTGTTCTTCTGGAGCAGTACGGTGTCGCGCCTGTTGGCGCATCCTGTGGCGTGGCTTGCGTTTTTCTTTGCCGCAGGTGCACTTTATCTGGCGGCGCTTTGCCGTCTGCCCTTTCGCATCATGCGGCACTTTGCCGTCAAATTTCTGATCACGCCGTCAGCGGCGCTTGCCCGTCACTGTCGGGAACGGAAACTGCTGCGTTGCTCGGCGGCGCTTTGCCGCAACCAGCTTGCTGCCGCGCGAATGGGCTTTTTTAGGCAGTAATATCAAGAAGAGGGAAGTACATATGTCAAAAAAAAATCAGAAGGGAACGACCACGCCCTTGATGTGGACGATCCGTATTCTCGTGATCGTGATCTTTCTTGTTTCGCTCGGCATTACCGTATCGCGAGTGGTCGAGTTCTCGGAAAAGCAGAAGCAAAAGGAGGAGCTTGAGCAGTCGGTTGCGTTCCTGCCTGTGGCGGATGGCATCGAACGGTAAAATCTTCTTGTCCTGTGTATAAAATTTCCCCGATCTGCAAAAAATGGAGTCAGTGACACGCAGGGCTGCCCCGTGTCAGAATGAGCAAGGGGGATGAAAACATGTCGAAATTGCTGATGGAGCTTACAGGACACCGTTGCAGTATTCAGAATGACCGCGCGGAATATCTCGGCGGCAACGCCGACGCCGTGTGTGACGTGTTGGATGTGGATGCCGAATGGATCAAATATGCCTATACGGATCAGTACGGAAGGCAGGTCACGCGTCTGGATCGGTTGGACATCATTGACAGTGTGGAGATACTGTCCTGAAAAAGGACGGGGAGATCACTTTTGGTGATCTCCCCGTCCTTTTTCAAAACTTGTCAAATTTTGTTGACTTTGCAAAATGGGAATGCTATAATGAGGTCAATGGGAGCAGAGACGATACGCTTCCAAAAGAAAAGGAGAAAAAATGGAGAAATTTTTTAAGCTTTCCGAGCGCGGTACGACCGTGAGGACCGAAGTGATTGCCGGCATTACCACCTTTATGGCAATGGCGTATATCCTGATGGTCAACCCGGGTATGTTTTCCGAGCTCGGCACCGTTTCCTTCGGTGCAAATTACATTGCCACGGCGCTTTCCGCAGTGGTCGGCACGGTCCTGATCGGTCTGCTTGCCAATCTGCCCCTCGCGCAAGCATCGGGCATGGGACTCAACGCATTCTTCGTTTACACCGTTTGCTTCGGGCTCGGCTTCAGCTATGCCAACGCGCTTCTGTTCGTGCTGGCTGACGGCTTGATCTTTATCCTTTTGACGCTGACGGGTCTTCGCCGCCTGATCTTCGAGGCAGTTCCCGCCGCTGTCAAGGCAGCGATCCCCGCAGGTATCGGTCTTTTCATTGCCTTTCTCGGCTTCCAGAGCTCGGGACTGGTGGTGAAGGATGCCGCCACTGGCGTCAACCTTGCCTCCTTCAATCTGCTCGGCTCTGCGACCTGGGGCTCGATCATGCCCTTGCTCGTTACGGTTGCGGCAGTGATCGCCATTGCCGTTCTTTCCAAGAAGAATGTCAAGGGTGCGATCCTCTGGAGCATCCTCGGCGCCGCTGTGCTCTACTATGCGCTCGGCTTCACCGTAAAGGATTTCTATGTCGGTTTCCTTGACGGTGTTTCGCTCAACCCTATCGATTCCTTCCGTGAATTCGGCACGCAGGCATTCGGTAAGGTCTTTACCGAAGGCTTTAATTTTGACGCATATCTTGCGAAGGAGGGCAACAGCGTCGGCAGCCTGATCGTTGCCTTCGTCACCACCGCACTTGCATTCTGTATGGTGGATATGTTTGATACCATGGGCACGCTTTACGGTGCTTGCCGCGGCGGCAATCTGCTCGTGAAGAACGAGAAGGGAGAGGACGAGGTTCCCAACATGAATCGCGCCATGCTTGCCGATGCCGTTGCAACCTGCACGGGTGCTGTCTGCGGCACCTCCACCGTCACCACCTTTGTGGAGTCGGCGTCGGGTGTCGGCGCGGGAGGCCGTACCGGTCTTGCCGCCCTGGTCACCGCTGCCATGTTCTTCATCTCGCTTTTCCTCTCGCCCGTTGCGGCGCTCATCCCTGCCTGCGCATACTGCGCGGCTCTCATTTACGTCGGTATTCTGATGATCATCTGCGTCAAGGATATCGATTGGGCAGATCCCACCGTGGCACTGCCTTCCTTCCTGACCATCACGATGATGCCCTTTACCTATAACATCTCCTATGGCATTGCGTTCGGTCTGATCTCTTATATTGCCGTCAAGGCATTCTCCGGTAAGATCAAGGAGATCAACGTTGGAACCTGGGTCATCGCCGTGCTGTTTGCCGCGATGTTCTTCCTCACCCACTGATCACCAAATCAAAAGGAGCTGTCTCAAATGCGAAATTTGAGACAGCTCCTTTTGCTATGTTGAAGGGGCTCGGCAGATTTAGGCGAGAAGCGTTGATCGCGAGGCGTGAGGCGTACAAAGGTACGTCGAGCCTCGGGAGCGACGGTAGAAAAAGTCCGATTATAAAATATGAAATCCCCAGGATTTCTACCTTAAAACTGTCTCATTTACGGCTTTTGCTATATTTGAGATCGTTTTTTCTTTCCTTTCGGACTTTTTCGGTCTCGTCAAATGTGACAGCCCCTTTTTAATTTGAAATTATACGAGCAGCCCCTTGATGAAGATCTCGATTCCGATGACGATGAGGATCGAGCCGCCGAGGATGGTTGCCCTTCCCGAAAGACCGGCACCGAATTTTTTGCCGAGCAGTACGCCGGCAAGGCAGATCACGAAGGTGACGGTGGCGATGATCAGGGCGGCAAGCAGCGCCTCGATGATGCCGTACTCTGCGATGGTAAAGCCGACCGAAAGTGCGTCGATCGAGGTGGCGATGCCCTGTACGAGCAGGGCGCCGATCCCGAGCCTTGCGGGGGTGCCCTTACAGCATGTGCAGTCGGGCGAGCCCGCCCTGCATTCGCGAATGCCCTCGATCAGCATTTTGCCTCCGATAAACAGGAGCAAAAACAGGGCGATCCAGGGAATCAGGTTGTGAAATGCGTGGAACTGCTCGGCAACCGTCCTGATGCAGATCCAGCCGATCAAGGGCATGATCGCCTGAAACAGGGCAAAGGTCGCCGCGATCAGCAGCATGCGCCGCCTTTTCATACAGTGGTCGCCAAGACCGTTGGCAAGCGAAACCGAAAATGCATCCATTGCCAGTCCCGCGCCGAGCAACACGTTGGTAAAAATAAAGGCAAAGTCGATCATAGTTACCTCGTTCTCTTGTCCCCGGGGCACCCGGTAGGGGTCAGCGCCTCGACGACCCGTCCATGGGCACCGTTCGTTTGTAGCAGGCCGTCCTACCATGTATGATGTCCCGCCCGAACGCCATGATTTTCAGCGCTTTCGGCGGCAAGTGCGCCTAAACACTCAAGCATTATAGCACGGCAGGGTGGTTTTGTCAAGCGAGGGGGTCAAAAACTGTGATCCTTTTTTTGATAGAATGCGATAGAAAATGCGGTTTTGCGCTTGACAAACTCATTATTATATGTTAATATAATAATGTTCTTATATACGGTTTCTGTAACTGACGGAGTAGTGGAGGGCATTGCCAAACCACGGGGGAGCAGAAATAATAGTGGGGGGAACCCCTCGCCGACCGTCTGGGCACGCTTGTTCCGCAGGAATCAGTGTGTCTTTTTTTAGTTTGTTTGAATTTACGGAGGTAGCAAGGATGAAAAAGAAGGTTGCGATCATCATGGGCAGCGACAGTGATCTGCCGATCATGAAAAAAGCGGCGGATACGCTTGCGGCATTCGAGGTGCCCTTTGAGGTGCACGTGATGTCCGCGCACAGAACGCCCGATGCGGCGGCGGCATTCTCCAAAAATGCCAAGGAAAACGGCTTTGGCGCGATCATTGCGGCGGCAGGCATGGCGGCACACCTTGCGGGCGTGCTGGCGGCGTACACCACGCTTCCTGTGATCGGCGTGCCCTGCAAGTCGACCAATCTTGATGGCATGGATGCACTGCTTTCGACGGTGCAGATGCCCTCTGGCGTGCCCGTGGCAACGGTCGCCATCAACGGTGCGGTCAATGCGGCACTGCTTTGCTGCCAGATGTTTGCTCTCTCGGACGATGCGCTTGCCGCGCGCCTTGCCGAAAAAAAGCAAAAGGATGCCGAGGCGGTCATGACAAAGGACGCCGCCGTTTATGCCGAATTTGCAAGGGCATAACTCGGCAGGACGCGGCGCGACAAAAATGCAAGCGGGATCGCTGTGAGCCATCCCATTCGGTTTGCTGAAACTGTTATAAAAAATTTCAAATAAAAAGGAGAAACTACCATGAACAAGACGCTTGTTTACACCGGAAAGACCAAGGACGTATTTGCACTCGACAACGGCAACTATCTGCTGAAATTCAAGGATGACTGCACGGGCAAGGACGGCGTGTTCGATCCGGGCGAAAACTCTGTGGGCCTTACCATTGACGGCGTGGGCGACGTCAATCTGCGCATGTCAGTTTATTTCTTTGAGAAGGTCAATGCCGCGGGCATCAAGACGCACTATGTGAGCGCCGACCTTGAAAACACCACCATGGAGGTGCTTCCCGCAAAGGTATTCGGCAAGGGGCTTGAGGTCATTTGCCGTCACAAGGCGGTCGGCAGCTTCTTCCGCCGCTACAGCGACTATATCGAGGAGGGTGCCGATCTTCCCGCATATGTGGAAACCACCTTCAAGAATGATGCAAAGGGCGATCCGCTTGTCACCAAGGACGGCCTTGTTGATCTCGGCGTCATGACCTCCGAGCAGTATGACGATCTCAAGGCAATGACCCAGCAGATCACGGCGATCGTTGCCGACGATCTGAAGGAAAAGGGGCTTGTGCTTTATGACATCAAGTTCGAGTTTGGCTATGACAAGGACGGAAAGGTCATGCTGATCGATGAGATCGCATCGGGTAATATGCGTGTTTATAAGGACGGCGAGTACGTCGATCCCATGACGCTCAACAAGCTGTTCTTCGCATAAGCCACGCACCGCAAGAATATTTGAAAGGGAGAAACCATGGGCGGTTTTTTTGGAGTCACCTCGAAAAGGGAATGCTTGTCTGACGTGTTTTTCGGCACCGACTATCATTCGCACCTTGGAACGGCACGCGGCGGTATGGCGGCGTACGACCGTGAGATCGGATTGCAGCGCGAGATCCATAATATCAAGAACGCACCCTTCCGTACCAAGTTTGAGCACGTGTTTGATGAGATGCGGGGCACCGCGGCGATCGGCTGCATCAGTGATGCCGAGCCGCAGCCCCTGCTCATTCGCTCGCACCACGGCACCTATGCCATTTGCTTCACGGGCATGATCAATAACGCGGACGAGCTGATCGAGCGTTATTTCAATGCGGGCGGCGGACATTTTGACGCCATGACGGGCGGCGCGGTCAACTGCACCGAGCTGATCGCGGCGCTCATCGATCAGAAGGATACCATCGTAGAGGGCATCCGCTTCGTGCATGAAACGGTCAACGGCTCTGCCACCATTCTGATCCTTAAGGATGATGGCAGCATCATTGCGGCGCGTGACAAGATGGGCAGATTGCCGGTTCTGATCTATCGGGATGAGGACGGATATTGCGTGACCTTTGAGTCCTTCGCTGCCGAAAAGCTCGGCTACGAAATGGAAAAGGAGCTCGGCCCCGGCGAGGTGGTGCAGCTTACGCCCGAGAGCATGTCTGTGCTGATCGAGGCGGGTGAGGAGATGCGCATCTGCTCCTTCCTTTGGTCCTACTACGGGTATTCCACCTCGACCTATGAGGGTGTGAACGTCGAGGTCATGCGCTACCGCAACGGCGAGATCATGGCGGAGAACGACAAAAGGGAGAACAAGGTCGCAGACCTTGACTACGTGGCGGGCGTTCCCGATTCGGGCACACCGCACGCCATCGGCTATGCCGCAAAAAGCGGCGTGCCCTTTGGCAGACCCTTTTTGAAGTATACGCCCACCTGGTCGCGCAGCTTCACGCCTACCAAGCAGGTGGAGCGCCAGCGCGTGGCAAGAATGAAGCAGATCCCCGTCAAGGAGCTGATCCACGACAAGAATCTGCTTTTCGTGGACGACTCCATCGTGCGCGGCACGCAGCTGAAGGGAACCGTTGATTTTCTTTATGACTGCGGCGCCAAATCGGTGCACATGCGCTCGGCGTGCCCGCCCATTATGTACAGCTGCAAATATCTTAATTTCTCTCGCAACAATAACGATCTTGATCTGCTCGCCCGTCGCACCATTATGGAGCTGGAGGGAGAAGAGGGCTTTGCCCATATCGACGAATACAGCGATGGAGGAACCGAACGCGGCAAGAATCTGCGCCGCGTCATCAGTGAGAAGCTGAATTTTGCCTCGCTTGACTTTCAATCTCTTGAGGGTGTGATCAAGGCGATCGGACTCCCCCCTTGCAAACTTTGCACATATTGCTGGAACGGAAAGGAATAAGACTATGCATAATCAATCGAAATCTGAAAGCTACGCAGCCGCAGGTGTGGATATCACTGCGGGCTACCGCGCCGTTGAACTGATGAAGAAGCATATTGCACGCACCAAAAACGAGGGCTGCCTTGATGATGTGGGCGGCTTTGGCGGCTGCTTCGGCTTAAACCTTGCAGGCATGGAGGAGCCCGTGCTGGTTTCGGGCACCGACGGTGTGGGCACGAAATTAAAGCTTGCCATTCTGATGGACAAGCATGATACCATCGGTATCGACTGCGTTGCCATGTGCGTCAACGACGTCATTTGCTGCGGCGCAAAGCCTCTGTTCTTCCTTGATTACATCGCATGCGGCAAAAACGTGCCCGAGCGCATCGCAGAGCTGGTGGCAGGTGTTGCCGAGGGCTGTGTGCAGTCGGGCAGTGCACTTATCGGCGGCGAAACCGCAGAGCATCCCGGCATGATGCCCGAGGACGAGTACGACCTTGCCGGCTTCAGCGTGGGTATCGTGGATAAGAAAAAGATCATTGACAACACCAAGATGAAGGAGGGTGACGTGGTCATTGCGCTTGCCTCCTCGGGCGTGCATTCCAACGGCTTCAGCCTGGTGCGCAAGGTGTTTGATATCGACAACAATAACCCCGCGCTTTATGTGGCGCGTGAGGAGCTTGGCGGCAAAACGGTTGCCGAGGCACTGCTTGCTCCCACCAAGATCTATGTCAAGTCCATCCTTGCACTGATCGAAAAGGTCAACGTCAAGGGCATCTCGCACATCACGGGCGGCGGCTTCTACGAGAATATTCCGCGTATGATCCCCGCAGGTCTGACGGCAAAGATCGATAAGAGCGCCGTGCGCGTGCTTCCCATCTTTGATCTCATTGCCAAGGAGGGCAATATTCCCGAGCGCGATATGTTCAATACCTACAATATGGGTGTCGGCATGAGCGTGGTGGTTCCCGCCGCCGAGGCAGAGAAGGCACTGGAGATCCTTCTTGCACACGGAGAGGACGCCTATCTCATCGGCGAGATCGTCAAGGGTGACGAGCAGGTGATCCTCGCATGAGTAAAACGCGGATCGCAGTACTGGTATCGGGTGGCGGCACCAACCTTCAGGCGCTGATCGATGCCGAGAAAAGCGGTATCATCAAGAATGGTAGCATTGCGCTTGTCATTTCCAATAATACGAATGCTTACGCGTTGGAGCGCGCACGCACTGCCGGTATTGAAACTGCCGTGGTGCTGCGAAAGGAGCTTGGGAGCGCCGAGGCGTTTGAGGCAGAGCTGAAGCGCATTCTGACCGAGCATGGCATTGAGCTGATCGTGCTGGCAGGCTTTATGGCGATCCTCGGTAAGGGCTTTACCGATGCCTATCCCGAGCGCATCATCAACGTGCACCCCAGTCTGATCCCTTCCTTCTGCGGAAAGGGCTTTTATGGGCTGCATGTGCACGAGGCGGCGCTTGCCTACGGCGTCAAGGTGACGGGGGCTACGGTGCATTTCGTCAATGAGATTCCCGACGGCGGACGCATCATCCTGCAAAAGGCGGTGGAGATCAGGGAGGGTGATACCCCCGAGGTGCTTCAGCGCCGTGTCATGGAGGAGGCGGAATGGCAGATCCTTCCCCGTGCGGTCGAGCAGGTCGCAAAAGAGATCAAAGAACTGAAATAGAAAGGGAAGCGCAATGGCTTTATTTGATATCAAAAAACTTCTTTCGGAAAATTCCTATCCGGGCAGAGGCATCGTGGTCGGCAAGTCCGCCGACGGCAAGAATGCCATGATCGCCTATTTTATCATGGGTCGCAGCGAGAACAGCCGCAACCGCGTATTTGAGCGCTTTGAGGGCGGCATGCGCACCCGCGCGTTTGATGAGTCCAAGCTCTCCGACCCCAGCCTGATCATCTATAACCCTTATCTTGCCACCGAGAATGCCGACATCGTCACCAACGGTGACCAGACCGATACGATCTACGACCATATGATCAAGGGTGCCGGCTTTGAGGATGCGCTGATGACGCGTGAATTCGAGCCTGACTGCCCCAACTATACCCCCCGTATCTCGGGTGTGCTTTACTATGGCAAGGGAGATTTCTCCTACTCGCTTTCGATCCTCAAGAGCGCGAACGGTGATCCTGCCGTTTGCAACCGTTATTTCTACCGTTATACCCCCCGTGCGGGTATCGGACATTTCATCCATACCTACAAGTGTGACGGAAACCCCATCCCCTCCTTCTACGGTGAGCCCGAGGAGGTCGCACTTCCCAATACGGCACAGGAGCTTTCGGATCTGATCTGGAGCAATCTGAACGCCGACAATAAGGTCTCGCTCTTCGTGCGCTGCGTTCCGCTTGACGGCAGCGCCCCCACCGAGATCATCACCAACAAAAACGTATAAGGAGAGGGAAGCATGAAAGAATTTGAACTCAAATACGGCTGTAACCCCAATCAGAAGCCCGCAAGGATCTATATGCACGACGGCAGTGAGCTGCCCATCAAGATCCTTTGCGGCAGACCGGGCTATATCAATTTTCTGGATGCCTTTAATTCCTGGCAGCTGGTCAAGGAGCTGAAGGAGGCATTGGGGCTTCCCGCCGTCACCTCCTTCAAGCACGTCAGCCCCACCTCGGCGGCAGTTGGCATCAAGCTTTCCGAAAAGCTGAAAAAGGCTTGCTTCGTGGATGATATCGAGGGGCTTGACGATTCGCCTCTTGCCTGCGCCTATGCACGTGCACGCGGTACGGACAGAATGTGCTCCTTCGGCGACTGGGTGGCGCTTTCCGACGTGTGTGATGTCACCACCGCGCTGATGATCAAGCGCGAGGTGTCGGACGGTATCATCGCTCCCGGGTACACGCCCGAGGCGCTGGAGATCCTGAAGTCCAAGCGCAAGGGCAACTACAACATCGTGGAGATCGATCCCGATTACGTTCCCGATGCCACCGAGCGCAAGCAGGTCTTTGGCATGACCTTCGAGCAGGGCAGAAACAATTTCCGCATCGACCGTGAGCTGCTTCAAAATCTGGTCACCGCCAACAAGGAGCTTCCCGAGGATGCCGTGCGCGATCTGATCATCGCGCTCATCACGCTGAAATATACCCAGTCGAACTCGGTGTGCTACGCCGTCGACGGCCAGGCGATCGGCGTGGGTGCAGGTCAGCAGTCGCGCATCCATTGCACCCGTCTTGCAGGCAGCAAGGCGGACACCTGGTTCCTGCGTCAGCATGACAAGGTGCTCTCGCTTCCCTTCAAGAAGGAGCTTGGCAGACCCGACCGCGATAACGTGATCGACGGCTACATCAACCGCAACGAGGAGGATGTCTGCGCCGAGGGCATCTGGCAGAACTACTTCACCGCCCGTCCCGAGCCTCTCACCGATGAGGAGATCAAGGCGTATCTCGCCTCGATCGACGGCGTGGCGCTCGGCTCGGATGCCTTCTTCCCGTTCAGCGATAACATTGAGCGCGCAAGGAAGAGTGGCGTCAAGTACATCGCACAGCCCGGCGGTTCGATCCGCGACGATGCGGTGATCGATTGCTGCAATAAGTACGGTATGGCAATGGCGTTTACGGGCATGCGCCTGTTCCACCATTAATAAAGAGAGGGAAACAGTCATGAATTTTTTTGATGAGCTTTCCATGTTTGATCGGGAGGTCTACGATGCCTGCTCGCTGGAGCTTGGCAGACAGCGTGCCAACATCGAGCTGATCGCCTCCGAGAATATTGTTTCCAAGGCAGTGCTGCTTGCCGCAGGCACGGTGCTGACCAACAAGTATGCCGAGGGCTTCCCCGGTAAGCGTTATTACGGCGGCTGCCAGTACGTCGATATCGTCGAGGATCTCGCACGCGACCGCGCCAAAAAGCTGTTCGGTGCCGAGCATGCCAACGTGCAGCCCCATTGCGGCGCCTCCGCCAACCTTGCCGCCTTCTTTGCACTGGTACAGCCCGGTGACACGGTCATGGGGCTGAACCTCGCGCACGGCGGTCATCTGTCGCACGGCTCTCCCGTCAATATTTCGGGCAAATACTTCAATATCGTACCGTACAGCGTTTCGGATGAAACCGAGATGCTTGATTATGAGGAGATCCGCCGCGTGGCACAGGAGTGCCGCCCCAAGCTGATCATTGCGGGAGCCAGCGCGTATTCGCGCAGCATCGACTTCGAGGAGATCGGCAAGATCGCCAAGGAGGTCGGCGCCTACTATATGGTCGATATGGCACACATTGCGGGCCTTGTTGCGGCAGGGCTTCACCAGAGCCCCGTGCCCTATGCCGATGTGGTCACCACCACCACGCACAAGACGCTTCGCGGTCCGCGCGGCGGCATGATCCTTTGCCGCGAGGAGCTGGCAAAGCAGATCGATAAGGCGGTGTTCCCGGGCACGCAGGGCGGTCCCCTCATGCACATCATCGCCGCCAAGGCGGTGGCGCTCGGTGAGGCGATGACCGAGGACTTCCGCACCTATCAGCAGAACGTGGTAAAGAATGCCAAGGTGCTTTGCAACGCACTCAAGCAGGCGGGCTTCCGCATCGTGTCGGGTGACACCGATAACCATCTGATGCTCATTGATCTGCGCCCCTTCGGCATCACGGGCAAGGAGATGGAAAAGCGCCTTGACGAGGTGCATATCACCGTCAACAAAAATGCGATCCCCAACGACCCCGAAAAGCCCTTTGTCACCAGTGGGATCCGCGTGGGAACGCCCGCTGTGACCACGCGCGGCTTCGGGGAGGCGGAAATGATCAAGATCGCGGAGTGGATGCGTGATGTTGCCGCCGATTTCGAGGGTAACCGCGAGCGTGTCACGGCAGAGGTGACGGCGCTTTGCGAAAAATTCCCCATTTACAATTGATAGGCTCTCGCCTCAGAAAAGGAGCTTTACATATGAAGATCATGGTTGTTGGCGGTGGTGGCAGAGAGCATGCCATCATCAGCTCAATTCGCAAAAACCCTGCCGTAGAGTGCGTATATGCGCTTCCCGGTAACGGCGGCATTGCCGCCGATGCGATCTGTGTGCCGATCGGCGCCACCGAGATCGATCGGATCGTTGATTTCGCCGTTGAAAACAAGATCGACTATTGCGTGGTCGCACCCGATGACCCGCTGGTGCTCGGTGCGGTCGATGCGCTGACCGAAAAGGGAATCCCTTGCTTCGGTCCCAATAAGGCTGCCGCGATCATCGAGGGCAGCAAGGTCTTTTCCAAAAATCTGATGAAGAAATATGGGATCCCCACCGCTGCCTACGAGGTCTTTGAGAATCCCGCCGATGCACTGACCTATCTTGAACGTTCCGAGTATCCCATCGTCATCAAGGCGGACGGTCTTGCACTCGGCAAGGGCGTCATCATTGCCACCACTAAGGAGGAGGCATTTGATGCCATCCACTCCATCATGGAGGACAAGGTGTTCGGCAAAAGCGGTAACCGTGTGGTGGTTGAGGAGTTCCTCACCGGTCCCGAGGTTTCGGTGCTTGCCTTTACCGACGGTAAGACCATGGTTCCGATGGTTTCTTCCATGGATCATAAGCGCGCCCATGACAATGATCAGGGGCTTAACACGGGTGGCATGGGCACCATCGCGCCCAACCCCTATTATACCAAGCAGATTGCCGAGGAGTGCATGAGGAGCATCTTCCTGCCCACCATGGCGGCAATGAATGCCGAGGGCAGAACCTTTAAGGGATGCCTTTACTTCGGCTTGATGTTGACCCCCAAGGGTCCCCGCGTGATCGAATATAACTGTCGCTTCGGTGACCCCGAAACGCAGGTCGTGCTTCCTTTGCTCGAAAGTGACCTCCTCGAGGTCATGCAGGCAGTGACCGAGGAGCGCCTTGCCGAGGTCGAGGTCAAGTTCTCCGAGGGGGCCGCCTGCTGCGTGGTCATGGCATCCGAGGGCTATCCCGCGAAGTACGAAAAGGGCTTTGAGATCACCATGAGCGAGGCGGTGCGCCCCCACGTGTTTGTGGCAGGTGCGGCACTTCGTGACGGCAAGCCTGTCACCTCGGGCGGTCGCGTGCTGGGTGTGACTGCTGTGGCGGATACGCTGCAGGAGGCGATCAAGACCGCCTATGCCCGTGTCGGAGAGGTCCATTTCGAGAATGCCTATTACAGAAGTGACATCGGCGGCAGAGCACTGAAGGCACTGACGGAGGAGAAATAAATGGTTTACAGAGTATACGTAGAGAAAAAGGCTGAGCTGGCACATGAGGCAAACGGTCTGTTTGGTGAGCTCAAAAATCTGGTCGGCATTTCTGCCCTGACCTCGGTGCGTGTGATCAATCGCTATGATGTGGAGAACATCGCCCCCGAGCTGTTTGAGAAGGCGGTGCAAACCATCTTCTCCGAGCCTCAGCTCGATATCGTATCAGATACGCTCGATGCCAAGGAAGGCACCGTTTTTGCCGTAGAGCCCCTGCCGGGTCAGTTTGACCAGCGTGCCGATTCCGCCGCGCAGTGCATTCAGCTGCAAAGCCGAGGCGACCGTCCCACGGTTCGCTCGGCAAAGGTCTATATCCTTGGCGGCGCGCTTTCCGAGAGCGATATTGCTGCGATCAAGAAATATGTGATCAATGCCGTCGAGAGCCGTGAGGCATCGCTCGAGAAGCCCGAAACGCTTGCCGTCGAGTATGCGATTCCTTCCACCGTAGCAACGGTTGAGGGCTTTATCGGGCTGGACGATAAGGGACTTGCCGCACTGCTGGATACGCTGGGACTTGCCATGGACCTTGACGACCTCAAGTTCCTGCAGGGCTACTTCCGTGACGAGGAGCAGCGTGACCCCACCATCACCGAGATCCGCGTGGTGGATACCTATTGGTCCGACCACTGCCGTCACACCACCTTCTCCACGCACATCGATAACGTGAGGATCGACGATCCTGCCGTGCAGGCTGCGTACGAGCGCTACCTTGCCTCCCGCGTAGAGGTCTATGGCGAGGAAAAGGCTGCAAAGCGTCCTCAGACGCTGATGGATATTGCCACCATCGGAGCCAAGGTCCTCAAGAAGCGCGGACTTCTGCCCGAGCTCGACGAGAGCGAGGAGATCAATGCCTGCTCCATTCATGTGAATGCCACCGTCAACGGTGAGGAGCAGGATTGGCTGTTGATGTTCAAGAACGAAACGCACAATCACCCTACCGAGATCGAGCCCTTCGGCGGCGCGGCGACCTGTATCGGCGGATGCATCCGCGATCCGCTTTCGGGTCGTGCTTACGTCCATCAGGCAATGCGCGTGACGGGCGGCGGAGATCCTCGCAAGGCTCTTTCCGAGACCCTGGCAGGTAAGCTGCCGCAGCGCAAGATCGCAACCACTGCCGCCGCAGGCTATTCCTCCTACGGCAATCAGATCGGTCTTGCCACGGGTCACGTTGCCGAGATCTATCACGAGGGTTACGTTGCCAAGCGCATGGAGTGCGGCGCCGTTGTGGCGGCTGCCCCTGCCTCCAACGTTCGCCGTGAGCGTCCCGCCCCCGGTGACGTCGTGATCCTGCTTGGCGGCAGAACGGGCAGAGATGGCATCGGCGGTGCCACCGGTTCGTCGAAGAGCCATAACATGAAGTCGCTCACCACCATGGCATCTGAGGTCCAGAAGGGCAATGCTCCCGAGGAAAGAAAGATCCAGCGCCTGTTCCGCAATGCCGAGGTCACGCGCCTTGTCAAGCGTTGCAATGACTTTGGTGCAGGCGGTGTTTCGGTCGCCATCGGCGAGCTTGCCGACGGGCTTGCCATCGATCTGGATGCCGTTCGCAAGAAATATGACGGACTTGACGGGACCGAGCTTGCCATCTCCGAATCGCAGGAGCGCATGGCAGTCGTGGTCGCCGCCGAGGATGCAGATCGGTTCATTGCCTTTGCTGAGGCAGAGAACCTTGAGGCATATCGCGTCGCGATCGTAACCGAGGCGGCGCGCATGGTCATGACCTGGAAGGGACAGACCATTGCCAACCTTTCCCGCGCCTTCCTTAATACCAACGGCGCGGACAAGCATACCACTGTCAAGGTCGATCAAAAGGATCTTGCCGTGCTTTCCCGTCCGCTTTACAGCTCGCTGCGCGAGATGGCGGGCGATCTCAAGACCGCAGGGCGCCGTGGACTTGTCGAGCGCTTTGACGGCTCGATCGGTGCAGGCTCGGTGCTTATGCCCTTCGGCGGAAAGACACAGAGAACGCCTGCGCAGGTCATGGCGGCATTGCTGCCCGTCCTGCCCGGTGAGGAGACCGATCAGGCAAGCGTAATGGCTTGGGGTCTTGATCCCGATCATATGTGTATCGATCCCTATACGGGCGCATACGCCGCCGTGTATACCTCTATGGCAAAGCTGGTGTCGGCAGGTGCCGACTATGGCAAGGCATATCTCACGCTCCAGGAGTTCTTTGAAAAGCTTCGCCAGGAGCCCTCGCGCTGGGGCAAGCCCTTTGCGGCACTGCTCGGTGCGATGGATGCGCAGCTTGAGCTTTCTGCGGCTGCCATCGGCGGCAAGGATTCGATGTCGGGCACCTTCCTTGATATGGATGTTCCCCCCACACTCATTTCCTTTGCCATTGCTCCCATCAAGGCGCATCACGTCATCACCCCCGAATTCAAGGAGGCAGGTCATCCCGTCTATCTGATCGCACCGACCGAAAAGGGTGCCGATTCGGTAAAGGCGGCATGGAATCTCTACCATGATCTGCACAAGGCAGGCAAGGTCAAGGCAGGCTATGCCGTAGAAAACGGCATCGCAGAGGCAGTCATGAAGATGTCCTTCGGTAACAGTGTGGGCTTCAAGTCTGCGGGGACTGTGCAGGATGCGTGGTATCAGCCCGCCATGTACGGCTTTCTGGTCGCAGAGCTTGCCGAGGAGATCGATTCGCCTTACGCGATGAAGATCGGCGAGACCACCGCAGCTCCCGAGATCGTGCTGGATGGCGATTCTGCCACCATTGCCGAGCTCCTTTCGATCAATGAGGGCGTGCTGGAGGATGTTTATCCCACCAATGCTCCCACCAAGGAAACCACCGCGCCGACCTACGGCTATACGGGTGGCAGCACGGCAGCTCCTGCCGTCAAGTGCGCACGGCCCAAGGTGCTGATCCCCGTGTTCCCGGGCACCAACTGCGAGTATGATTCTGCCCGTGCGATGGAAAGGGCAGGCGCCGAGGCGGATATCGTTGTCATCCGCAATCTGACTGCCGATGACGTGGCAAAGAGCGTTGATCTTGTGGCAAGCAAGCTTGCCGAGAGCCAGATGGTCTTTATTCCCGGTGGCTTCTCGGGAGGCGACGAGCCAGATGGCTCTGCCAAGTTTATCACGGCCTTCTTCCGCAACCCTGCCATCAAGGAGGAGGTCACCGGGCTGCTTGATCGTCGGGACGGTCTGATGCTCGGTATCTGTAACGGCTTCCAGGCATTGATCAAGCTGGGTCTTGTGCCCTACGGAAAGATCATCGATACCGATGCCTCCTGCCCCACTCTGACCTATAATATCATTGGCCGCCATCAGTCCAAGCTGGTGCGTACCCGTGTTGCCACCAACAAGTCGCCCTGGCTTGCCGCAACCAACGTCGGTGATATCTATACGGTGCCGATTTCTCACGGTGAGGGTCGTTTCCTTGCCTCCGACGAGCTGGTGAAGCAGCTTGCCGCAAACGGGCAGATCGCCACGCAGTATGTCGATCTTGCAGGCAATCCCTCCATGGATACCGCCTTTAATCCCAACGGCTCGATCTCTGCAATCGAGGGCATCATCTCGCCCGACGGTCGCGTGCTCGGCAAGATGGGTCACAGCGAGCGTATCGGCAAAAACCTTTACCGCAATGTCGTCGGCGAATACGATATGAAGCTTTTCGAATCCGCCGTGAAATATTTTAAGGGTTAATTCACAAAAGCCCGACGGATCACTGATCCGTCGGGCTTTTGCTTTTTCGGTCGGTTCACACAAAAAACATTGACAAAATAAGCTTTTTGGGGTACCATATATCATATGTATTACATAAATGTAGAAAAGGAGCCGAAAGAATGGAAGAACTCGTATTGAAATGCTTGAAGGAGCGCCGCAGCGTGCGTGCTTTTCGTACCGAGCAGGTCGGCGAGGCAGAGCTTGCCGCCGTGCTTGAGGCAGGCACCTATGCCGCCACGGGCAGAAATAAGCAAGCCCCCATCATCATTGCCGTGCAGGACAAGGGGGCGCGCGAGAAGCTGCGCCGCATGAATGCAGAGATCCTCGGCACCCCCGACCAAGATCCCTTTTACGGTGCGCCCACCATCCTTGTGGTGCTCTCCGATCCCGCGGTCAGCACACACGTCGAGGACGGAGCGCTGGTGCTTGGCAATCTGATGAATGCCGCGCATGCCGTGGGACTTGCCTCATGCTGGATCCACCGTGCAAGGCAGGAATTTGAAAGCGAGCAGGGAAAAGCGCTTTTGAAGGAGTGGGGAATCGAGGGTGAATACGTTGGTATCGGTCATCTCGCACTTGGCATCGCCGCCACTGAGCTGCCCGCACCCACACCCCGAAAAAAGGATTATATCTACCGTGTGTGAGTCAGAAAACATGACACTGCAGGAGGGAAGACCCACCAATACGCAGGGGCGTGCGCAAAAGGAGCTTGAGGCATACGATTTTTTGGATGCGCTCGGTGTATCTTACCAGCGTATTGATCACGCCGCGGCAAACACCATGGAGGTCTGTGCCGAGATCGATGCCGCACTCGGTGCCACCATCTGTAAGAATCTCTTTCTTTGCAACCGCCAATGCACCGATTTTTATCTTTTGATGATGCCGGGCGATAAGGTCTTTAAGACCAAGGATCTCTCACACCAGCTGGGAACGGCTCGCCTGTCCTTCGGTGCACCCGAGAAGATGGAGGAGTATCTCCATACGCTCCCGGGCTCCGCCAGTGTGCTGGGACTGATGCACGATGGGGAGCAGCGCGTGCAGCTGGTGATCGACAGAGAGGTTCTGGAGGGTGAATTTGTGGGCGCGCATCCTCTGGTCAATACGTCAAGCATCCGTATTGCGACGCGCGACCTGATCGAAAGGATCATTCCCGCGATGGGGCATGATTACCGCGTGGTAGAGCTTGTGCGCTACGAGAGCTGAAAAAAAGAAGGGAGCGCTGTATGCTTTTTACCGTAGATGAACAAAATAACGGCAAAACGGTACGCGATTTTTTGCGTATCAAGGGCGTTTCTGCGGCTCTCGCGTCAAGGCTGAAGCAAAAGGAGCAGGGAATTTTGTTAAATGGCACACGCGTGACCGTGCGTGCTGTCCTGAAAGCAGGCGACCTGCTTTCACTTGCCATTGAGGACGAATCCTGCAATGAGCATATTCCGCCAAGTGACATTCCCGTGGTAGCGGTGTTTGAAAACGAGGATTTTGCCGTGTTCAATAAGCCTGCGGATATGCCGACCCACCCTTCGCACGGTCATCGGACCGATACGCTTGCCAATGCGCTTGTTTATCGCTATCAACAAGCGAACTCTCCGTTTCGCCCGCGCTTTATCAACCGCCTTGATCGTAACACCACGGGTGCGGTCCTGGTGGCAAAGCACGCACTTTCTGCCGCCGTGCTTTCGGCGCATATGGCAAGGGGCGGCTTTCAAAAGACTTATCTTGCCGTAGCGGTCGGTGAGATTTTTGAACCCACCGTGATCGAAACAGGCATTCGGCGCAGACAGGAGAGCATCATTTTCCGTGAGGCGTGTGAGGTCGGCGAAGGAGAGCTTGCCGTGACGGATGTGATCCCGCTTGTCACAAAAAACGGATTTACGCTGGTAAAGCTGATTCCAAAGACGGGGCGCACGCACCAGCTTCGGGTGCACCTTGCCTCGCTGGGCAATCCCCTTGTCGGTGACGATCTTTACGGCAGCGCGGATGCGCATATTGCACGTCATGCGCTACATGCCGCTTCGCTTTCCTTCACCCATCCTACCACGGGAGAAAGAATGCGCTTTTTCGCCCCCGTTGCCGAGGATATGCGGGCGCTGATCCTCACACTTTTTTCAAAGGAGGCACTGCTTGATGCGGAAAACGTCTGCCGCAACGCGTGAAAAGGCCGCGCGACAAGGCGGAGAAAAACAGGGCATGCCCCTGTTTGCTCGGATATTCTATCTGATCGCAGCGCTTTCGCTTGCGGTCTATCTGATCGCCGTATTCAGTCCGCGCTTTGCCGCCTTTTTCACCGGTACCGTCGGAGCATTTCTTCGTTCGCTTCTGGCACACCTGACCTCTTTTTTGCCCTTTTCTCTGGCAGAGGTGCTGTTGCTCGCTTCGCCGCTGCTGGTGGTCGGTGTCGGCATCCATGCATGGCGTCGGCAATTTCCCACCTGGCGCGATGTCTTTTTGTATCTCGGCAGCGTGGTTTCGGTATTCGCCCTGCTGTTTTCGGTTTTCGTGTGTTCCATCGGCACGGCTTATCATACCCCGACGCTGTTTGAACGAATGGAGCTTGCCGAGGAGTCGGTGAATGCCCAAGCACTCGGCGAGCTTGCCGAGGAGCTTGTGCCCCTTGTCAATGATGCCGCGCATGAGGTCAGCTTTGGAGAGAACGGCTTTTCGCGGATGCCCTACGGTCTCGACGGAATGAACGACCGTCTGTTGCTCGCCTACGACCGTGTTTGTGGGGAATACGACTTTATTCAATCATTGCAAAGCCGTGTCAAGCCGGTGCTCGTCAGCAAGCTGATGTCCTATACGCATATCACGGGCGTCTACTCCTTTTATACGGGAGAGGCGAATCTCAACACGTATTTTCCCGACTATACGCTTCCGTTCACGGCGGCGCACGAGCTGGCACATCAGCGTGGCATCGCAAGAGAAGAGGAGGCAAATTTCGTGGCATTTCTGGTCGCAGCCGCCTCGGATGACGCCTATATCCGCTATTGCGGATACCTGAACCTCTTCGAATACGTGGCAGGTGCTCTCTACCGTGCCGACCGTGATGCGTATGCGAAGGTTCTGGGCACGCTGGACCCCCTCGTGCTCGGCGAGCTTGCGGCATTTTCGGATTTTTTTGAGGAGTTTCGTGATTCCGCCATTTCCGACGTGTCGGATAAGGTCAACGACACTTATTTAAAGCTGCACGGCAACGAGGCAGGCAGCGCCTCCTACGGGCTTGTCGTCAGACTTGCCGTTGCCTATTTCAAGAAGAGCTGATTCGATCGGGAGCGCACCGCTTCACAAGCGGTGCGCTCCTTTCATATACTGCTACCGTGAATCATTTGGTGGAGAGTGATGCTCTCTCTCCTCAAAAAGGGGTGCTCTATGAACAAGATCATGGTGGTTGGAGGAAAACGTCTTTTTGGTGAGGTGAAGATCGGGGGGAGCAAAAACGCCGCACTGCCCGTGCTGTTTGCAGGCATCCTGACGGGGGAAAGCTGTGTTTTTGAGAATCTTCCTCGCATCGGAGATGTGTTGCTTGCCCTTGAGATTTTGCGCGATCTCGGCGCGCGCATCCGTTTTCTTCACGGCGGCGACGTCGTGGTGGATTACAGCACCGTTCGTCCCGTTCTGCCTCCGCGACAGCTGACCGAGGCAATTCGCGGTTCGGTCTATCTGCTTGGCTCCATGCTCGGCAGATTCGGCAAGGCAATGCTCGCAGGTGCGGGAGGGTGCGATTTCGGCTCCCGCCCGATTGATCAGCATTTGCGCGGCTTCGGGCTGCTTGGCGCGCGAGAGGAGAGAGAGGCGGATGTGCTTCATCTTTTTTTGCCGCAAGGTGAATGCCTGCGCGGTACACGCATTGCGCTTGCCATGCCGTCGGTAGGGGCAAGCGCCAATCTTTTGATGGCGGCAAGCGTTGCTGTGGGCATGACAGTCATCGAAAACGCTGCCATGGAGCCTCACGTGCTCTCGCTCGTGGCTTTTTTGCGCGAGGCGGGCGCGAGGATCGATATGGGGCGCGGACGCCGCATTTCCGTTTTGGGGAAGGAAAGACTGCACGGCTGCCGCTTCCGTGTGATCCCCGATATGATCGAGGCGGGGACCTATCTTTTTGCAGGCATGGCAACGGGGGGCGAGGTGCGGCTGCTTGAGGTGGATCCCTCTCATCTCGGTGCGGTGCTTGAGGTGCTTCGGGAAATGGGCGCTGAGATCCGCGTCGGGAACGAGGATATTCTGCTGAAGGCCCCCGAACGGTATCGGAACGTTTCGGTTCGGACAGGACCGTATCCCGCCTTTCCTACCGACCTTCATCCTCAGCTTGCCGCGCTTTTTTGTATCGGCGGGCGCGCCAAGGGGAGGGGAGAGATCCGCGAAACGGTCTGGCAGCAGCGCTTTCGTTATACGGAGGAGCTTGTACGGATGGGGGCACGGGTCGGGATCGAGGAGGACCGCGCGACCTTTCTTCCAGCGATGCTGTCGGGCACGGCGGTCCGATCGCCCGATCTGCGCGGCGGTGCGGCACTGCTTCTTGCGGCACTTGCCGCAAGCGGCAGAAGTGAGATCACCAATGCTGCCACCGTGGGACGGGGGTATGAGCACCTTGAGCAAAAGCTTCGTGGGCTTGGTGCCGAGGTGCGGATCTTTGGCTGAGCAGCGTTCTTTTCTGATTTTGATAAAAACAGCAACGGCACCGCGAGATCTCGCGGTGCCGTTGCTGTCTTCTCATTGAGGCTGGTAGCCTCCGAATTCTCGGTTGTAAACGCTTGCCAGCGCATCCCACGTCGCTCGGTCCACCTCGCCCGTTTCGGGCAGCGAATGCCGTTTTTGAAAGCCTCTGACTGCTTCAACCGTTGCGGCGTCATAGATGCCGCTTTGCGGAATGCTTTCAAAGCCCTCGTAGATCAGCTCAAGCTCGCCGAGTGCATATTGGATCAGCCGCACGAGAAAGCTTTCATCTCCCTCGCGAAGCGTGTAGTCAGCCGAGAGCCTCGGGAAGGCAGCGAGGGGCACGGGGGCACTCCGTTCGCGCAGAGATTCCTCATAGCGGCGAAAGAGAAGATCAAAGGTGGTGCGGTCGACAACGCCTGTTTGAGGCACGCCCTCCTTGGCTTGAAAGGAACGTACGGCTTGGGCGGTAGCGGTATCGTATATGCCGTCAATGGGTGGTGCGGGAATGTTCTCGCCGGTATAGGAAAGCTGCCGCAAATACCGCTGTATCATGATAATTGCTTCCTTGTTGCGATCGGGCATCGGTCAGGCACCTCCCACGTCAAAGCCGGGGTATTGACCCTCGGTCGTTCTGTTGCCGATAAAAAGATCACTGTAAAGATCGATGATGGCGTTCCATGTGATCGCTCCCACCGTGCCGCTTACAGGCAGCTCCGAAAGCTCCTGAAAGGCGATCACTGCCTCTCGGGTGCGCGGACCGAAGTAGCCTGTCACACTGACAGTCGGGATCTCGGGATAGCTTGCGGCAATGTAATTGAGGTATTGCTGCAAAAGACGGACGTCCTCGGAGTCAGAGCCGATGCGGAGCACCACCCCCGGAAAGGGGATCACCTCGCCCTCCACATATTCGCGAGGTATGGTCGATACGATGCCGAGATAGGCGTCATAAATGGCATCCCACGTGACCTCGCCCACAATACCGTCAGCCACAAGCCCAAAGGTGTTCTGCGCGTCCACCACAGCGGCACGCGTTGTGTTGCCGAACACACCGTCAATGGGCAAGGAGGGAATGGTGTTGTAATAATCCGAAAGGTAACTGAGATAGTATTGCAGATTGGCAACGGCGTTTCCCGTGTCCCCCTCGCGGAGCACGCCGGGATATTGCTGCGTGACCTCCTCAAGGGTGATCCCCTCCGAGTCAAGCTCGTTGAGACGCTTGACCCCATTGTAAATGCGGCGGATGTAATACCATGTGGATTTTCCCACAATGCCGTCCTGTGTCAAACCGAAGATGCGTTGGAATTCGCGCACCGCCGCCTCGGTATCGGTGCCGTAGATGCCGTCTGTTTCCAGGATTTTGGGAATGGCAGGATAGTTGTTGCCGATGCGGTTGAGGCGAAGCTGCACCGTGCGCACGTCGTTGTTGACCGATCCGATGCTCAGAGGAACCACGGGCGCCGTGTCACTCATGCCGATCACAGGGGCGTTTTCCACGATGTCGATGTCATCACCGTAGTAGTAACGCAGGATCTCGTAAGGGGTCAGCCCCTGCTCGGCAAGCTCGACCGTTCCCCATTGGGAAAGTCCCTCGCAGCTGACCTCGCGACCGTCACAGTAGGCGGTAAAGAGGGGCTCCACGTTGCCGCGCCGACTGACATAGTCGTTAAACAATTCTCCCGCCAGCTCCCTGATGTTTTCAAAAATATCGCGTCCCTCCACGAAATACTGGTCGATCGAGGTGGAGCTTGTGATATCAAAATCGTAGCCTCTTGAACGGTAGAATTCGGTATAGATACGATTTAAGGCAAAGGAGATCTGCGCGTACATATTTGCGCGGATGGCGTTTTCGGGCCAGGTGGGATAGATCTCACTGGATGCCACGTTTGCCACGTAATCCAGAAAGGGGAGCGTCACGTTTCGTGCATTCTGCTCGGGTCTGCCGAGATGCACGGTGATGTTTTCGGGGATGAAGGGTGTTGTGGGCATAAGAGCTCCTTTCTCAAAGCGCAGGCGGGGTATTTTCAAAGAGCTCCGGGCGCTCTGTGGTAAAGGAATCGGGGGTGCCGTTTTCGGGGACGGGAATGAGATCTGCCTGCTGAATGGCGGTGATGCCGTCAAAGATAGGTACACGGTTGTAAACGGCACTCCGATATCCTTTCAGGGATACGGCAATCGTGTAGGTGGCAAACGGGGGAGCGCCACCGGGCCGCTGTGAGTCGGCTCGTGCAGGGGCAGGAAGCGCCACACGGGGCGTTTTTCCGTCCCGATCGGTGCGTAGCTCGAAGATGACGTCACTTTGCTCATCGTTGCTGTAGGATACGGTAACCTGTGCATCACGCAAGGGGATCGCAGAGCTTGCGGTGGTGGCATGAACCACCAAAAAGCCCGTGCCCGAGGGGCGAGGAATTTCCATCGGTTCGTTCATGGTTTGCCTCCTTTCGGTTTCTAATGAGCAGTGTATGCCATGCCGAAAAAAGAGTGAAGAAAATCTCAAAAAGGGGGTTGATTTTTGATACCCTTTATGATATAATAAGCGCGTTACGCCGGAATGATGGAATTGGCAGACGTGCTGGACTCAAAATCCAGTGGTAGCGATACCGTGCGGGTTCGACCCCCGCTTCCGGCACCAAAAAAGGGGCGCCCGCAGGGCAGCCCCTTTTTCGGTGCACACAGTGGGGGGCTGCGGAAAGACATATTTCAGATCAGCGCCGAGCAGGAGATCCGCAGGGAAGAACGCCGTCAAACAAGATTTGGGGAGACGGTTAGGCGCTGAGGCGTTCTTCCGATCTCGGGTTAAAAACCCGAGATGGACACGCATTCCGGCACCAAAAAAGGGGCGCCCGCACGGCGACCTGCGATAAAGCAGGTCTGCCGAACGATGTTTGCCCTTACGGGCAAGTGATGTTGCCTTCGGCAATGATGTTTACTGCGTAAGTGATGTTACGCCTGACGGCGTAGTGGGCAAACATCACATCACTGCGAGCCTTGGCGAGCAACATCATTACGAACGAAGTGAGTAACATCACTTTTGCGCAAGCAAAAACATCACGCCTTTACCACCCGAAAACAGCATACGGTATAACACACTATACCTTGCAAGCAAGGAAGCGTGCAAAAGGGACGAGAAAACCTCGTCCCTTTTGATATTGATAAAAAACTGCTTTACGGTAGGCGCCCATGGGGTTGTATCCTAAAGGACAGTTCTAATAGCACATAATCTACCGACAGGAAAAGCAGAAACTACAGATTGATTTTCTGTGATTTTTGTGCTATATTAAGGGTGTGGGCTTAGCCCCATGCATAAGGCGAAACCGGTGCGATAAATGCGAATGATGAATAAGAATTTGACGGAGGCATACTATGAGAAAATGTTTAAGATGTGAAACGGAAATGGTTGAAGATTTAACCGTTATGGTAACTAATGGCGGTTACGGCGTAGATGTAAGACAAAAGGGTATGTTTAAAGGCTCTTTAGGTAAAATCAAATGTGCCGTATGCCCCCAATGTGGATATACGGAAACCTATATTGATGACACGGAAAACATAAAAAGGTTGATCGAAAAGAATTAATCAAATTCCAATTTGAAGCATTCGAGCATATAGAGGCAAAGGAGAAATAAAAGTGAAAAAATTATCTTTTATATTGATAATGGCTTTATTGACGATAAGTCTTTTTGGTTGTGGAAATGGATATGTAAACAAATACGCCGCAAAAATGATGCAAACATCATGTTGGGAAGATGAGGCGAGTATGAAGTTTTCTGATTTTGAGGGTATATACCATTTCAAGTTAAAAGGGGAAAATGATAGCGATCATACCCTTGAATACGAAGCGAGTCTTGACGAAGGCGAGGTAAATGTGTATGTTGGTGTAAACGGAGAAAACGAGCTGATATTTACAATCAAGGGCGGCGAGTCATACGATAATACAATCGCTTTAGACGATAAATATGACGATGTGAAAACGATATACGTTATTGTTGAATCTGAAAATAAAAGTTCAAACGGCGATTTTGAATTCGAATACAACTAAAAAGGATGAACAAATTCCAATTTGTCAGAGAACATTGAGGTGTGATCGATAAAAGGCTCCCTTTACACAAGGGAGCCTTTTCTTTAGCCCCTTTTTTGGTGCACACAGCGGGGGGCTGCCAAAGCAGAATCCCACGTCGCCGTTTTTGCCACACTGCTTGACTTCCTTCTTTTCTTGTGTTACAATTGGACTTGGTAGCAATCGGATTGTTTGTAAGCCTGAAAAAGGAGAGCAGTGATGAGTGTCTGGACACAAAGTGAAAAGAACATCTGGGTCGCGGCGCACCGTGGATGGTCTGCCGCGTATCCCGAAAATACAATGCCGGCGTTTCGGGCGGCGGCGGAGCTGGGCGTCGATCAGATCGAGATCGACGTGCGCGTGACGCGTGACAACGAGCTTGTTGTCATTCACGACGCGACGGTGGATCGGACCACTGACGGTACGGGTAAGGTGTGTGACAAGCTGCTTTCCGAGCTGAAAGCACTTGATGCAGGCTCTCACAAGGGAGCGCAATTTTCTGGCACGAGGATCCCGACCTTCAAGGAATTTATGGACTACGTCAAGGATCTCCCGGAGATGACTCTGGACATCGAGCTCAAGGAGTATCCCACCGAAGGGCGCGAGATGCTCGCCTTTGACGTTTGTGACCGCGTGCTTGCCATAGTGGATGCATACGGTTATACCGACCGTGTGGTCATCAACACCTTCAGCGGCAAGCTGCATGAGTACATTCGGAATAAGTATGGCAAAAAGTACCGTCAGCACGTCTATTATCCGATCAGCCATCTCGGTGCCGTTACGCGCGATCCTTACGAGTACGGCTATTGCTGCTGTATGTTTAAAACGACATACAGCGAGCTGAATATGGCAGAACGGTGTGAATTTGACCGTATGCGCAGCTATGGCGTGCAGCCATGGGCGGGTGCGTGCGTGAAGGATGAAAAGGGAGTGGATCTTGCCATTGCCAACGGTGCTGCCCTGATCACCTGTAACAACCCCGACACGGTGCTCCGTTTGCTCCGTGAAAAGGGATATCATTCATAAGGCTCTCAAAGCTTTTATGCGTGATATGATAATAACGGTCAATCCCTCGGAGGCATGCTATGAAAAAACTTTTCGGATTTAACGTTGAGTCGGATGAGTCGACACTTGACGGCGAGGAATTTGAAACGGCGGTTTTGGAATGCGACATTGCGCCTGTTCTTTCGCTGACCGGCATTTCTCTTGCCGAGAAAGAATGAGAGAGGAAAGCGCCTTGCAGATCAAATCAAATCCCGGTCGCCGTGTTGCCGTAGGGCGTGGCATGCTGATCCTTGCCATGTCGATCTTCGGTACCATCGGCATTTTCAGACGCCTTATTCCGTTGCCGTCCGGTCTCGTGGCACTGGTGCGAGCCACCATCGGTGCGATGTTCCTTCTTGCGCTGATCCTTGTCCGTCAAGGGGGATTTTCCCTTGCTACGGTCAAGAAGCATTGGCTGCCTCTTCTTTGCTCGGGCGCATTTCTCGGCTTTAATTGGGTGCTGTTGTTTGAGGCGTATAAGTATACCTCGGTCGCCACTGCCACGCTCTGCTATTACATGGCGCCTGTTCTGCTCATTTTCGCCGCCCCCTTGTTTCTCGGGGAACGTCTGACGGTCAAGCGCGTGCTTTGTGCCCTTACGGCACTGGGGGGGATGGTGCTGGTGTCGGGCGTCGCAGAGGTCGGATTTTCGGGACTTTCCGAGTGGAAGGGCATGCTTCTGGGGCTTGCGGCGGCGGTGCTTTACGCCGCGATCGTGACGGTCAATAAGAGAATGACCGACGTGCCTCCGCTTGATAAGACGCTGGTGCAGTTTCTTGTTTCGGTGGCGGTGCTTTTGCCCTATGTGCTGCTTTCCGAGGAGCTTTCATTTGCCCCCCTCTCGTGGCAGTCTGCGTTGCTGTTGATCGCCGTGGGCGTGGTACATACGGGGCTTGCATATGCCCTTTATTTCGGTGCCATTCCAAGACTTTCTGCGGGAACGGTGGCGATCTACAGCTACATCGACCCCATCCTTGCCGTGGTGCTTTCGGCAGTTTTTTTGAAGGAATCCATGACCCTGTACGGTGTGATCGGTGCGGTGCTGATCCTCGCCTCGGCGCTGATCGGTGAATATCGGAGGGAAGAAAAACAGGAGGATCCAATATGAAAAAAAGAGCTTTGATCGTTTCAGATACACATTATTGTCACGTGGACTGGTATGGTGTCGATTCTGCCGAGCGCATGAGACGCTTGATGCGGCATATCAACGAGGAGTATGAGAAGGACCCCTTTGAGGTCATTCTGTTTCTCGGCGATCTGTCACTTGACCATTGGCGTTGGCAAACAAAGGGCTGCTATCTGAAGGAGGGCAGAAGCCGCACCGGGGAATTCGTTAAGGAATTTTGCCCCGAGCTGCCCGATGTCCCCGTCTATATGATCGCGGGCAACCATGAGCAGTACGGTGAGGAGATGTGGCGCAGCCTTACGGGCTGTGGGAGAAGTGCCGTTGTACCGTTTGGCGACGTGTTGCTGGTTCTTTATGACAGCTACTGTGCCGATCTCGATCCTACCGAGCACAGCGACGGCACCTATACACCGATCCCCGTGGCACAGATCCGCGCGGTGATGGACGCGCACCCCGACAAAAGGATCGTCCTCGCCTCTCATCATTTCGATATTGCCAAGGAGGGGGACGAGGCGCGGGAGCTGCTGCTTGATCCGCGTGTGCTCTGTCTGTTTTGCGGCCATTCCCACGCAGCAAATGTGACCGTTTTGCCGGAGGAATGGGGAGAAAAGCGGGTGATCCGCACGGGCAACTATTCCTATTACGGGAAAAGTGACCGCGACATACTGAAATACATGTGGGGCTTCCGCGATCTGTATCTGGATGAGGGCGTGCTTTGGTCGCGCTACATCGTGCCCGAGAACGAGGTCGTTCTTGATGGCGAGCGCGTGCAGGTCCCCGCTGCATATCAGAACGGTGTCGAGATCCGATTTTAAGCAAGAGGCACCGCAGGGCTCAGCCCTGCGGTGCCTCTTTTGGTCTGATGATCAATTCTGCAAGGGGACCAGCCTCGGCTCACCGATGTAGTTGAGTCCGTAGCGCTTGACCATCTCCATCGCAGTGGGCAGGGAGGCAATGTCACCCGCAGCCCTTGCGTTGTGTGCGTCAAAGCCGAAGGTCACGGGGGCGCCCATCTCGCCCGCGATCTGCCAGAAGCGTGTCATCTTGAGGGGGTAGTGACGCCCCTCGCGGATGCCGAGAAAATTGATCTCAAGAGGGGTGTTGGTTTCGATTGCTGCGCGGCAGGTGCGTTCGACCTCGCGACGGTAAATGTTGTCATCTCTTGTGTAGCGCATCAGATCGGGGTGCGCGATATAGGTGAATACACCGCGCTTCATCGCGGCGACCAGGCAGTCGGTGTATTCGATCAGGCGCGCGGGATCCTCGGTGGGTAGAGAGGGGCGCGTGTCTGTGACCTGCTCGTTTGCGATGAAATGCTGTCCGAGGATGAGATATTCTGCCCCTGCCCTTGTGGCGATGTCAAGCATTTCATCAAAATAGGCAGGGTAGTATTCCATCTCAAAGCCGATGTGGATCGAGATCCGGTCGCGAAATTCCTCGCGCAGAGCGCAAAGGGTGTCAAAATAATCCTTTACAAGACGCATGGGCACGCGGTAGAAGGACTCATGCCCGTCGGGAAAGATAAAGGGGGCGTGGTCCGAAAAGCCAAGGTGACGGATGCCCGCCTCGATGGCTTTTTGGATATAGCTGCGCTCGTTGTCCGTGGCGTGCATGCAGCGAAAGGTGTGGGTATGATAATTATAGTCCATATAAGACCTCTTTTCAATGTTACTCTCAACATTATAGTATACCCCGCAGAAAAAGTCAATCGGAATTGACTTTTTGATTATTTTAACAAAAGTGCGACGGAAAGGGGGGATCGGTTTGCGAAAATCGTGAAATTTGTGATTTGCTCTTGCAAAAAGTATTTTTATGTTGTATAATAATAGAAATATCACGCGCGACGGGGATAGCGCCGCACGGAGCGATGAAAGCAAAGGAGATTTAGCAATGGCATTTTATTATGCAGAACCCTCTCATACCTTTAACGAATATCTGCTGGTTCCCGGGTATTCCTCCAGTGAGTGTATTCCTGCCAATGTTTCTTTGAAAACACCCCTTGTTCGTTATAAGCGCGGAGAGGAAGCGGCGATCTCCCTGAACATTCCGCTTGTGTCTGCCATTATGCAGTCGGTGTCGGGTGACCGCCTTGCCGTGGCACTCGCACAGGAGGGTGGCGTCTCCTTCATTTACGGCTCGCAATCCATCGAGGATGAGGCGGCAATGGTTGCCAAGGTCAAGGGCTTTAAGGCGGGCTTTGTGCGCAGTGACTCCAATCTGCGTCCCGATCAGACCCTTGCTGACGTGCTGGCACTCAAGGAGGCAAGCGGTCACTCCACCGTTGCCATCACCGAGGACGGAACTCCCAACGGCAAGCTGCTCGGCATCGTGACGGGCAGAGATTACCGCGTGAGCCGCATGTCCACCGATGAAAGGATCGCCACCTTCATGACCCCTCTTGAAAAGCTGATCACCGCACCTGAGGGCACCACGCTGAAGGAGGCAAACGATATCATCTGGGATAACAAGCTCAACTCCTTGCCCATCGTGAGCAAGGATGGCAAGCTTTGCTATTTCGTGTTCCGTAAGGATTACGATCAGCACAAGAAGAACCCCATGGAGCTTTTGGATGCACAAAAACGCTATATCGTGGGCGCGGGTATCAATACCCGTGACTATGAAACGCGTATTCCCGCACTGCTGGAGGCGGGTGCTGACGTGCTTTGCATCGACTCCTCCGAGGGCTATTCCGAGTGGCAGAAGCGCACCATTGCCTTCGTCCGCGAGAAGTACGGCGACAGCGTTAAGATCGGAGCAGGCAATGTTGTTGACGGTGAGGGCTTCCGCTTCCTTGCCGATTGTGGTGCTGACTTTATCAAGGTCGGTATCGGCGGCGGCTCGATCTGTATTACCCGTGAAACCAAGGGCATCGGCCGCGGTCAGGCTACGGCGCTGATCGACGTGTGCCGCGCCCGCGACGAATATTTCAAGGAAACCGGTATTTACGTTCCCGTCTGCTCGGACGGTGGCGTCGTTCATGACCATCACATGACGCTTGCACTTGCCATGGGCGCCGATTTCATCATGCTGGGTCGCTATTTCGCTCGCTTTGACGAAAGCCCCACGGCGAAGGTCAATGTCAACGGTACGCTGATGAAGGAGTACTGGGGCGAGGGCAGCAATCGCGCTCGTAACTGGCAGCGCTACGACCTCGGCGGCAGCGCCAAGCTCTCCTTTGAGGAGGGTGTGGATTCCTATGTGCCTTATGCAGGCAAGCTGTCGGACAACGTGCAGCAAAGCCTTGCCAAGGTGCGCTCCACCATGTGTAACTGCGGTGCACTCTCGATTCCCGAGCTGCAGGAGAAGGCAAAGCTGACGCTTGTTTCCTCTGTCAGCATTGTGGAGGGTGGCGCGCACGACGTGCTCCTCAAAACCAGTAATAAGCAGGTATAAGCCTGTGCAAAAGGTCGGGCGTATGCCCGACTTTTTGATATGAAGGAGGCTTGATTTTTATGAAATTGCTTGAAGATAAGATCCTTTCCGATGGAAAAATACTTGAGGGTGACGTGCTGAAGGTGGATCATTTTCTCAACCATCAGATCGATGTGCTGCTTCTTGATGAGCTCGGTCAGGAGCTTTCCCGTCGCTTTCTCGATGCGGGCGTGACCAAGGTGCTCACCATCGAAGCCTCGGGCATTGCTGTCGCCTGCCTTGTGGCACGGCAATTAAGGGTGCCGATGCTTTTTGCCAAAAAAATGAAGCATGGCGCTGCCCAAGAACATTTGCTCTCCTGCTCGGTCGAGGCATCTGCCGGCAAGCACCCCTATGATGTTGTGGTGTCAAGGGAATATCTTCGTGCAGAGGATAAGGTGCTGGTGATCGATGATTTTCTGGCAAAGGGGGACGCCCTCCGTGCCTTGATCGGGCTGATCGAGCAGTCGGGCGCAGAGCTTGTCGGCTGCGGCATCGTCATTGAACGGGCTTTTCAGGGCGGAGGTGACGATCTGCGCGCAAAGGGTGTGCGCATTGAGTCGCTTGCCAAGATCGCCTCTATGAGCGTGGCAGAGGGCATTACCTTTTGCTGAATCGTATGCGTGCAAATGTACAACAAAAGCAGACACGGTGGCTGAATGAGTCTCTGTGTCTGCTTTTTTGTCCAAATTTTTTATTGGCAGGGAAGGAGCGATCGGACCAGAGGGGTATTGTTGGAATGCATGCGCAGAAGGGTAAAAAAGCAAGAACCATTCGGTCTTGTCGGATGTCGTATATGTCTGTCGAAAATACGCATATAATGGAATGGTGTTTCACCCCAAATCCGAAAAAGGAGGAAATGATATGAACAAGCAAAATCCATTGATGAGAAACGCCGATCGCCACTGCTGCAAATGTAGCTCCAATGGCTGTAACGGTCAAAAGTTCAGCTGTGATAACGATAAAGAGAAGGATCGGTGTGAGGTCTGTCCGCCGGGCCCGCGAGGACCACAGGGTCCACGGGGACTTCAAGGTCCTGCAGGTCCGCGAGGACCACAGGGCCTTGCGGGAGAGAGCGGTCCTATGGGTCCGCAGGGTCCCGCCGGCGAAAGGGGCTTCACGGGTCCTCGAGGTCCTGTCGGCGCCACCGGTCCTATTGGACCCATAGGCCCCGCAGGACCTCAAGGACCTGCCGGTGAAGCAGGTCCCGCAGGAGAAGCAGGCCCCACAGGACCGCAAGGTCCTGCCGGCGAAGCAGGTCCCGCAGGACCTCAAGGCCCTGCCGGAGGTGTATTGAGCTATGCCGACTTTTATGCGTTGATGCCGCCCGATAACGCGGCAACGGTTGCTCCTGGTACGGACGTCAGCTTCCCGCAGAATGGGCCGATCGCCAATACAAATATCGGGCGACTCGGTCCGTCCTCGTTCAATCTTGGTCCGATCGGCACCTATCAGGTCCTGTTTCAGGTGGGTGTGGCCGAGGCAGGACAGTTGATCCTGACCTTGAACGGTCAGGACCTGCCCCAAACCGTGGTAGGGCGTGCCACAGGAACGTCACAGATCGTGGGAATGGCGATTGTGACGACCGCGACGGTCAACTCAGTCCTCACGGTTCGCAACCCTGCGGGAAACGCTGCCGCGCTTACCATCACGCCCCTCGGAGGGGGAACGCGCCCCGTTTCCGCGCATCTGGTGATCACACAGATCCAATGAGGCAAGTGCGTTTACGGTGCTCCTGCTTTTAACAGATGATAAAGAAGCTGTACCGCTCTGCTTTTGCGGAGCGGTACAGCCTTTTGATAGCTAATGCTGCTTTTGGGGCTTTGACCGGTCATGTATCTTGGCTTGGTCGAGAATCTTCTGCGACATGGTGGCATTGCCCAACCTTGTAGTGTGTCTGTCAGATCGCACGGACGGCATCTTTCTATTGTATTTCGGTGCTATCTGCGGTATAATGTAGTAGGAGTGACGCAACGCGGCATAAGCCGTAGCAGGTACGGGTATTTGCCGAGAGAGCGGCGGGCCCTCCCGTACGGGGGAAGCCGATTGCGACGCACGGGCAAAGCGACCGTGCAAAGGAGAAGGTGCCACTGTGCGCGAGAATCGGACAGAAGCACTTGGTGAGAGCGAAAAAGGGGGAAGAGTATGGAGGAAATGGTTGAAAAGCTGAAGGCGGTCATGCTGGGGCACGCCGTGGGGGATGCACTGGGTGTTCCCGTGGAATTTTGCACCCGTGAAGCATTGGATTCTGATCCTGTCACCGATATGCGCGGATTCGGGACTCATTCGGTTCCTGCCGGTGCGTGGTCAGACGATACCTCGATGTCCCTTGCCGCACTGGACGCCCTGTGCGAGGGCGAGGTGGATTACGATGCGATCATGCAAAATTTTGTGCGCTGGCATCTGGATGCGAAATACACCTCAACAGATTCGGTTTTTGACGTTGGCAGATGCTGTAGCTGTGCCGTCATCAATTATTTCGCTGCCACCGACGGTGTATCGGGCGCCATGGAGCGCTCGCGAGCCTTTGATTTTGGCTTTGAGGGCGAGGGCTCGAACGGAAACGGATCGCTGATGCGCATCCACCCCTTCGTGCTTTATGCACACGCAAGGCAACTGCCGTTTGTAACGTGGCGTGAGCTGATAGATAACGGCTCTCGCCTCACCCACGCACACGAGCGCTCCCGTGTAGGATGTCTGATCTATGCCTTTGTGCTGATGCACCTGTTGAACGAGCCGCGTAAGGATACGATCGACCTCGCGCTGCGCCGTGCCGAGTGCGAGCTGTGCGATCACCCGGAGCTTGCTCATTACAAGCGCATTTTTGATCCGGGCTTTGCGAAAATACCCCGAAGCGATATCAAAAGCAGCGGTTACGTAGTAGATACACTGGAGGCGGCGCTTTGGTGTCTGCTCACCACCGATAGCTATCGGGAATGTGTTTTGAAAGCCGTCAATCTCGGTGCAGATACCGATACGGTCGCTGCCGTGGCAGGTGGCGTTGCAGGTGCACTCTATGGCTATGAAGCCATTCCACAGGAATGGCTTGGGACGCTCCTTCGCCGTGATGATATCACGGCGCTGTGCACCCATGCCGCCGGGTGTTGGATGGGATTCGCAGACCGATCATGAAGAAGCAAGCTTTTGTGTTTGAGATCTTTTGTACCCTGCTATAGCGAAAAAAGGCACGTAACGGGTGCAGGGAATCTATGTGCGATAGAGATTTGTGGGAGGAGAGATCGTTTTGATCACATTTGTGGAATTTATCGTTTGCTTTTTTGCAGGGGTCGGGGCAGGACTTGGCACCGGCTTTGCCGGCATGAGTGCGGCGGCTGTAATTACGCCGATGCTGGTGACTTTTCTTCATATTCCCGCGTACAGTGCCGTCGGGATCGCTTTGACGTCCGATGTGCTGGCAAGCGCGGTGTCCTCCTATACCTACAAGAAAAACGGGAATCTGGACGTTCGTAACGGACTGATCATGATGATCAGCGTTCTGGTGTTTACGACCGTGGGTAGCTATGTGTCCAGCCTTTTGCCAAATACCGCGATGAACAGTCTTTCCGTGGTAATGACCGCCCTTCTCGGTATCAAATTTATCGTAAAGCCCGTGATGACGACGAAGGAGGCCATGCAGAATGTGTCGAGGGTCAAGCGCGCCGTGCAGTCGGTCCTTTCGGGATGCCTTGTCGGCTTTATCTGTGGCTTTGTCGGCGCGGGCGGCGGTATGATGATGCTGCTGATTTTGACTTCCGTTTTGGGCTACGAGCTGAAGACTGCTGTGGGCACCAGTGTGTTTATTATGACCTTCACGGCACTGACAGGCTCACTCTCGCATTTTGCCATCGATGGATTGCCCGACCTGCAGATACTGATGCTTTGCGTTCTCTTTACCTTTGTCTTTGCGCGGATCGGCGCACGTATTGCCAACAAGGCCTCCCCCAAGGCATTGAACCGTGTAACGGGACTGATCCTCTTGGTGCTGGGAATCGTGATCACTGCAGTGACCTTGTTTTCATAACCGATGCTCGTCATATCACTGCGAAGAATAACAATCTTGAAAAACGGACGTTTGCGCTGAGAAATGCCCGATCTCTGTGAGTGTATGACTCGGATGAGAGCAGAGGGTGTTTGATGATCATAGTAAAATGCTTATACCGAAAAAACGTGTGTGTCAATGGGCATACTTCAAAACGTATCACTAACGGATATCTTCTCCGATCGTGAAACGTGTACTTTGCCTTATTACCGCCGATGCTTGCGGATCCATGCAAGCAGCTCGCCGTAGTCCATTTCGCCTGCGGCAACGGCAAGTCCCACGTGGGCAATGTCGGCATTGTCAACGTCCAGGCGAATGCCGTTGACCTCCAGGAAGGTCAGCAGAACGCACATGCCAATGCGCTTATTCCCGTCCACAAATGCATGGTTGGAGATAAGGGAGAAGCCAAGGTGTGCGCCCTTTTCCTCCTTGGTGGGATAAAGCTCTGTGCCGCCAAAGGTCTGAAATGCGGATTTTAACGCGCTGTCCAGCAAATTGGCGTCACGGAGCGCGGGATCGCCGCCCGTTTCCTCTGTGATCAGCTTGTGCAGCATAAGAACCTTGTCTTGACTGAGCTTGATCATTTTGCCAGCTCCTCAAATGCAGCTCTGTATTTTTTCAGAACGCGTGCGGCAACAAAATCGATCTTTTCATCGTCGGTCATCTCGATGGTGGTATCCTGTTCAAGATCCACCAGCTTGTATTTGGGACGATTGTTTTTGAAAATAAAGATAGTACCGCTTTTATCGCAGCTGCGTGCCACGTGGGAAAAATTTTGATTTGCCTCCGTGATCGAAACGATCTGATCGGTGTTAATGGTCATTGTGGCGCCTCCTGTTTGAAATCTGGTCTTATTTTACAGCAAGATTAGGATATTGTCAACCTAAAATTTGGGGGAGAGTGGAAGGGGAAGGTCGTTTTTTGTCGTATCCATCAGAACCGAGCCAAGCCAAGCAGCTGGCGCTCGGCAGATATTGATAGCCGTGCCCCTTGCGTGCTACGGTATTTGGTGGTATAATGATGACGATCGGAGAAAAGGAGGCTTCATAAATGAAATACCTTATTGTCGTAGATATGCAGGTGGATTTTATCACGGGCAGCCTCGGCAGTGATCTCGCCGCGGCGATCGTGCCGAATGTGGTAGAGAAGGTTAGGAATTTTGACGGCAAGATCATCTTTACCCGTGACACCCATTTTGCGGATTATAGAGCCACGCAGGAGGGGAGAAATCTGCCCGTGCCCCATTGCATAAAAGGTAGCGACGGCTGGCAGATCTGTGATGAGCTGAAGCCCTTTGCCGAAACCGTGTTAGATAAGCTCACCTTTGGTAGCATCGACCTGCCCCAACTGCTCGAAAGCTACGGTGAGTCCATTGAGAGCATCGAGCTTTGCGGACTTTGCACCGATATCTGCGTGATCTCCAACGCGATGGTCTTGAAAGCCGCATTTCCCGAGGTGCCGATCGCGGTGGATGCCGCCTGCTCCGCAGGCGTGTCGGTGGAAAGTCATAACACCGCCCTCAATGCCATGCGTGCCGTTCAGATCGAGATCGTATGATCATAAGCAGATAGGAGAAGGGGTGTACAGCATGAAGATTGTAATCGTTGGAGGCGTGGCTGGCGGTGCCACCGCCGCAGCACGCATCCGCAGACTTGACGAGCAGGCCGAGATCGTGGTGTTCGAGCGTTCGGGCTTTATGTCCTATGCCAACTGCGGCTTGCCGTATTATATCGGGGACGTGATCGCCGACGAGGAGGAGCTGACGCTCCAGACTCCGGAAAGCTTCTTTTCGCGCTTTCGCGTGAAGGTCAAAACACATCATGAGGTTACGGCTATTCACCCCGACCGCAAGACCGTCACGGTCAAAAAACTGTCAGACGGTACGAGTTTTGAGGAAAAATACGACAAATTGCTTCTTGCCCCCGGCGCGAAAGCCGCCTTGCCGCGGGTGCAGGGGATCGATAGCGAAAAGCTCTTCACGCTCCGCACCGTAGAGGACACGCTACGCATCAAAAACTATATCAAAACGCATCGCCCACACTCCGTTATTCTCGCGGGCGGCGGCTTTATTGGCGTGGAGCTTGCCGAGAATCTTTGCGAGCTTGGCATGGATGTGACCATTATACAACGTCCGCGGCAATTACTCACCCCGTTTGACGAGGATATGGCGGCGTTCTTCCACGCGCAGATGCGCCGCTACGGCGTCAAGCTCCTGCTCGGCAGGACTGTCACAGGGTTTGTCGAGGCAGATCGGGGCGTAGCCGTGCAGCTTGATCGTGACGGAACGCTCCGTGCGGATATGGCGATCCTTGCTCTTGGTGTCACACCCGACACTGCGCTTGCCGAGGAGGCAGGGATCGCCCTCGGCATCAAGAATAGCATCCTCGTAAACGACAAAATGGAAACCTCCGTGCCCGATATCTATGCCGTGGGTGATGCCGTACAGGTGAAGCATGCCGTTTCGGGCGAGAATGCTCTTATCTCGCTTGCCGGTCCTGCCAACAAGCAGGGACGCATTGCCGCAGACAATATTTGCGGCGGGGATAGCCACTACCACGGCTCGCAGGGCAGCTCGGTGATCAAAATCTTCGATTTGACCGCCGCCACCACGGGTCTTAGTGAAAATGACGCGAAACGGTGTGAGTTTTCGGTGGATAAAGTGATTCTTTCACCGATGAGTCGCGCGGGCTACTACCCGGGCGGCAGCGTGATGACGATAAAGGTGATCTTTGAAAAGGACACCTACCGATTGCTTGGCGCGCAGATCGTAGGGCGCGAGGGCGTGGATAAGCGTATTGATGTGCTTGCCACTGCCATTCACGCAGGAATGAGGGCCACTGATCTGAAGGACCTGGATCTTGCCTACGCGCCGCCTTATTCCTCGGCAAAGGACCCCATAAATATGGCGGGCTTTATGATCGACAATATTGCCAACGGTACGCTGAAGCAGTGGCATGTAGAGGAGCTTCACACACTGTTGCGGCGCACCGACGTCACCCTGCTTGATACCCGTACCCGTCGTGAGTATGCCATGGGACACATCGATGGCTTTGCCAATATCCCCGTGGATGAGCTGCGCGAGCGCCTTGCCGAGGTGCCCAAGGGTAAGCCCGTGTACGTGATCTGCCAAAGCGGTCTGCGTAGTTATATCGCCACTCGTATTTTGGAGGGCAACGGCTACACCGCTTACAATTTCTCGGGCGGCTACCGCTTCTATGCTGCTGTCATGCAGGATCGCGCTCTCATTGCCCGTGCCACCCCCTGTGGAATGGATGAATGAAAGGAGAATGGGGATGAACTTTACCGAAATTGCAGAAAGCAGACAGTCCTGCCGCAGCTATGATCCCACGCGCACCGTGGAAGAGGAGAAGCTCTCGGCGATCCTCGCCACCGCGCGCCTTGCTCCCTCGGCGTGCAACGGCCAGACCTATCATATCACCGTGTGCAAGGGTGAAGCGGCAAAGCAGGCGGCCAAGGCAACGCAGGGAATGGGTATGAACAAATTTGCCGCCGACGCGCCCGTGATGCTTGTCATCTCGGAGAGGCCCTACGTCGCCTCCGCCGCCCTCGGCGCCAAGATGAAGGGGAATGATTATCGCTCCATCGATATTGGCATTCTCGCTGCCTATATCACAGCGGAAGCCGCCGCGCAGGGGCTTTCTACCTGCATCCTCGGCTGGCTCGATGATAAAAAGCTCCGCGGGCTCTGCCATTTCGATGCCCCAGTCCGCCTCGTTATCACCCTCGGCTACGCCAAGGAAGGCGATCCCCTCCGCGCCAAAAAGCGTAAGGATCTCGCCGAGCTGGTAACCGTTATCGAAGTATAAAAGCTTGATGATTGCCGGTGCGAGTACACTGAGCTGCGAGATGACCATCGACGAAGTGCTGAGGGAGAGATAAACAAAAAAGGGCGCGGCTCATTTGAGCCGCGCCCTTTTGCTCGAAAAGCATTCAAATAAAGAGCGTATTGCTTATAATTTCAACAGCAATGCCCATGCAAGGCCATAGTAGCTGATTACCGCCACAAGGTCGTTAATGGTTGTAATCAGCGGTCCTGAGGCAACAGCAGGGTCGACACCAAATCGATAGAGGCAGATCGGAATCGCGGCACCTGTGAGACCGGAAATCGCCATAGCAAAGCACATGGCGAGTCCCACGCACCCTGCGGCGGCAAATACGAAAGTCGCACCGTATGATGCGAATACAAAAAGATAGCCGCTTATGATCAAAAACGATATGGCACCGAGTACACAACCGTTTAGCAGTGCGACGCGGATTTCCTTTAAAATCGTAAAGATCTGCATTTTAAAATTGTTGTTCGCTTTGTCACCCAGCGCCCTTACCGTTACCGCAAGGGACTGCGTGCCAACGTTGCCCGCCATTCCGAGAATCAAAGATTGAAAAGAAACGATCATGGGGAGGGCTGCAACCACGCTTTCGAAAACGCTTACAACGGTAGAAACGATAAGCCCCATAAACAAAAGTGCGATCAGCCACGGCACACGCTTTTTCATACTTGTAAAAAGCGGTTCGTCAGGCTCTTGTTCTGCGGTCATTGCCGCCAGCTTGGCATAATCGTCACCGCGCTCCTCGTCGATCAGCTCGGTAATGTCTGTAGACGTAATCACGCCGAGAAGTGCTTTATTGTCGGAAGAAATAACGGGGATCATACTTTCGGAATATCCGCGCAAGCGCTCGATATTTTCGGAAATGATATCTTTATCGTATACAAAAGGGAAGGTGTTACAAATCAGGGTTTCAAGCTCAACATTGCTTCTGGCTACGATCAGATCCTTCAGATCAATGACGCCGTAAAAGGAACCGTCATCATTCACCACGAATATTGTATATACATTATCGTTTTCCGCGGCCTCACGAACCAGGGCCTTCATTGTTTCCTTGATGGTTTGGGTTCGCTTTACAGCAATAAAATTCGTGCTCATGCGGCTTCCGAATTCATCATCATCATAGGAAACGATCATCTCGATGTCTTCTCTTACCTCGGGATTCTCGATCAGATCAAAAATCTCGTTTCGCGTTTGCTCATCAAGGTCTTCCAACGCCTCTACGGCATCGTCAGCGTCCATTTGCTCAATGATTTCCGCTGCATCATCGGCATCGATCTCGGAAAGATAATTGCCTGCGTTATCAAGGAAGGAAACGATTTCAGACATGATCTCGCTGCCGAGAATTTGAAGCAATTTTTCGCGTTCCTCTGAGGTCAGCTCCTCAAAAATGCTTGCGATATCGTTTTCGTGATATTCCTGGAGCTGCGCTTTTATTTCGTTGTGGGCGCAATCGCTTCGAATGATGCCAAGGATCTGTGTGCCATAATTCCTTTCGGAAAAAGAAAGCTCGTTTTTCTCTTCCATGGGCAGCCTCCTGTTTTAATGTTGAAATGCCGCAAGGATATCCTTGCGGTAATAGTATAGCACAATGATCTGATCTTGTAAAGGAGAAGGAGGAGGCGGATGCGCTCTGCGAGCGCGCCATATTTGTTGCGCAAAGTCTGTGCTTGAAGGTGAACGCGCTGCCCCTAGGTGGCAAAGCTATCTGTTGCGCCCAGTCCTGCGGACCTGCACTTGAAGGTGGCACTTTCTGCGAAAGCACACACCTTCCCCACGAGCGCCGCTTGGCGGCGCCGTGATTTCGCAAAGCACCTTCTCCGCCCCCTCAATGCGTTGTGCTTAAAAAATACAGCCCCCATAGGATTACAGTGTTGCTGAACTGCGCCTATGGGGGGCTTGGCGGAGAAGGTGGGATTTGAACCCACGCGCCGCGTTAACGGCCTACGAGATTTCGAGCCATCGCCACAGTATCCCTCTTCGCCCTTCCTCGTCACAGTTTTTTGCATAAAACAACTCTATTTGCGCATAAAGTGTGGAATTTTAAGAAAAACATTTGGAAAAGTGATAGAAAACTGATAGAAAAAAGACGGAATTTTTCGCGATTTTTTACCTTGCTTTGACGGCTCAATTTGCGGTAAATAGAGTCCTTAATAAAGGGTGAAATTATAAAAAAATAAAGTCGACTTTATATTATCTTAAAAACGCGCTGAAAACTGACATAAAAAGAAACAACCGCCTAACTTCCATGTAAGGCGGTTATTCCTATAACTGATCTTTGAGGGGAGCATCCGCCGCGGTGTTTCTCTACCTTTGTTATACGGCAATTTCACTTGTTGTCAAGTGCTGTGATCAAAATAAATATCGCGTGTCTTGTCTTAATTAAATTATTTCGCCAACTCCTCAAATGCAGTTCTGTATTTTTTGAGAATGCGCGCGGCGACAAAGTCGATTTTTTCATCGTCGGTCATTTCAATCGTGCTTTCTTGTTCAAGATCGACCAGCTTGTATTTGGGGCGATTATTTTTGAAAATAATGATCGTACCGCTTTTTTCGCAGCTGCGTGCCACGCGGGAAAAGTTTTGATTGGCTTCGGAAATCGAAACGATCTGATCGGTGTTAATGGTCATAACAGCACCTTCTATTTTGATTCTAATACTATTATATACCGATATATACCGAAATTAGGGCGTTTTCAACCTAAAATTTGTGGAAATGAAGATTGACCTACAACTTCCAACAATTATGTAGTAAGTTGTAGGTTAAAAAAGTAGACGAAAATACATTTTGCAAAAATCAAGTTCTCCCAATTTGTTTTTCGTATGTTTCCTAACACTTGCGATAATTGTAGTGACACAGTTTAAGAATGCGCCTATATGGCGGGGACGGCTTTGATGTTGAATGCATAAAATTGAAAAAGATAAAAAGCGGAGCAAAGAGTTTGTGGAACGTTTGTGGAACTTAGCTTGTTAAAATAATAAAAATAAGAAATATTTATGCAATTTTACCTTATATTGGCCTTTTATACTTTGAAAAATCATTTCCAAGGAGGAAACAACGACATGTTGAAGATGAGAAGAAGGACGCTCCTTGCAACGCTTTTGACGTTGCTTTTGGTTGTGGCGTGCGTGATCGGCGCAGCTCCCCTTACGGTGAGTGCAGTGCAGAGCGCTGCCACGTCTTTGGAGTTGACGTCCTCGCACGCGGGCAAGGAGCTTTCCGGTGAATATTATGTGCCGGAGGGGGCATCCTTGACGCTCAAGGGCGGAACCGCTACGAGTGGATTACGGGTGAAGAGTGGTTCTACGCTGACCATTCATATCCCTGCGAACGCTACGCTGACCGTGATCGGCGGTGCCGCAAGCACGACGTCGGGCGGCGGCGCGGGCATTGAGGTGCCAAGCAACTCTACGCTTAAGATCATCGGCGAGGGTACGCTCAAGGCAACGGGCGGTGCTGCGGCAAGTGGCGGTAACGGTGCAAACGGCGAAACTGCCGTTTGGGGTGATGACGATTACAGTTATATCCCCGATAGCGGCTACGGCGGCTACGGCGGCGGTGGTGCAGGTGCCGGTATCGGTACCAAGGGCGGTAACGGCGGCGCCAGCACCAGTTGGAGAACGGCATTTGCCTATTCCCGCAGAGTGTGGACCGATTACTTTCTGGACAACAACTATTCGGGTAACGCGGCTTATAACGGAAATGACGGTAAGTCTGCTGACGCATGTGGAATCGTTTATATTGCCAGTACGGTTTCCTATACCGCAACGGGCGGCGCCGAAGGCGCCAAGGGCGGTACTGGCGGCTCTGCGGGTTCCAGAGATTACGAAAGTGACGACCACGATATACGCGGTCTTGCCGGCGGCTCCGGCGGCGGTGGCGGCGGTGCAGGCAAAGCAGGTGCCGGAATCGGCACCGGTGGCGGCGGCGGTGGCGGTGGCGCCTCCGGCGGCGGCGTTGGTTATGCCTGGTCCTGCTACTTCCTCGGCGCAGGCGGTGGTGGAGGCGGTGCAGGTGCCAAGGGTGGCTCCGGCGGCGCTTGGTCCTCGGACAGTGCCATTCCCGACCATGATTGCTCAAAGTATACCGACGGTAAGATCCGCTCCTCTTGGTCCGGCTTGACCGGTGGCACTGACGTGGGCGGTGACGGTGGTACCGGTTGTCAGGTCTGGATGAGAAAGACGAAAAGCACCTCTTCCTCTTGGCAGTCGCCTTACGGCGCTTCCGGCGGAAAGGGCGGCTCTGCGGGCGCAGCTTGCAAGAAAGAGAACGCACTTACACTTTTGCCGATTACCGTGGTGGAAAATGAGGTTGAGACACTGTATTACGCCTATGGCACGCAATTCCTTCCGGATACTCTTGCGATCGGTTCTCAGGTTGGCTATACCTTTGAGGGTTATTACGGCGATGACGGTCTTCAGTATTACGATGAGAATGGCGTGAGAACCTCCCAGGCCGTTTCTGCGGCTACCGGCACGATCCAGGCAAGGTTTGAGATCAATGACTATTATTATTCGGTGAGACCCACCGAGGGTAGTGATACACAAACCACCGAAAGCACCAGCGTGCAATACGATGCTGCCATTACGTTGCAGACGCCTACGCGCGAAGGATATCTGTTCCGCGGTTGGAAGATCACAGCGGCCGGTGAAAGCAGTAGGCTGAATGGCGATGCGTACTATTCCTACGCGCCTGCCGCTTCTACGTACAGCTTGCGCAGTGCGGGCGCGGTTAATTCTCTCGTTTACAGCAATGACGGCAGGGTTGCACAGACCGCCGGCTTTGAAACGATCGGCGATAGCATCACGCTGTATAACCTTTCCGCAGAGGATGGCGGTGAGGTCCTGATCGAGGAGCTTTGGATGGAGAACAGCTTCACCGTGACCTTCAAGAATTTTGACGGTCAGACGATCTCTACTACCACGGGTGAGCTAGATGAAGCTCTTACGATACCCCAGCTTCCGCAGAATCTGAGCGAGTATTACATCTACACGTTCAAGTGTTGGAAGTGTAATATTGACGGTCAGCGTTACGAAGATGAGGATCTGCCCCTGTTTGGTGCGTTCCTTAGTTACGAGGGAGAGCTTGGCGAGCAGATGGTGCGTGAGGGTGTGACCTTTACCGCTGTTTATGATATTACTTATAAGAAGGAATTCGAGCTGACCGGTTCGCTTATTTCTAATAAGCTGGATATGACAGATCCGCAGTTTCCGGACGGTGTGCTGGTGCTGAAGAGCGGTGACACGGCGATACCTGTGGTAACCAACTTCAAGATCACCAAAAACGATGGTGTTTCCACATTATTGCTTATTCCCAAGTATGATGCAAGCGCATTCACAATCAAAGCGATCTCGGTCAACGGTGTGAGCGTTTGGGGAAGCGGTGCCGTATCGACGAACGTGTTGAAAGGCTTTGACGTAAAAATTACAGGAACGGATACGCCTACTGACGTCTTGAAGATTCTGCTTGATAATCTGAACGTTGACAATACCACCGGCAACGAGGTCTTTATCCAGATCGTTTACGAGATGAGAGAGGCCATCGGCGGCAAGTATGAGTTCGGCTTTGTGACCGCGCCGCTTCCCGTGAATACCGACAGCATCACGCACGGTGACCGCAGTGAGGCGTACGGCTTCTATGATCCCGACCTTGATAGCGAAACCAATCCCTTTGCCTTCAACGAGCTGCTGATCACGGTGGATAGCACGGCGATCAACGTGGTGATCCGTGCAACCGGTGTGATCGAGATCACACCGAATCAGAGCTTTGTTTACAACGCCGAAGCGCTGACGGCTGCCGAACTCAGCGAGCAGATCAGCCGCGCGCTGCAATATGGCTATAATGGCTTTGCTAAGAAGAAAGCGGATACCCTTCAGATCACGTGGTACGACAAGGACATGAACGTGATCTCCGCACCCAAGAATGCGGGCACTTATTATATTGGTATTTCCGCTGCAGAAACCGCGTACTATTCCGCAGTATCTGAGGTCGTGCAGCAATTCGTGATCGCGCCCTATACGATCTATATCGGCGCAAACGATCAGAGCACTGTTTACAGCGGCACACAGAGCTCGATCCTTACGGGTGCTGCAAACGGTGGCATCTTCACGGAGGGCGGTGTTTCGATTGAGCTGGCAGAGGCATTTCTTGCACAGCAGCTACGCTTTGACGGTGTGACCCTTATGTCCGGCAACTATATCGACGTTGACGAGTATACGGGCGCGATCCGGGGCCTGTTCAGCTTTATTGGCGAAGGCGATGCTAAAAACTATACAGTCGAATATATAGACGGTAAGCTTTCCATCACCAAGGCAGAAAACGAATGGAAGACGGAGGTCGTCGCTCTCGGCGGTGAGTACACGGGCAGCACCTTTGATGTGACCTTTGATGCGCTCTTTGGAAAAGAGAATGCACTTGTAGAATACTTCTATGGCTATAAGATCCTTGTCGATGAGGAGGGCAAGCCTCTTCTTGACGGGCAGGGCAATCCGATGGTTGATAAAGAGGGCAATCCCTTGAGAGAGGAGATCTGGACAACTGAGGCTCCCGTGAATGCCGGCAGCTATCTTGTTCGCATCACGATCGCGGACTGCCAAAACTATTCCGGGCTTGTGGGTGAGACGACCCTTGTGATCACCAAAAAGGAGATCTATGCCGATGGCCTTATCTTCGAGGCGGATAACAAGACCTATAACGGTCAGCAGCAGGCTTGGGTGCTTGACCCCAACAAAGATAACGATCACAGCGATGACCAGGTGCGTATGAGTGCAACGTCGGCAGAGGTGCAGACACTTTTGCAGTACGTGAAGTTCTGCGGCCTTGTGCATCTGCCCACCGAGGGGTACACGAACAGCGGTACCTATAAGATCCAGGCTATGGTGCAGATCACGGATCCCAACCACACCTTTGTGGCTGAGAAGGACGGCGTGACGGTGGAAACCAATATCTGGACCTATGAGCTGGAGGTCACCATTCTGAAGCGCCAGATCGTTGTGGATGCGCGTGATCAGGAGGCACAGTACCAGCCCGGCAGCACGCTTGACGTGCAATCCGGCGCAGCATGCCTGGATAAGGTAACGCTTGCCGACGGCACAGTGCTTGATTTCATCACGATCGATTTCTTTGGCGGCGATTTTGTCGTTTACACGCTTGCTTCCGGCGAGTTTGATGCCAACGCCGTTTACTACACGGTTTCTGTAAACAAGGAAGGCGAACTTGTATACACTGAGGCTGACATCACCGAGTTTGCACAGGACACGGATTATTACACGCGCTCTGTCGAGCATCGTGATGCCCGCGAGAATGTGACACTCAGCGTCGAGGCACTTGCGGCATATCCCGCGGGCCGCTATGCGCTGTATGCCGCGCTTGCTGCCGACAGCAACTATGAGCTTATTTACAGCGATGCTAGCGGCTTCTTTGTGGTTACCAGACAAAAGGTCGCTGTTCCCGAGCTTAACACGCTGATCTACAGCGGCGAAAAGCAGTATCCGCAGGTTCCCGTGCAGTACGTGGGTGTTTACGAGTATGTTTTTGATCCCGCAGGTGACTATAAAAACGTTGGTACTTATCTGGTGACCGTCAGACTGCTGGATACTGTGAATTATGAGTGGGACGAGGTCATCTACACCCCCGTGGACAGCTACGTGAACTCGGGCGATATCATGATTCACTTTGCGAACATGGAACCGGGCACTTATGCCAACGTGATGAGTGAGGCGGTTCTGAAATCTGCTGTTTACCTGAACAATCTTTTGTGGATCGGTACGTGGAACGATGCAGACGGATGGGCGGATTACGAGGTGCTTACAAATTCGGATATGGATCTGGTCCTTGTTTGGGAGATCTACCGCAAGACCCTTGTCGTGCAACTGCCCAATGCTGCTGAAGATTACGTTTACGGCACGGATAGCGGCGTGATCGAGTGGAACGGTGAGCCCCAGTGGCTGACCGGACCTTATGCGGGTGACGAGAGCACCGGGATCGATCTGATCCGGTTCGGCATTGCCGCACAGTATCTGACGGTCGGCACGCACTACGCGACGATCACGTATTATGGCTTCAACGCGAACTATGATATCATTTGCGAGGGCGGTGCGGTCACGATCTTCAAGAAGGCTCTGACACAACAGGAGTTGATCAGTGGCGTGATCTCTCACATCAAGGATTACACAGGCTATGAGCTTGTGCTCAGTCCTGCCGGTGACGGTAACAATGATTACGATTTCACGGTTCTGCTGCAAAATCCGGGTGCCTTTGGCGGGGATGTATTCTCCGTTGTTGCGGTGAATACCAATGGCCATGTGAATGCCAACGGTAAACGCGGCGATAGCTTTGTATATTACGTGGACGGCGAGCGCGGAAAGCTTTACGTTACCGTTACTGTCGCGCTGAATGACACGGCAAACTACGAATTGGCAAACGGTGCTTCGGAAACCTTTGATATCGAGGCATACATTGCCCAGGCAGAAAATGACTGGAAGGAACGCCCCATTGTTAACGCGGGAAATGATGCTATCATCCCCTCGGCGCGACCGCTCTTTGGCAGCACTTATACTGTGACCTATTTCGCAGATGAGGCGCTGACACAGCAGGTTGACATCAGCGAGATCGGCTATGGTCAGTTCTACTGGGCGGTGTTTACGGTAGAGGAGCATAGTAACTACAAGGCTTTGACGGGCGTTGCAGTCTTCTCGCTCGAGTACATGACGGTCAACATTCCCGTTGTGCGCGTAGATGGCGCGGACGGCCCTCAGGTTTTGGCAGGTGGCAGGTACGCGCTGACCTATGACGGACTTGTGCATGTGTTGTATCGCGGTGAATATGCGGCGAACGAGGGCATCTATTACACGGTCCAGATCACGGCGGGCGATTGGAAGAACGCTGGCATCTATACGATGGTCTATACGCTGGCTGACGGATATATCTGGGCGACCGACGCCTCTGGCGAACCGCTTGTCTATACGCTTGAGATCCAGCGAGCTGCACTGACGCTTGACGTAGAGGATCAGAGCATCATCTTCGGCGAGGCAGCAAGCACCCCAACGGTTGTTCCCACGGGTCTTCAGAACGGCGAGCAGCTTTCCGAGCTTGTGTCCGTGCTTGACTATATCACCTTGAACTACGTGGCAGGCAATGACCGCGGCACGTATCCCATTGCTTGGGTTACGAATGCCGAGGCACTGCTTGAAGCGATCCTTTCTAACTATGACGTGACACTTGAGGGTGGTGTTCTGGATGTTGCCAGAAAGATCTTCACCTTCCATACGATCACCACGCCCGATCACAATGTTAGTGGCGAGGCGGGCAGTGTGGCACTGCCGCACCTTAGCGGTCTTAGCTACGTTTATAACAACGTGGAGCGTATCTTCCGCGTCGATGCGGACAGTGTTCCCGCGGAGCTTGTCGCAGTGGTGACTTATTGGCAAAACGGCGTGCAGCTTTCCGCTGCTCCCAAGTATGCGGGCGCTTATACCGTGAAGGTTACGTTGGTGCTGCAGGAGGGTCTGACGGCCGATAACTATGAGATCCCCGCTCCTGTACAGGTGGCGGTGACGATTCGGAAGGCGCAGATCACGATCACGGTGGGCGATCAGTCCTTTGTGTATGACAATGAGGATGCCTCCTCGAAGCTGAACACGGCACTTTCCGGTGTGACCGTGACGTATGATAACGTGGATGCCTTTGATGACGGTAGCGAGATCCTTGCGATCGTGCTGGATGACGGCACCTATGTGAACGTCGCACAGAATGAGGGTGTGATCGGTTGTATGCACAGCTTCTCCACCGAGAACTATGATATCAGCATTGTGAACGGTACGCTGGAGATCACGCAGGCGACCAATAGCTGGGAGTCCGACGGCACGCCGTGGACTGAGGATACCGTATACAACGGCAACAACGTTGTGCTGGGCGAGGATTATGGCGCATCTGCTGTTTTCGGCACCATAAGCTACACGTTCTTTGTGGAATCGAACGGCCAGTACATCAAGCTGGACTATGTTCCTCAGAACGCGGGTACCTATTACGTGGTGGCAAGCGTTGCAGAGCATAACAACTATACCAAGCTTTCCAGCGACTATCTTGAGCTGGTGATTGCCAAGGCTACACTGACGCTTGACGGCGTTGTGTTTGACTCCGCAAGCTTTGTCTATGACGGAGAGGCGCATAGTCTGCAGGCGACAGGAATTCCGCAAAAGCTGCAGGTCGCATACTCCGCAAACAACACGCTCACCAATGTGGGCAGCGTGACGGTAAGCGCCACCTTTACGGTTGCCGAGGAATACGCAGTCAACTATGAGCTTGGCGATGAGGATACCGTGACGGCAGAGCTGAGCGTGAGACCCGTCAAGCTGACGGTCATTCCTACAAGCGGTCTTAGCTCCGCTTATAAGGAGACGCTAGCACAGCTTACCTTCGAGCTTGATTTCACAGATTATAATGAAGACTTTATGAGCAGATATCTGGAAGAGCTTGCAGGTAAGATCAGGCTTTCTACCTCGGCGACTCAAAGCTCTGACGTGGGTCAGTACGCGATCACAGGCGAGGTCCTTGGTAGCATGTTGAATTATGATATCGAATTTGCCCAGGCGCAATACGGCATCACTCAGGCGGGCAACAGCATCACGCTGAACGCCGAGGATATCCGCTATCTGATGGCACCGAATATCACCTATTCCGCACAGCACGGCGAGGTTAAGCTGACTTATGCTCGCGTGGGCTCCGATAACTTTACCGAAACGCCGCCCCGCTACGTTGGCACTTACATTGTTAAGGCAACCGTTGTCGGCACTGCGAACTATGCACAGGCAGAGCAGACGGATGAATTTGTGATCAATAGAGCCAAGCTCAGTGCGGTGCAGACGGTCAACTATGCGCTAGATACCGCGACCTGGTCTGAGGTGCTCACGACCGAAGACGGTCTTCCTGTTGATTGTACCGTTACCTACCTTGTAGGCACGGCTTCCTTGTCGCAGACTCGTTTTGTGGCAAATGCGGCAGGCAGCTTCACGCTGGTGGCAGTGGCCGGTGATCCCGAGAACTATGAAAACAGCGATGCTGTCCTGCTCAAAACGGTATATATCGTGCACTTTGATGATGTTGCTTCGAGCCATTCCAAGCAGGAAAGCACAGCTGATTTGAGCGCAGCTGCTTATCACGACCAGTACCGCTTTGCCGGCGAAAAGGTCACATCTCCCCAAAGCATCGACACCACCGCTGTTCCCACTGTCGAGGGATACACCTTCCGTGTGTGGACGTACAACGGTACACCTTACGACTTCAATGCGGGCGTGAGCGAGGATATGGAGCTGTATGCGGCGTGGACGATTCGGGTCTATGAGGTCTACTTCTACGACGAGAGCGTTACGGGCGCGGGCGTGGTGAACGGCGTGTTCCAAGAGGGCAGTATTTCCCGCGGCGAGCTGCTTCACAGCCAAAGCTTTGAGTACGGCTCCGCACTGGTCCTCCCGACGCTGATCCCCACCAAGGCGGATAACGAAGCGTATACGTACACCTTCAGCCACTATGCAAAGACCCTGGGTGGCGAGGACGCCGTTGCCGAGGGCAGCACGGTTCTGGGTGAAATGACGCTTTATGCCGTTTATACGCCCGTCGGAAAGGATTTTGAGGTTATCTATAAGATTGCTTTCGACGGATTTGACTATACGGAGGAGAGGACGGTCATAGCCAAGTACGGTGACCCTCTGCATGCCGCGCTGAACTCTGTAAAATGGTTTGCAGATGACCTGTGGTACATTGATGCTGCCAGAACGCAGAAGGCGCTTGGCTTTGTTCCTTGCGGCGGTGCTACTGTTTACGGTGCGTATGTATTTGACGTTGGCGCCGGTGATGTGAACGGCGACGGCTTCGTGACTACCAATGATATCACCTTGTACCGTCAATGGATCGTTGGCGGCTATGACATTGTTACGGTTACGGCAGGCACCGAATGGGCGCTTGTCAGCGATCCCGCATTTGACGATACCAAGCTTTACTTCCTTGAGCGCGTATCTGACGCCAACGGCGATATCAGCGGCGATATCCGCGATATTACGACCGCACGTATGGCAATTGTGGGTGGCTACGGCTACACGATCGCCGAAGGCGAGGCAGTCGGTGTGAGCGGTCAGGGCATTACGTTGGTTAACAATGTGATCTGGAACGTTACCACGCCAAGCGAGCTTGCGCAGTCCTTGGCACAGGGCGGTCATATTCAACTCAATGCAGATATTGTCGTTCCGCTGGGCAATGCGATCACCGTGAGCAAGAATACCGAGATCTATCTCAACGGCTACGATCTTGATTTCAGTGCGTATACCTCTCGCCCCATTGAAATAACAGGTCATGCAGATCTTGTTATTTGGGGCGATGAGGAAGTGGTCAAGGTCGCCAGCTACGGCTTGATCAAAATTCTTGACAGCGCAACGAACGTGAATGTGACGCTCAATGGTGGCAATTACGTTTCCAATATGGATAACGGTGCTTTTGTTAAGCCCTTTGGCTCGGGCGTGATTGAGATCAACCTTAATGACATTACATTTACGGATAGCAGTAGCAATAGCCTTTTGCTTGACGGCGAGAAATATGTGGGCAGTGATCTTTCGATCCATGTTGACGGCGGTGTATATACCGTATCTCGCGGTATCGTAATTGGCGGCCCCAATACAATGCATGTTGAAAATGCAATCTTTAATTGCTCCTTCCTTGGGTTTGAGGCATCCGGCACGATGAGTGCATTGCCCGAGAATGCTGTTGTGGCAACGATTGACAATTGCACCATCACAGTGAACAGCTCTGCATATGATGCGATGAATGCTTGCGTTGCCGTGGGTTATGGCGGACAGATGACGGTTAAGAACTGCACGCTGATCTCCAATGCGCACGTGGCGTCGGTTTTGAGCAAGCCGACCTCCAAAATCACCCTGGAGGGCTGTACGATCACCGCAACCGATCCCGATCATGATACCTTCTATCTCTACGAGGGCGTTGGAACGATCGAGCGCAATAATTGCAGCATCGATCAGTAAAACAAAAAATGACCTTGCCGCCATCGGGGCGGCAAGGTCGCGCGAGTGCTTACAGAGCAAATGAATTTATGAGAAAAGGAGGGCGAATGCCGTGAAAAGAATGATGTGTTGCTTACTTTCGGTTGTGACGCTGCTTGCAGCGGTTTTCGTTACCTCTTTGTCCGTGGGTGCCGAGGTGGGGAATACCGTGTTGGTATTCCGCGGCAAGGCGCAAAGTGAACGGGAGCTTTCGGTAGAGGTGACGGTCGAGGAGAACGGCGGTGTGTGCGCGATGCTTCTTGCGCTTGAGTATGACACCTCTGCGATTACCCTGACGGGGCTTGAGTACGGTACGGCACTTTTGGCACTTGACCCTATCCACACTGACATCCAAGGACCCGAGGGATACGGCGTTTACCCCTTCCGGATTTCCTATTCGGGGGAAGAAAACGACACCTCCGTCGGAAGGATGATGACACTTCACTTCCGCGTAAAGGATGACGCTCCCGACGGCACATATAACATTACGTTTTCTTACGAAAGAAACAAGGACGTTACTTATTTGGGGGACGGTGAGATCCTTACCAAAAACTTGTTGATCGATGGCGCAAGGGTCACCTTGCAAGAGCGCGAGGTGCTCCAAATCAAGACCTTCTCTGCGGCGAATGCATCGCAAGAGACGCCGCAGCAAAGCAAGCTCCTGATCCCGATCGTGATAGGCGGGATCGTGGTAGCAGGCGTCGGCGTTGGTGTTTTCCTGTTACTAAAAAAACGAAAAAAAGATAAGAAGTGGATCAAATTATGAAAAACAGCATGATGAAGCGATGGCTGGCGGCTGTTTTGACACTTCTGATGCTTTCGCTGCTTTTTGCAGCGGGAGTCGTGCAAGCATCTGCGAGCGATGTCGAGATTCCCGAGGTGCGCGTGGAAGAAAAAACTGTGCATCGCGGTCAAACCTTTACACTGCAAATTTTTCTTGATGAAAACCCCGGGTTGATCTCTTTGACGCTTGACTTGGAGTATGACAAAACGGTCATGGAGCTTGTGGGGCTGACGCGCGGGAACGCGCTCTCCTCACACACGTTTACCACCACCAATACGGAAACGAATGCGGGATTTTTGATCACGCCCTTCCGTTTGCTATGGGATGGCAGAGCGCAGGATCTTACCACGGGCGTTCTGGTCACCCTTACCTTTGAAAGTAAGATTGATGCTGCGGTCGGGGAGTATCCCGTTACCGTCAGCTATGACAAACAAAATACCAATAGCGAATATGGCAAGCCCTGTGATGTGCTGATCCAAAACGGGCACGTTACCCTGACCAAGGGGGCTTATACCGTGCTCTACCTGGACTATGACGGCACGGTGCTCTACGAAAAGGACTGCAACGAAAACGATGTGCCAAGCTACGTGGGGGCTTTGCCCGCTCGTGCTGAGGATGCACAGTATTCATATGAATTTATCGGCTGGAGGGGCGTGCTTTCGAGTGATCCGTTCTTGATCTGCTACGAGGCGGAATATCGCGGCACCCCAAAGGTATACCAAGTATTTTTCTACGTGGACGGAGCGTATTTCCGCGCCACGGAGGCGGCATACGGTTCGCTTTTGGATCTGAGCCACGTTCCCTCCAAGCAAAATCACTTTTTTGACGGATGGTATTTAGACGAGGCGTGTACGCAAAAGGTCACGGCAATGCAAATGCCCGAACAGGATCTGCGCTTGTACGGCAAACTGAGGTTTAACGTCCGCGAGGATCCTGTTCCCGAGATCGAGCTGTCACTGGACCGCATAGAGGGAGAAGATGTATACGTTAACGTAACGGTCGTGCAAAACCCCTCGCTGAGTGGTCTGGTACTGACCTTGGATTATGACAAAAATGCGCTGACTCTTGCGGGGGTTGAACGGGGAAGTGCTTTTGCCTCGCTTCAATTCGACCATACGGATACGACGCAGGGCTATGGGGCAGATCCGTTCCGCTTTTACTGGGAGCATTCCTCCAACACAAGCGAAACGGGCTTGCTTCTGGTCTTAAAATTCAAAATCAATGCAAGCGCCTCCGATGGCGTATATTCCGTTACTATGGACTATGATCCCAAGACGGATGCTACTTATATCAACGAGGACGGTACACTTTGGTACACGGAGCTCAATATCAAGGGAGCCCGGATCCCCATCGGTGAAGTCTATCGTTGGAATGAAGAGATCGGCGGCGTGGGAGATATCCTCGTAGAATGTCTTCAGGGCATGCCCGCCGATACGGTGCTGAAAATTAAGCTGACAACCGCAAACCTGAACCTGCACAGTGAGCAGGTGCGGGAGAAATTCGGTGAAGGAAAAGAGCTGAAGGCTGCGTATTCTATTACGCTACTGCGCAACGGAACGGCGGTGCAGCCCAACGGTATGCTGACCGTTAAGATCAAGCTGACCGAGGCACAAATGATGTGCAGTGAACTGTTCGTTGCTTACGTGACGGAAGGCGGCGAAATCACCCTGTATGAATCCCGCGTCGAGGACGGATATATCGTTTTTGAAACCGATCATCTCTCAAATTGGGCGATTGTCGGAAACGTAGTGGATATGATCAACGGCGGCTCGGGCGCACCGTCTGAGCCGACAAATTCTCGTGTTTTGATTCTTTCCTTTGCATTGCTTGCAATTGCAAGTATGTCCTTGGGCTTGGTGATGGTTGCCAGGGTAAAAAAGGGAAAACTTACGGTTGCAAATTCTAAAAAGAGTTGAGGGAATGATATATGCACAAATTTTTGGAAAGTATAACATGCTCCGGTAGCGAATGCCTTTGCTGGATATTGGCATTTTTGAATATTCTGGCGGTTTTCTATCTTGTGTTCTGCTCTTTTTGGAGAGTGACCAGAATGGTGAAGATCAGTGGCTGGGTATGGGCAACGGTGTTGCTTTGCGCAACCATAGGGATCTTGTTTTTCCATACCTGTATCTATACTCTGCTTGCCACGGTCTTTACGGTGATGATGCTGATGGCGATCATGGCAGTCGTATTGCCGTCGGTAAGAGAGGACGTAGAAGGCGAGGGGCGGCAACCTGTCGCAGTGAAGCCGCTTGGTAGCTACGTGATCTCCGAAACAACCGAGGGCGGTTATGTTTTTGGTATTTATGATACTTCTCGCAGACTTCTGGTAAATTCACATCATTCTTATGCAACGTTGCAAAAGGTGAGGGCAGAGATCAGCATATGTCGCGAAAGCGGCGAGATCGGACAGGTCGAGGATCGCACCGGACGTTGGATCAAGGAGGAATTTCACCCCAAATTCGTGTTGTGCTCCGAAAATGGGAAATGCTTTTTCACGTTGCTTATTCAGGATGAGCATATTATGCTGCGTTCAAGGGAGTTTGCACAGTTAAAGGATTGCGTTGCGCTTCTTGAGCGCGTTAAGCGCGCCGTGCTCAGCACGGATGTTTATTATTCTGTAGATAAGGTAAGCCCAGACGGTTACGTGTCCGATGGGGAAGCGCCGGTCGCTTTTGCGCATAGCGAGGAGATCACACTGCCGGAAGCACCCGCTGTCGAAGCGACGGTGTGCGATGAGCCCGTTCCCGTTCAGGAAGCTGCCGCGGCACCGGAGCCCGAGGCGGAGCTTGGCCCGCAGGAGGTGGCGATCCGCTATAAGCGATCCTTCCTTGCGCGCTATATTCAAGCCAGCGAGCAGGTGCAGGACTACTATAAGCAGATCAAAAACGAGCTGCTTTCCTATAAGGGAGTAAAGGCTCGCATTTCCTGGTCAAGAGAAAGCTTCAAAAAGGGCAATCGCCCTATGCTACGCATCGACGTGAAGAAAAAGAGCCTGTATCTGTATTTCGCACTGGATAAGGCAATGCTTGACGGAACGAAGTATCATTATACGGACGTCAGTGAAAAGACGTACGGAAAGGACTACTCCATTTTGTTTAAGGTCAGCGGCGAAAGAAAGAGAAAGCATGCGATCGAGCTTATCCGTATGCTCGCCGAGCAGGAAATGGGCTTGTCGCGGATTGCACGTGAGCACGAGGATTACCGTATGCCGTATGAGGATGACGCGGCTCTGATCGAGCGCGGCTTGATCAAGGTGATCCTGCCCAAGGATGCTGTTCTGGAGGCAGGAACAAGCACGGTAAAGGCGGATATCGGCGCGCTTTTTAACAGTTGAATGGAATAAAAAAGCCCCGTGCGATGCACAGTTGTGCATCGCACGGGGCTTTTGACAAGACTGCCGTTAGGATTTGTCGGTCAGGCGCGCTTTTGCGTACAGCTCCGCATTGGTGAATTCCGCAAAGCTGTATTGTGCCATATATTCGCCGTGATAGAGGTCGGAAAGCCTTGCGTTGCCGCTCAAATAATTGTAAAGATCACATTCAAGCTGACTTTTATCTATGCCAAGCGAGCCGCGCTCCTGCAGCACAACCGACTCAAAGCCGAGCAGGGTCAAGGTGTTGATCAGATCCAGGCGCAGCTGATGATAATATTTTTTGTGCGTGTCGTCAGGGAAGATCGCTGCCATGGTCTCGCCTATGCTGCACATGGAACCTTTGCGGTCTATGAGGTACGCGATCAGCTCTTTGGTTTTTTGATACTTGAATTTCACGGGCTCGTTATCGGCTAAAATTTGGAAATTGCCGAAGGTGATCGCCCTCAAACGCTTGGGTGCGGCAGGTGGACGGCGGAGATTTTCCAGCTCGCGCCTGACACCCTCCTCGGTGATGGGCTTGATCAGGTAGCCGCTTGCGTGAAGATCAAAGGCGGTATCTCTGTACGAGCCGAAGCCGGTGGCAAAAATGATGTTTACGTCGGGGTTCAGCTCCTTTAATCCTCGGGCAAGCTCCACGCCGCTCATCTCTCTCATTTCAACGTCCAAAAAGGCAACGTCACAGGAATGTTCCTTCACGTGAGCAAGGGCCTCGTCGGCGTAACGAAAGCCGTGCAGCTGCGCGGTGGGTGCGGCCTTTTGGATAGAGGAAAGTAAGCCCTGCAGGGCGATTTTTTCATCGTCCACGGCAATGATCTTCATAGGTCCTGCCCCTCCTTTTTGGGAATTCTGATGGTTGCCGTCGTGCCTTCGCCAACGGTGCTTTCTATATTGAGCGTTCCGTTACACAGATTCGTAAGACGCTGTCGCACGCTACTGATTCCGATGTGCTTGTGCTCGTTATCGGGAAGATGGTTGACGTCAAATCCCGCGCCCGTGTCGCGGATCACGATCTCATAGGCGTCGTCGGCCTCTCTTGTGGAGATGTAAAGGGAAGAAACGCCTTGCTTTTTCGAGGTGCCGTGCTTCACGGCGTTCTCTACAATGGGCTGAACCGTGAGTACGGGTAGCTTGAAGTTGGTGATCGCCGTATCAAACGTGATCTGAAGCTCGTCATCAAAACGCACCTTTTCGATATCAAGATAGGCCTTTACAAAGGACATCTCCTTGTCGAAGTGGATCATCTCACTGCGCTCAAGGTTGTCGATGTTGTTGCGCAGATATTGCGAAAAGGAGTTGATCGTGCTTCTTGCCACATCCGGATCGATCTCGCACAGGTGATAAATGGTATTGAGCGTATTGAAAATGAAGTGCGGTTGCATTTGGGAGAGCATGATGGATATCCGGCTTTCCTGCAGCTCAAGCTTAAGCGCCTGTTTTTCTGCTTCAAGCACACGCGCCTTTACGGCGGCGTTGATGTGAGAGGGGATGATGCGCAGCACGATGATCAGCGCAAAGGCAAACGCCGCAAGGAAAACGATCTTGGATACCAAGCTGCCCTCCCACCAACCGCAGCCGGTAGCGACAAGATCCGCAAGGAAGGCGAGTGAGATGGCCATGCCGAGTGAATAAAAGAATCTTTCTGTATTGGTGGATCGGCGTAAGCTAACGCTCTGGCATAGAATCAGCACAACGGCAACGGCGGCCTGTGCAACGGCCCACCAAAGCCACGTGTCGTAGAATTTGACAGTATCGGAAAAGGAAAGTGCAATACAAGCGAAAATCGCCGTTGCAGACACGGCAGTGGCAACAGCGCCAACCGTTTTTGCTTTGCGTTTCAGTTGCATAACGATAAGAGCAGAGCTGAACAGCATATAAAACATCATACAAAGGCCAAGAGACCTTGTGTTAAAGATGTTCGAATCGTTCCAAAAGCTTACGGCAAAGGCGTCGAACAGAAAGTATCCGCCGGCAAAAAAGGACGTGAGACCAATCAGCCACATGGCCTTGCTGTATTTGACGTGAATGATCGTGGCAAAGGCAGAAATACCGAGAATGATGAGGGAGATGATAAAGACCAGGCTGCCGATGCTTCTTTGCGAGGCGCCCTGCTCCAGCATCATGCTTTCCAGATAAATGCCGGGGGCAATGGACATGTTTTTAAAAAACTCATCAATAGCATTGGCGTTTCCAAAGTCGTGCGGGTTGTGCAGAATGATCGTAATGGGGGTTTCGCCCATAGAGGGCGCGGATCCCCACATTGCGGCGCAGGCATCCTCACCAAGGAGCTCGTTTTCAGCATCAAAAATGATTTTTCCGGCGTTGGGAAGGATCACGGTGCCGCCAATGTGATTGAAGTATAGATTTACGGTAGAACCGACGGAGAGTGGTCCGACCACCTCGCCCGTTTCGGGGTTATGCATCAGAAAAATGCCACGGAGCGTTACGTCACCGTTGTTGGCGGGAATATGCTCACTCTTTGTGACGGGGTGCCATTCTCCATCACCGATCCGATACTCACCTTGAAAGGAAACGCCGGCAATGAGCGGTGTTTGAGCTTGTGTCGAATCGCGATCGCCGATCCATAAAAAGACAAGCGAAAAAAGCAGAATGATAACGATCGTGAATGTTAAAAGCGAAGTTTTATTACATATGATTTTTAATCTCGTGTTGTTCATAGAACGCTCCTGCTTTGTTTTTGGTCGATTTGGCGCTTACTATTTAATTATAGCATAAAACACTGTATTTTTCAAGTTTTTTGCTCAAAAGGACGCGTAAAAAGACGCATGTAAGAGGTGTGCGTTGCTCACCTCTTTTTATACCGTTTGGACATATATTGCTTGCAAAAGCCAATAAAAAGGGACGAGGAGGGACGAAAAGTGACAAAGGAAAACGGTGCGGAAACCACCTTCCGCACGAGCCATCGCCGTTTCGTCTTTCCTCGTCCCTCCTCGTCACAGTTTACGTGGGAAACGGGGCATTTTTACCCCGTTTTTCACTACTCTTTGGAAAAATGCCAGAAAAATGATAGAAAACTGATAGAAAAGGGACGAAATCCTTTGCAGTTTTTCCGCAAAAACGCGAGCATTTTTCAAGATTTAACAAAACGCAAACGTTTCAGCATCATTTCACATACACCGGGGGTTTATAATAGTGGCACTATGAGAAAGAGAGAGGACAGAGCGATGACAGAACTTGAAAAAGCACTCGCCGGCGAGGCATTTGACAGACGCGATGTAGAAGTCCGCGCGTTTCAATCGGGCGTGAAGGATCTTTGCTTTGAATTCAACCACACTAAGCCCTCCGACCCGAGAAGAACCGAGATCGTAAAGGAGCTTGTTTCGGGCTATAACCCCTACGTGTTCATCGAGGGCGGCTTTGAGTGCGTGTTCGGCAAGAACATTCACTTTAAGGGCATGTCGATGATCAACTATGGCTGCACCTTTCTTGACTCCAACATCATCGAGATCGGGCATTGCGCGCTGATCGGTCCCGGCTGCAAGTTGATCTGCACCAACCACGCCCTTGACGGTGAGGAACGGTTGAAGGGGCTTTTCAACGACAAGCCCATCACCATCGGCGAGAACGTGTGGCTCGGCGCGGGCGTTACGGTGCTGCCCGGTGTGACCATTGGCAAAAACAGCGTGATCGGCGCGGGGTCGGTTGTGACCAAGGATATCCCCGAAAACGTTGTGGCGGTCGGCAACCCCTGCAAGGTCCTCCGCCCCATCACCGCAGAGGATAAGCTGATCAAGGAATAAATAGTTAAGGGCTGACGGTGACCGTCAGCCCTTTTCGACTTTGCCAAACCCGATTGCAATACGCGCGGAAATGTGGTATAATATTCTCAACGATAAATAAGAATTTGACGAGGCAACATATATGAATGAAGAATGCTTGATTTGCAAAGCGCCGCTTGAATACCTCAATACTGATGAGGAAATGGAATGTGTGCTTTGCCACAAAAAGCAATACAGTAAAACAAGATGTGTCAAAGGTCATTTTGTCTGCGATGAATGCCATACAAGCGGAATGGACGGCATTATTGCGATTTGCCTGAACAGCAAATCCGATGATCCGATTGAAATTTTAGAAGAAATGATGAGTATGCCGTCCTGCCATATGCACGGCCCTGAGCATCATACGATGGTCGGCTCGGCGCTTCTGGCTGCTTACAAAAACGCAGGCGGAGAAATTGACCTTGCGTCCGCACTTGGAGAAATGCAGAAAAGAGGAAAGCAGGTCCCCGGCGGTGCTTGCGGATTTTGGGGAGCTTGCGGTGCGGGCATCAGCACGGGGATGTTTATCTCCATTGCCTTGAAAGCCACTCCTCTAGCGGGTGAAGCTTGGGGACTTTCCAACCAAATGACCGCAAGAGCATTGGATGCGATCGGCAGCAACGGCGGTCCCCGTTGCTGCAAAAGGGATTCCTATCTTGCCATCATCGAAGCGATCAAATTCACGAGCGAAAAATTACATATCGATATGAAGATGAGCTCCGTGATCTGCACTCGTTCACACTTGAACAATCAATGCAGACAGGAAAAGTGCCCTTTTCATAAAAGCTATACGGAGTGACAAATTCCAATTGTCGAGTAGAACAGTACTCAAAAGGGCTGACGAAATCAATCGTCAGCCCTCAAATTTATTCTTATCTCCGCACAGATTCTCCCGCGCCGCGATGGTGGCAAGCGTGTCGCCAAGCTGGACGAATATGCTTGCGATCAATGCAATCTCGTCGATAGTAAGATTGCAGGCAATAGCGTTTGCAAGCGTCGTTACCGCGCTTGTCAGCTCAAGTGATTTTCTCGTATTCAATGTTCATCGTGTTCCGCATCGGCCTTTGTGCGATGCACCGTGTGGGAGGGATGCTGAGGCGGCGCGTAGAGCGAATAGAGCTTCAGGGGTCGGTTGCCCGTGTTAACAATGTTGTGCCACGTACCTGCGGGGATGAGGATGGCGTAGTTTCCGTCCACACATCCAATCTCGCGCAGATCGTTTCGGCAATTGCCCATATAGACCGTGGCTCTTCCGCTCTCCACGCGGATAAACTGGTCAACGTCTTGATGCATTTCCACGCCGATATCACCGCGCACGGGAATGCTCATCAGCGTCAGTTGCATATCCCGTCCGGTCCAAAGAGTCGTGCGAAAATTCTCGTTCATATTCGTTGCGTGATCAATATTAAAAATAAACGGCTCGCATCCGTAGTCACGGATCTCGGGATGCTCACCGCAGTTATGTCTTCGCATAGTAATGATACCTCCTTAAATGGTTTCGGTATCAGTATATGCCGAATTTACTCGTTTGGATAGAGTGTCAGCTTGCCCTCATCAGGACGGTAAATGCCGAGAAATATCTCCTTTGCATCCTTATGTCCTTGTGTTTTTAACTGCTTTGTCAGCCAATTCACGTCGCGTCCAATACGGGAAAGATTTTCTCCCATCACGCGTCCGTCCATAATGACCTCCACACCAATGTGCGTCGCTTTTGCCGTAATCTTCAAATCCTCAGGTGTGGCAGGGCGCTTTGCCGCCTTGGGCAAGATAGAGAGCTTTCCGTTGTGCTCAAAGATTGCCGTTTGTATCTCGTCAAGGTCGAAATATCCCTGCTCGCGGCAAAGAAGCATAAACTCGGATAAGTCAAGCTTGGCTT
>SVTT01000014.1 GCA_015063625.1 Oscillospiraceae bacterium
TTATGGTTACCGTTTGTTTGTTACGGGCTGTCGTGGGCGCCAGCCCCTACCATGTATGATATAATTTCAACATTGGTCGATCAAACCAAGGACCGCGATCATCAAGGGAACAACCGTCGGTCCTTCGTTGCAACAGCGAGGCGCGCACGCGCACCCGATTTCCCACACCTCGCGGCATGTTCGGGCATGATCACCCCCGGTAGGGGTCGGCGCCCTCGACGACCCGTTTGTGGGCGCCCTCACGTCACGTTGGGGTGTGATCAAACCCGGTAGGTGTCGGCGCCTTCGACGACCCGTTCATGGTTACCGTTTGTCTGTTACTACCATGTATGATATCACCCGAGCTTCAAGGGAGCAGATTTTTGCGGCAGCATGGGCGGACATCTGCCCCTTGAAACCGTGTTCTATTCGCTCTCTTGCCTAGGGACAAGAGAGCGAGTCGAACACGCCCACAGGCGCATTTTACGGGCGCTTTTGCCCCTGCTCTCTTTGTAAAGTGATACTTGACTGCATCGAGCAGTGACAAAATCACCGCGAAAACCATCGACTGTGGGTCGAGGCGAGTTTCAAGGGAGCAGATTTTTGCCAAGGCAACGCAAAAGCCGCCGTGAATATGCGGATATTTACAAGGCTTTTGCGGCAGCATGGGCGGACATCTGCCCCTTGAAACCGTGTTCTATTCGCTCTCTTGTCCCTATGGAGTCAGTTTTGCGCTCTCCCGCGAACGGGAGAGTGCTTTTTTACGCCTTGATGAGATCAAGCACGACCTCGCGTGCAAGCATCAGCCCCGCCGCGGCGGGCACAAAGATCATGCTGCCGGGGGCATGTCTGCCATGCTCTTCCCCGAGCACCGTACCGCAGGGAGGCTCGGGAGAAAAGATCACCCTCAGGCGCTTGACACCCGCCCTTCGGCACTGTGTACGCACGGCGCGCGCAAGGGGACAGCCCTCGGTTTTATAGATGTCGGTCACGCGAAGTGCCGTGATGTCCAGCTTGTTTCCCGTGCCGAGTGCCGAGATCACAGGAACCCCCGCTGCCTCGGCGCGACGCGCCAGCTCCACCTTGGCACTGACGGTATCGATGGCGTCAACGATATAATCGCAGTGTGAAAGATCAAGCTCGTCGGCATTTTCGGGCAAAAGGAGCATGCTTTTGAGAGTGACCTCGGCACGGGGGTTGATCTCCAGCACTCTTTCTGCCGCCACCTCGATCTTGGGTCGCCCCACGGTGCTGTGCAGCGCCACGATCTGGCGGTTGAGATTGCTCTTGCTGACGGTATCGTGATCAACCAAGGTCAGATGCCCCACGCCCGAGCGAGCCAGCGCCTCCACGGCGTAGCCCCCGACACCGCCGATGCCGATCACCGCGACCCGCGCGGCGGCAAGGCGGCGCATCGCCTCCTCGCCGAGCATCATCTCGCTCCTTTCAAATTGCTCTTCCATATCGGCTCCTCCGTGAACGGCGTCGTGCCGCTCCGATAAAGGCAAACGGGGTCCTTTTCGCACCCCGTTTGTCCTTGTTTTTTATTTCAGCTTCATGATGCCCTTGTGTTCAAGCAGCTTGATGAACAGACCGCCCTGCACGGTGCGGTTGCGGAAGCTCTTCAACACGCGCTCGGGATGAAGCGGATTGTAGCTGCGGCTCTCGTATGCCTTGTGCTCACCCGACAGCGTCCAGTACCAGTCGGTCATGGGCACGCGCGAGGGCGACAGGTGGAAGAAGCTCCACAGGGGAGCGATAAATGCCTCGAACTCCTCACGGGTCGAGAAAAGCGTCGCCGTCCAGACCAGCCAGTCCGACTTGGTGTAGGGCTCGCGGTTATCAAGGGGCATACCGTAGGGGTGCATATGGCGTGCATAGGAGGCGAGCTCGGATTCAATGATCTCGCGCGCCATGATCTCGGTGCCGAAGAGCTTATCCCAGACGATGTTATACTTCATCGAGAAGGTGCCCTCGCGGTCAAAGGCAAGGCGGTAGCTGCCGTCACCGTTGGCGGCGCGCACAGCCCAATCCTTTGCCATGTCGCGTGCCATGGCGATGTATTTCTTCTCCTCGCGCTTCTTGCCGAGCATGCCCTGCAGGATACCGTAGCAGGCAAGACCCATGATCGCCTTGAGCGTCAGGTTGCAGTTGTGGGCAAGGTGACCCGCAAAGTCGTCGGTGCAAAGCTGATTCTCGGGATCTCTGCCGTTTTCGATGAGGTACTTGACCCAGTTGTCAAGGATGTCCATATGCTGCTTGGCGAAATTGACGTTACCCTCGGCGATCGCCACGGCAGCCTCCATGACCAGCATGTTGCCGCACTCCTCCACGGGCATCTGCATCTCATCAAGCAGATCGCCGTCCTTATAGCCGTACATCTGGCCGTTGAGAAGCGGATAGCGGCCCGCGTCGTGGGGCGCAAAGTCGTATTTTCTCTTCCACACGTCGCTCTCAGCCACACGGTAGATGGGGCGCATCATGCCCTTGACCAGCTCGGGGTTGTAGATGAGGAAGAGGGGAATGGAGGGATAGCTGACGTCCACCGTGGCGGCGCAGCCGTTCGAATAGCACTCCTTGGAGATGAAAAGGACCTCGCCGTTCTCGTCAAGCACCAGCTTGTGTGCGGCAATCGTCTGGCGGTAGGCAAGCTCCAGCAGCTCGGCGTACTTCTCGCCGCCCGCGCGCACCGCGTCAAGGAACAGACGGTCGGAGAAGGCGGCACAGCGCGCGAGCACGCGCTTGTAATCGGCAAACGCCTTTTCGATCTCATCGGTGATGCGCTCGCCGTTCCTGTTCCAATAGGATACGAGGTTCTTGCCGAAATACTGGATGGATGCGATATCGTCATAGGAGAAGGTGAAGAGCGTGGAGCTGCCGATCTCGGCGGCAGCGGTGACGAAGGTCATGGTCATCTCCTTGTCCTCGCGCGCAATGCCGTCGTAGGAGGTCACGGTTTCGGTCTTGACACCGACCTCGCCGCTTGCCTCGTTGGTCGAGAGATAGAAATAGCCCCAGTCGATACGGGCGCTGTCGCCCTCGTGGTCAAGGATCTTCTGTCCGCGCGAGCCCATCTTGACGCTCTTGACCTTGCCGTGGGAGAGCACCTCGGTCACCACCTCGTCATCCCCTGCCACGTCAAGGCAGATCTGCTCGGAAACGGCGATCGACACGCGAACGGTGTGCTTTTTGCGGTCAAGGCTCTCGCGCTTGATCTCCAGATAGCTGACGGGACGGGTCAGCAAATAGAAATCGTCAAGCAGCAGCGAGGAGGTAAAGAGCAGCGTCAGACGAACGCCTGCGCCCTCAAACACATAGGTGGTGGTCAGCGCATTCACATCGGCATCCACCTGCTTCATGGCGGGAATGCCGCGCTCACGTCCCATCAGACGGTAGGGAACACCGTCGACCTCTGCGGTCGCAATGATGGTGTTTGCAAAGCCTGTCCAGTGTACGGTATCGCCCTCGTTAAGAGCGTCCTTTTCGCACCAAACGTTAAAAAAGGGGTCAACGGTGATCAAGGGTGTAGCGGGGGGACGAAGTCGCATAGCAGTTCTCCTTTATACTCGGTATTTTCAAAAACAGCGGTTCGCTTTGTTTTCTTCTTACAGTATAACGCGGCGGCTGACAATTGTCAACCGCCGCGAAAAATTTTTATTGATTCGGCAATTTGCTTTTATGCGTCAACCGAAAGATCAGCTTGGTCAGCTCCACCATCGGAATGATGGCAAGGCCAAGGCCGAATGCAATGGCGTACTCGGTGAAGGAAACGAACTCAAAGCCGAAGAGCTCACGCATGAAGGGGATATAAATGACACCCACCGTCAGCACCATGGCAAGCGCGGCGGCACCCCAGAGCACGAGGTTCTGCCGCTTGATGGCAAAGATGGAGCCGTGGCGGCTGCGCATGTTGAACGCCTGGAAGATCTCCGCCATCGACATGGTAAGGAACGCCATGGTCATGCCGTGCTCACCCACGGCAAGATCGTGCCATCCGCCCCCCTCAAGGAAGTGACCGATGAAGTAGGCAAGCACCGTGAGGACCGCCACGAACACGCCCTGATACAGCACGCCGAAGGCAAGGCCGTCCGAGAAAAGGCTCTCGCTTGCGGGGCGGGGCTTTTTCTTCATCGCATCCTTCTCGGCGGGCTCCATGCCGAGCGCGAGCGCGGGAAGGCTGTCGGTGATCAGGTTGATCCAAAGCATGTGCGCGGGCTTGAGAATGGTAAAGCCCATCAGGGTCGCCACGAACACACTGAAGACCTCGCTGAGATTGGAGGAGAGCAGGAACTGGATCGCCTTACGGATATTGGCATAGATGCGACGACCCTCGTCGACCGCGCCCACGATGGTGGCAAAATTGTCGTCGGCAAGGATCATATCCGCCACGTTTTTCGTCACATCCGTTCCCGTAATGCCCATACCGATGCCGATATCGGCGCTCTTGATGCTGGGAGCATCGTTCACGCCGTCGCCCGTCATAGCGACGATCTTATCCTTTGCCTTCCACGCCCTGACGATACGGGTCTTGTGCTCGGGTTGCACGCGCGCGTAAACCGAATACTTTTCAACCGAGGCAAGCAGCTCCTCGTCGTTCATTTTCTCGATCTCGCTGCCCGTCAGCGCCTGATCCGCCGAGTCAAGGATGCCCAACTGACCCGCAATGGCAACGGCGGTATCCTTGTGGTCACCCGTGATCATCACCACGCGCACACCTGCGATGTGGCAGGCGGCAACGGCATCCTTGACCTCGGGGCGGATGGGGTCGATCATTCCCACCAGACCAAGGTAAACAAGCTCGTTCTCAAGCACCTCGGGAGAGGTATCGTCAGGGCATGACGTGTGGTGGCGCATCGCACCCGCCAGCACGCGCAGAGCGCGGTCTGCCATCTGCTTGTTCTCCGAGAGGATGCGGGTGCGATCCTCGTCGGTCATGGGGCGCACACCCTCCTTGGAATACACGGCGGTGCAGCGACGAAGCACCTCGTCGGGCGCACCCTTGGTATACTGCACCACACCCTCTCCGTCCTCGTGGAGCGTGGACATCATCTTGCGCATCGAGTCAAAGGGTGCCTCGCCCACACGGGGTGCCGCCTTTTTCAGATCCCGCTTGCAGAGCTTGCGCGAAAGCGCGTAGGCGACCAGTGCGTTTTCGGTGGGCTCGCCCACCACCTCGCCGCTTTCATTGACCTCGGAATCCGAGCAAAGCGCCATGGCACGGGCAAGCAGATCCTCGTCCTCGGCGTGTGCCTCCACCACGGTCATGCGGTTCTGGGTCAGTGTACCCGTCTTATCCGAGCAGATGACCTGGGTACAGCCCAGCGTTTCCACGGCGGTCAGCTTGCGGATGACGGCGTTGCGCGCCGACATTTTGGTCACGCCGATCGAAAGCACGATGGTCACCACTGCAGCAAGGCCCTCGGGGATCGCCGCGACCGCCAGGCTCACGGCAAGCATGAAGGAGCTGCTGAAGACCGAAACAGTCAGCTCACCTGCGCGGATCAGGCTGACGCCCAGCATGATCACACAGATGCCGAGCACCAGGTAGGTCAGCACGCGGCTAAGACCCGCCAGACGCCTTTGCAGGGGGGTCATCTCCTCTGCGGCGGCAGTCAGTGCATCGGCAATATGACCCATCTCGGTCTGCATGCCCGTGGCTGTCACCACCGCCCTGCCTCTGCCGTAGACCACGGTGCTGCCCATATAGACCATGTTTTTGCGGTCGCCGAGCAGAACGTCACCCGTCGCATCCAGCGACTCGCTTCTCTTGATCACGGGTACCGATTCGCCCGTCAGGGCTGCCTCCTCCACCTTCATGGAGGCGCATTCGAGGATGCGCGCGTCGGCGGGAACAGCGTCGCCTGCCTCAAGCAGGATCACGTCACCCACCACGAGATCCTCGCTCTTCAGGTGCACGACCTCTCCGTCACGCAGCACCTTGGAGGTGGCGGCGGTCATTTCCTTGAGGGCATCGATCGCCTTCTCCGCCTTGCTCTCCTGCACCACGCCGAGCACCGAGTTGAGCAGCACCACCGCGAGAATGATGATCACGTCGGTGGGCGCGTGGTGCTCCATGACCGAAACGAACGCGGAAAGCGCCGCAGCCACCAGAAGCACGATGATCATGGGGTCGGCAAGCTGGGAAAGAAAACGGGCAAGGAGGCTCTTTTTCTTGCCCTCCTTCAGCTTGTTTTTGCCATCCCTCTCGAGGCGCTCGGCGGCAACGGCAGAGGTCAGACCCTCCTTGCCGCTTCCGAGCTCGGTGAGAACGGCATCGGTTTCTTTCAGATAGTATTTCATGTTTCTCCTTTCTCCGCGATGAAAAAAGACTCGCGGGGCAACGCATCGCACTGCCCCGCGAGTCTTGTCGATCAAGATAAGCCAAGCCGAAGCGGCCTGTGTTGTTGACTTATCACACTCTCGTGTCAACTACTCCCTCACGGAATATGTGAACAGTGTACCATATTTTTCAAATCGTGTCAAGGGCGGTTTTTATGTTTTTGGCGGCTTTTTGGGGGCAGAAATCTCAAAAATCAGCTTTCCCCCGACCCGTTTGTCTTTATTCTTCCCCTTTCTGCCCTTTTCATAAAAAATAAAACTTTGCTTGACTTTGCGCGCGGCGCGTGCTAAACTGATCGTAGCTCAAATCACATCACCCCCGCCGGCGGCAAGCTGCCGCCCCCGATCATCGGGAATATGCAGCGATATGCCAAGCCCCATACCGCGAGGGCAGATTTCAAATTTATTCTCCGGTCCCCCGCCCTCTTTGCATTACCGAAAAGGAGTCACCCATGGCAGAATTCCGAAGGATCACCGCAGATATGACCGAGCAGTATGTTCGGATGGCAACCGATTTTTATGCGTCCCCCGCCGTGCTCACCCCCATTCCCCAAGAGCATATGCGCGCGACGGCAGAGCTGTGCATCAGCGGATCGCCGTTTGCGGATCTTTACCTGTTTTACGAGCAGGAGGAGGCGATCGGCTACGGACTGCTTGCCCACACCTTTTCCCAGGAGGCGGGCGGCTCGGTGGTCTGGATCGAGGAGATCTATATTCTGCCCGCGCATCGCAAAAAGGGGATCGGCTCGTCATTTCTCGAGTTTGTGAGGGCAACCTACCCGGCAGCGCGCTTCCGCCTTGAGACCGAGCCCGAAAACGAGCGCGCACAGGCGCTTTACCGCCGCCTCGGCTTTTCGCCCATCGGCTATATCGGCTTTGTATCGGACGTGCCCGACAGAAAGCTTTAAAATAATATTCCCAAAAGGAGGCCACATATGTTTTGGTTTGGTAAAAAGAAAAAGAAAAAGGAAGAGCAAGCGCGTCTGCGCGCCGAGGAGGAGGCACGCGCCAAGCTGCTTGCCGAGGAGATGAAGCGCGCCGAGGAAATGAAGCGCGCCGAGCAGCAGCGCCTTGAGGAGAAACAGCGCGCCGAGGAAGCGGCACGGGCAGAAAAGGAGGCGCAAGCCGCCGCAGCCCCCACCGAGAAGGAGGCGTCCTCACCCTGCACCGAAGGACAGCCCGATGCCGACGGGGAAGGCGCACCTGCCGAGGAGATCCCCGAGGAAGCAACGCGCAAAAACGGCTCCTTTGAGATCAAGCGCACCTCCGACGGGCGCTATATGTTCAACGTCCGTGCGGGCAATACGCAGATCATCGCGAGCTCTCAGATCTACAGCTCCATGGCGGCATGCAAGGGCGGCATCGCCAGCGTGGGTGCCAACGCACCCCTGGCAAACATTGAGGACCAGACGCTGCAGACCCTTAACGAAGAAAAATGTCCCAAATTCCGGATCTATTTTGATAAGGGCGGCAAATACCGCTTCAGTCTGATCGCCACCAACGGGCAGAACATCCTTTCCTGCTCGCAGGGCTACATACAGAAATCCTCCTGCAAAAACGGCATCAGAAGCGTGATCAACAACGCATCCTCCCCCACCGTCATATTGGACAGCAAGGACAAATAAAAAAGCCGCGCATCCAACGGCGACCTGCTTTATGGGTGCTGCCGATAACGAGGATTTTACCGAGGACTGCAAGCAGCACCCATCATGAATTGCCCTGTCGGGCATGAATTGAACCTCGTTCATGAATTGCACCTTCGGTGCATGAAAACAGGGCAATTCAAATCATGGAGCAAGAGGTGCGAGAAATCATGAAGCCCCGGGCTTCAATTCATGACGCAAAGCGTCAATTCATTACGAACGGGAGAATATCTCCAAAGCAACGCAAAAGCACTTATGACAAACGATCTTATTCGTTATCATAAGTGCTTTTTGATACCTTTGTTTTCGGAGCTTATTTTATGGCGGGGCGCTGCTTGGGGCGCGGCTGCTCACTCCGCGCGCTTGCGCGAGCGATTGAGCACCGCAATGCTTTCGGCAAGCACGGTGCGCATCTCGTCCGAGAGATCTCCGTAGGCGCGCATGATGTTTTTTAAGCTCTGCTTCATGTTGCCCCCGATGCCCGAGATGGTATCCTGCTCGGATGCCTCCAGCACGCTGAAAAGCGCCTCGCAGAACCGGCGCTTGCGCTCGGGGCTGAGATCGTTGACAAAGCCGTCGATGATCGCCTCGGTCTTGTGCCCGAAGGCGGTGCGCTCTGCCGCATAGACAAACTCGGTTCCGACCAGCTCCCACGAGTAGGGATCGTGCTGCATCAGCCCCTTGTTGGTGCTTTTCACCACGCGGTAATTGGTGTCGTGCTCAAGAAGCACCGCCACGATCGAGGATTGGGGCATATACGTGCGGATGCGGTCCCGCAGCTCCAGATATTCGGGAGTATGGATGGTGGCATCGCAAAAGCCGGGGCCGTCATGGTTGTAGACGGTGCGGATGCGATAGCGGCACGCCTCTCCTCCGAACACCGACGCATACATGGCAAGATTGCCCCCCTTGGAGTGTCCTCCTACAAACATACGGCGCATCGGGTACGCCGCCGCCACCGATTGCAGGTAGGAAACGGCGCGGAGCTGAGCGGGGACGGGGCATTCGTAGCTCATACGGAAATCCTCCTTCCAGCCCACCAGCGTGTCGTCGGTCCCCTCAAAGGCAACAAACATATTTTGCCCCGGAAGAAGCAGAGAAACAGCGCCGAACTGGATCCCGTCGGCGCGGTCGATCACCTTGGTGGCGGCAAAGAGCCGCAACGAGCCGTAGCGCACCGAGGCAGCCATCTCGCGCAGAAGACGCTCGTGGTTTCCGTCACCCTGTCCGCGGGGCAGCAAAAAATAGCGCTTTGCCACGTCGGCAAGGCGGATCGGCTCCTCACGGGGGTCATCCGAAACCACCTCCTCAAGCCCCATGTAGGCAAGCATGGAGAGGATCAGCGAATCCACGGGGCAAAGGGGCGCATTGCCAAAGGAAAGATCGCCCCGCCATGCCAGATAATCAAAAATATTTCCCAAGAAAATATCCTCCTTTTCTCCGATCGGCGGTCGCGCTCAGCGCTTGCCCCCCTTGGCACGGGAGCCGCCCGATCCTGTCCCACTCCCTCGTCTGCCCCTTGATGCAGAGGGTCGGCTGCCCGATCGGGAGGGACTCTTCTCACCCCGAGCCGTCCTGCCACTTGTTGACCGATTGGCGGAAGGCAGGGGTTTTTTGCCCCGTTCGGGGGCTTTTTTGCGTTCGCCGCCCTCGGGGCGCACCAGGCACTCGGCACCGAAGCCGATCAGATCCTCCCGCCCAGCCCTGCGGAGCGCCTCGCGTACCGCCGCGGCATTCTGCGGTCGGTTGAACTGCAAAAGCGCCCGTTGCAGCTGCTTTTCACGGTAATCCGAGGGGACGAAGACCTGCTTTCCCGAAAGCGGATCGATGCCCGTGTAGTACATAACGGTGGACGCCGTGCCGGGTGTGGGATAATAGTCCTGCACCTGCTCGGGCGCATAGCGGTCGCGCTTCAGGCACTCGGCGAGCTCGACGGCGTCGGCAAGCGTGCTTCCGGGATGACTTGACATCAGATACGGTACGAGATATTGCTCCTTGCCAAAGCTCTTGGTCAGCTCGAAGTAGCGGCGGCGGAAGCGCTCGTAGACCTCAAAATGCGGCTTGCCCATGGCGTCCAGCACACGGGGCGAGCAGTGCTCGGGGGCAACCTTCAGCTGTCCGCTGACGTGATCGCGCACCAGCTTTTTGAAAAAGCGCTCGTCGGGATCGGCAAGCAGATAGTCAAAGCGGATGCCCGAACGGATAAACACCTTTTTCACGCCGGGGAGCGCCTCGATCGTCTCAAGCAGACGGATGTACTCACTGTGATCGACGCGCAGATTTTTGCAGGGCGTGGGAGCAAGACACTTGCGGTTGGCACACACCCCCGACTTCAGCTGCTTCTCGCAGGCAGGCGCGCGAAAATTGGCGGTAGGACCTCCCACGTCATGGATATAGCCCTTGAAATCGGGCATGGCAATGATCTTCCTGCACTCCTCCACCACGCTTTCGATGCTGCGCGAGCGCACCGTGCGTCCCTGATGGAAGGCGAGTGCACAGAAATTGCACGCGCCAAAGCAGCCGCGGTTATGCGTGACCGAAAAGCGCACCTCCTCGATGGCGGGAACGCCCCCCTCCCTCTCGTAATCGGGGTGATAGGTACGGGCATAGGGGAGGGCGTAAACGCGGTCCAGCTCCTCTCGCTCCAGAGGAGGCATGGGAGGATTTTGCACCAAAGCCTTATTATCATAATATTCAAGGATCGCCCTGCCGTTCAAGGCATCCTGATTGCGGTATTGCGCGGCAAACGCCTCGGCATACCGCCGCTTGTCTGTCTTAAGCTCATTGTAGTCAAACGCCGCCGCCACGGGATAGTGCACGGCGTCCTCCCGTTTTGCCAGATAGACCGTTCCCCGCACGTCGCGGATCTTGCGCACGGGGATCCCCTTGTCAAGCAGAGCGGCAATGCGCAGAAGAATATTCTCCCCCATTCCGTAGGTCAGGAGATCGGCACGCGAGTCCACCAGCACCGAGCGACGCACCTTATCGTCCCAATAATCGTAATGGGCAAAGCGGCGCAGTGACGCCTCCAGGCCCCCGAGGATCACAGGCACGTCCCCGTATGCCTCGCGGATGCGGTTGCAGTAAACGATCACGGCGCGGTCGGGGCGAAGCCCCATTTTTCCACCCGGAGAATAATAGTCATAGGAGCGACGCTTTTTTGCCGCGGTATAATGCGCGACCATGGAATCGATATTGCCCGCCGTGACGAGAAAGCCAAGACGGGGCTTGCCGAACTCCCGAAAGGCATCGGCACTCCTGAAATCGGGCTGTGCGAGAATGGCAACACGGTAGCCTGCCGCCTCCAGCACGCGCGAGATGATGGCAACGCCAAAGGAAGGATGATCCACGTAGGCATCCCCCGTCACGTATACGAAATCGGGCACATCCCAGCCCCGCGCCTCCATATCGGCACGGCAGATCGGCAAAAATGCGGCTCTCTCCATCCTCTCACACCCCTTCTGTTTTTTCGCAAGGCTCTTGCAAATACGTCACTCTTATGATACAATATAAAGTCGTATATTTCAAGTGTTTATTTGTGACAAAGGAGAAAAAGATGCGAAGGCGCTTCATTGGCGACAGGCGGTTTTACGGGCGGATGTTTGCCGTTCTGCTACCCATTGTGATCCAGAATTTCATCACCAATTTTGTTTCCCTGCTCGACAACATCATGGTGGGTCAGGTGGGAACGGTGCAGATGAGCGGTGTTGCCATCGTCAATCAGCTGCTCTTCATCTTTAACCTTTGTATCTTCGGCGGCATGTCGGGGGCAGGCATCTTTACCGCACAGTTCTGCGGCTCGGGCGACCACGAGGGCATACGCCACACCTTCCGCTACAAGATCGTTCTGGGCATTTTGCTGTCGGCGCTCGGCGGTGTTCTTCTTTTCCTTTTCAGGGGGGAGCTGATCTCGCTCTTTCTGCAGGGAGATGGCGATCCTGCCGCCGCCGCGGCATCGCTCGCCTTTGGCTGCGACTATCTGCGCATCATGCTTCTCGGGCTTCTGCCCTTTGCCCTAACCAACGCTTACAGCAGTACCCTTCGCGAGAACGGGCAGACGGTCGTGCCCATGGTGGCGGGCATCGGCGCCGTCACCGTCAATCTGGTGCTCAACTACGTCCTCATCTTCGGTCACCTCGGTGCACCCACGCTCGGCACCGACGGTGCCGCCATCGCCACCGTGATCTCCCGCTACGTCGAGCTTGCCGTCGTGGCACTCTACACGCATCTGCACGGCAGGGAATTTCCCTTTATCAAGGGCGCCTTCGGTTCGCTCTATATCCCCAAAAGACTGCTTCGCTCGCTCATCCTCAAGGGCATCCCTCTTCTCCTGAGCGAAACGCTCTGGTCGGTCGGCATGACAACGCTGACGCAGAGCTACTCCATCCGCGGCCTTGACGTGGTGGCGGCGCTCAATATTGCCAACACCGTCATCAACCTCTCCGGCGTGGTCTATATTGCCATGGGTAGCACGGTGGGCATCATCGTGGGGCAGCTGCTCGGCACGGGCGCCTGCGAGGAGGAGGTGCGCGACACCGACCGAAAGCTGATCTTTGCCGCCATCCTTTCAAGCATCGTGTTCGGCGGTCTGCTCGCCTCGGTGTCCGCCGTATTCCCCCGTATCTACAACACCACCGATGCGGTGCGCGGCATTGCCACGGGGCTGATCCTCATCTCCGCCGCCATCATGCCCTTCAATTCCTTTACCCACTGCATCTACTTCACGCTGCGCTCGGGGGGCTGCACGGGAATCACCTTCCTTTACGACAACTGCTACATGTGGGGCGTGGTGGTGACGACCGCCTTTTTCCTCAGCCGCTTCTCCCCCCTTACCATCATTCCGCTTTACGCGATCTGTCAGTCGCTCGACATCCTCAAGGGTGCCCTTGGCATCCTCTTCCTCAAAAGCAACATGTGGATCAAGCGGCTTGCCGTTCCGACAGACGAATGACCGCACTCAAAAGGGGCTGTCACATTTGACGAGACCGAAAAAGTCCGAAAACAAAGAAAAAAACGATCTCAAATATAGCAAAAGCCGTAAATGAGACAGTTTTAAGGTAGAAATCCTGGGGATTTCATATTTTATGATCGGACTTTTTCTACCGTCGCTCCCGAGGCTCGACGTACCTTTGTACGCCTCACGCCTCGCGATCAACGCTTCTCGCCTAAATCTGCCGAGCCCCTTCAACATAGCAAAAGGAGCTGTCTCAAATTTCGCATTTGAGACAGCTCCTTGCTTTACCCTGTAAACGGGGCGGCATTTATGCCTTTGTCACAAAATGGTAGGTGCCCTCCGAGAGTGTTGCGCGGTAGCCGTCGGGCAAGCACAGCGATGCCGTTGCGCCTGCGGGCACGGTGAACTCGAAGAAGATCTGATCGCCCTTGTAATACCAGTTGCTCTCCACTCTGCCCTGCACGGTGTCAAGCGAGACGTTCATGAAGCCGAGCTCCCGCGAGGGCACGGGGGCAAGCAGGATGTGGCGGAAGCCGGGCTGCTCCTCATCGGCAGAAATGCCTGCCGCAACGCCGTAAAGCCAGTCGCAGACCGAGCCGTAGGCATAATGATTATAGGAATTCATGCTTTTGCTCCAGAAGCTTCCGTCTTCCTTGATGCCGTTCCAATGCTCCCACATGGTGGTAGCACCGTGGTTGACCGAGTAGAGCCAGGAGGGGTTGCGCTCCTCAAGAAGCAGCCTGTAGGCAACGTCAGCCCTGCCGCCCCTTGCAAGAACGTGCAGGATATAGGGCGTGCCCACGAAGCCGGTCGCCATCAGTCCGTCAAACCCGTCGATCAGCTCGACCAGCTTGTCGACCAGCGCGGGGCGCTCCTCCTCGGTGCAAAGCCCGAAATGAAGGATGAGCACGATGGCGGTCTGGGTCATGCCGATGCGCTGCTCCTCCTCGCCGCGGAGCTTTTCACGCTCCATGGTGGCAGGCATATCGATCTTGACACGGGGCATACCGTTCTCCATGAAGCGCTCGCGGAAGGCCTTTACGATGTTGCGGTACATTGCGCGGTATTCGGTCATATCCTTGCCGAGCGCCTCGCCCGCGCGGATCAGCAGATCGGTGGAATAGGCAAAGAAGGCACTGCCGATGAGATTGGTGGAGGTGGCGCCCACAAAGGAGTCGGCACCCGCATCCATGGCAAGCCAGTCGCCGTAGTGATAGCCGCCGAGCCAAAGGAACTCCTCCTCGCCCGCGTGATGCTGATATTCGACCCATTTGCGCATCATCTCAAAATTGTCCTCAAGGACCTTTTTGTCACCGTACATGCGGTAAAGCTCGGTGGGAATGATGGTCGCGGCGTCAGCCCATGCCGCAGACACGCGGGAGGGACCGTGCTTGATCAGCTTCTCGGGAACCGTTCCCGCCAGTGCACCGTCGGGCCACTGCTCAAGGCGCATATCGCCAAGCCATTTTTCAAAGAATTTCCGAACGTCAAAGTTATATGCCGCCGTACGGCAGAAGACCTGCGCATCGCCCATCCAGCCAAGGCGCTCGTCGCGCTGCGGACAGTCGGTGGGCACGTCAAGATAGTTGCTCTTCTGTCCCCAGATGGTATTGTGGTAAAGCTGATTGATCTTCGGATTGCCCGTCACGATGCGGCCCGTGCGCTTCATCTCGCTGTGCACCACCACGGCGCGCACGGCACCGAGATCGATCTCGCCCTCGGGATACTCGTCAAGGCGGATGTAGCGGAAGCCCTGGAAGGAGAAGACGGGCTTCATTACGCGCTGCGTGCCGTCCAGCACGAAGGTGAGATGGCAGTCCCTTGCGGCGCGATAGTTGTCGTTGTAGAAATTGCCGTCCCGATCAAGCACCTCGGCGTGCGAGATACGGATGCGCTCGCCCCTTTTGCCCGCGAGCGTGAACTCGGCATAGCCCGTGAGGTTCTGACCGAAGTCGATCACGCGCTCGCCCTTGGGCGTGACGATCAGCGCTACGGGGGCTACGCGCTCCTGCTCCCTGATATCGGCACCCACCTGAGGGACAAGGGGGAATTTGTGCGCGCTCTCGTCAAGCACGGCATTGCCGAGCACGCGGGGAACAGCGGTGTAATCCACCTCCTCGCCGTGGTAAATATCCGAATAGATCACGGGAGAGGTCTCGGCAACCCAGCTCTCGTCGGTATAGATCACGCGCTCACTGCCGTCGGCAAGGGTGAGCGTCAGCTTGGCATTGATGGCATAATGGTCGTGATAGGTCTTGTCGCCGCCGTCAAAGCCAAAGCAACCGACCGCCCATCCGGGTGCGGCGGTGATGGCGATCTCGGCGCACGCGGCGTCACCGATGTGCTCACTGACGTCATAGGTCATGTACTGCACGCGATTGTGATAGCCCGTCATACCGGGCGTAAGCAGGTCATCACCGACGCGCTTGCCGTTGACCTCGGCACGGAAAAGACCGATGGCAGAGATCGAGATCTCGGCACGCTTGACGCGGCGATCGAGGCAGACTCTCTTTTTGAAGCATACGGATGCGTTGCCCATATCCACAGGGCTCTTGATCCAATCGGTTGCTCTCATTGCAATACCTCTCTTCATTTGTCTTATTTGGGGAAATCACGGCCCCATCCTTATCCTTAGCATAACAAAAAAATGACTGTTGTCAACCTCATATTAAAAATGAGCGCAAACACACGGAAGATCGGTCGTTTCGAGTCTGTTCATGCGTCGCCCTTGCGCATACCGCCCTGCAAAAGCGTCAGCATTCGCTCGTCGGGAGAAAGCTGTATCTCCTGCTCGCCATCCCCGTTTGCAACCGAGAGCACCACGGCGTTTAAGGGCGAGAGGTCGGGGCAATAATCGTAGCGGTGCACACGGTGCGGCGGCTTGCGGTTCTGCTCGCCAAGAGGGTGGATGGCGGTGATATCCGAGAGTGCCACGCGGCAGACCAGCTGCATACGCGAGCCGCCGCGATAGGAAAAGATCTCAAGGTCGGCGCCCCCCTCGTCATAGCTGCGCACACGGTACAGGTATTGCAGCACGAGATAGCGCGAGGTCAGCTGGATCACGGGGATCAGCAAGCAAAGCCCCACGCATTGCAGGATCGACGGATAAAAGGAAAACAGGGCTGCTCCGATAAAGGCGGTCACCGATGCCGCCAGCAGCAGCGCCACCGCGGTCGCAGCCCTGTGATTGGTTTTTCTTGGTCGGTATTCGTACATATAGCTCCTCCGAGGGGACGGGAAACCGATGCGGGGTCCTGCGTCCCTTTATTGCGCGAGCGCCTCCAGCTCTGCCCTCTTCAGCCTCACAGCCTCCCTTGGCGACTCCTTGTGATAGACGCGCAGCGTACCATAGGGCTCGGCGCCGTAATCCACTGCACCCCCGTAGTAAATATCGAAATAGATCACCAGCGTTTCCTCTGTCACCTCGACCGCATCGAAGGTATAAAGAAAATAGGTGTAAAGTGAAGTGGTCGTCACTGTATGGGAGGTGGGAGCGATGCGGCTCTGCCCGAGATTCTCGCTGCCGTCGGTATTGTCGCTTTGATCGTCGGGCGTCAGATCCGAGATCACCAGCAAAGAAACGTCAAAGACCTCCTCGCCGCGCGGCGGCTCGCTCTCCAGCGAGAAATCCCGTTTCGCCGCCTCAAGCGTGCTGTTGTTATAGCGGAACACGAGCTGAAGCTGATCGGCGGACGGAATATAGACGAAGCGGGGCACGGAAAAATAGCCGTAGCTTTCGCTGCTTTTGGTGATGGTGCTCTGCTCCTGGGTCCAAAGCTCAAGCGCATCGCCCTCGGCGGCGTACGCCGCCACCAGCGCGTCGTTTTTGGAAAGCCCCCGCATCTCCTCGGGCAGTCTGCCCGAAAAATAGATGCGCCAGAGCAGGAACAGCACCATCAAAAGGATACCGAGTCCGAGCAGAAAATAGAGCACGTGCCCCATGATCCACCACGTATAGCTTTTTCTTGGTCTTGCCATTTTATGCCTCTTTGCCCTGTGCCGCGATGCGGCGCAGATTCTTCATCACGGGATTTTCCTTGCCGAAATAGTCATGAAGTCTTTGGTATTCGGTGTAAAGCAGGTCGTAGATCCTCCCCGCCTCGGGGTCGGGACGGAAGACCTTGTCCCCCACCCCGGACATGGCGGCGCCCGCCTCGGCAAACGAGGGGTAGATGCCTGCCGCCACCGCCGCATGGATCGCCGAGCCGAGCGCGGGAGCCTGTGCGGTCCTTGCAATACGGATCTCAAGCCCCAGCACGTCGGCAAAGAGCTGCATGGTAAAGGGGTCCTTGCGCGCGATGCCGCCCGACGCCACCAGGCGCTTGACGGGCACGCCGTGCGCCCTGAAATTATCGAAGATATTGCGCGTGCCGAAGGCGGTCGCCTCGATGAGCGCGCGCATCAGGTCCTCGGGCGCCGTGGTCAGCGTGATACCCACAAAAAGCCCCGAAAGCTCGGAGTCGACAAGAATGCTGCGGTTGCCGTTGAACCAGTTCAGCGCCAGCACGCCACTCTCGCCGGGACGCTTCCTCGCCGCGCGCTCGATGAGCAGCGAAAGAGGGGAAATCCCCCTCCTGTCCGCCTCCTCCAGATAGGCTCGGGAGATGAGCTTCTCCGCCGCAAAGGCAAAATGGTCGCCGAAGCAGCAAAGTCCCGCCTCATAGCCCATCAGCCCGGGCACCACACCGTCGCGGATCCTGCCACAGATACCCGGCACGGCGGACTCCTTGTCGTCGACCACGAAAAAGCACCCGGACGTTCCGAGAACCGCCACGATATCGCCCGGACGGGATGCGTCAAGCGCCACTGCAGCCACATGCCCGTCCGGAACGGCAGAGGCGACCGCAGTGCCCTCGGCAAGACCGAAGCGCGCTGCCGCTGCAGCAGTCACGGTGCCCACAGGCATGCCTGCACCAACGATAGGATAGGGCAGCTTATCACGCACGACGTGGCGAAGACGCTCGTCCACCTCGGCAAAAAAAGCCTCACACGGATAACCCACGTCCTTGAGGTAATGGCACTTATAGGCAGCGTACTGATAGCCGCGGCTACCCTTACCTGTCAGCATCAGATTGATCCAATCGCCCGCCTCGATGAAGGTATATGCCTCACGGTAGATCTCGGGCGCCTCCTCAAGGATCTGATAGATCTTGGGGAACATGTATTCGCTTGACTCGGTGCCTCCCGTGGCATCCAGCCACGCCTCGCCCCTTCTCCGCGCCACGTCGGTGATGCGGTCGGCATAGGGCTGTGCCGCATGGTGCTTCCACATCTTCACGTAGGCGTGGGGGTTTTTGCGAAATGCCGCCTCAAAGCAAAGAGGAGTCCTGTCCTCGCGGATGGGCAGTATGGTGCAGCAGGTAAAGTCAACACAAATGCCCTTCACCTCGGCAGGCGAAACGCCCGCTCGCGCAATGACGGTTGGGATCACGTGCTCAAGCACCAGCAGATAGTCGGCAGGGTCCTGCAAAGCAAAATTGGGGGGCAGACTCTCGCCGCTTGCGGCGAGCACGGTATCCATCACGGCATGGGGGTAATCCATTGCCTCGCTTGCCAGCTCTCTGCCGTTTTCGGCGTCTGCCAGCACGGCACGGCAGGAAAGCGAGCCGAAATCCACGCCGAGGGTATATTGCTTGTTATTCATGGTTACCTCCGATCGGTAGTACTGTCGATAAAGGTATTGTATAACAAATAACCGAAAAAGTCAAATGAATTCTTCCGACACGCGCGCAAATAGCCCTGACGGATCATGCCGTATGCTCTCAAAAGTATGCCGTTTTGCGCCACGTTCCCCTCCCTTTTTTCAAAACAGGAAAATATTACATTTGCCATTCCGCCCCACACCATGCTAAAATAAAAAGGAATTTCCAAAAAAGGAGGAGCTTTTTATGAAGCGTCTGTTCGCAGCGGGGCTGCTCGCCCTGCTCCTCTTCTCGGGTAGCGCGCGGAGGGCCGCCGCACTCACTCCCACCTACACGGTTTCGGGTACATATAGATCCTCGACCTATCATAAAAATCTGCTTGCGCTGACCAAAACGGGGGATCCCGCCTTTGATACGGTGGCGGCGGCGCTGTCGCAGTACACCTATCACGAGGGCAACAGCACCGCCGATTTCGGGGGCAATAACACCTCGGGCAGCAAAAATTACACCGAATACAACCGCGCGCTCGGCACCATCGGGGGCTCGTACAGCTACGCCTGGTGCGCCGCCTTTGCCTCCTGGTGTCTTGACATGGCAGGCGCAAAGGAAAGCGCGGGGGGCTCCTTTGCCAGCTGCACGCTTTGGGTGGACCGCCTGCGCGAGCTGGGTCTTTACAGCAACCGTTCCTCGGGATATACCCCAAAAACGGGAGATCTCATCTTCTTTCGTTCGGCGGGCACGGCGCGCGCCTCCGACCATGTCGGCATCGTGCGCTTCGTAAAGGAGGGGCGTGTCTTTACCGTGGAGGGAAACTCCTCCAACCGGGTGTCGCTGCGCGATTATGCGCTCTCGGACACCTACATCGTCGGCTACGGCAAGCCGCGCTACGAGGGCGAACGGCTTTCCGCCACCCTTTTGTCAATGGAGGACAAGACCCCGGGGCTCTACATGGTCACCAACAGCTTCCTCAACGTGCGCGCCAAGCCAAGCAGCGCCGCCGCCAAAGCGGGCACGCTCTATGAGGGCGCCCTGGTAAGAGTGGATCAGATCGAGGAGGGCTGGGGAAGGATCTCTTACGGAGGCAAAAACGCCTACATATCCCTTGATTACGCCGACCTGGCGACCCCCTTGATCTACACGGTTTCCTATACCGTGGAGGGGGAAAGTGTTTCCACACAGACCTATTTCAGCTTTGAGAGCGCGAAGGCAGTGCAGGCGCCCGTGCGCGAGGGATACCGCTTCTCGGGCTGGACGGATGGGGAGGGCAGGCTCTTTGCCGCAGGCGATCCCCTGCCCCTCGGCGACCTGCAGCTGACGGCAGTGTTGGAGACACTGCCCGAGGAGGAGCCGCAGAGCCCTCCCTCTGCCGAGGACGGGATCGGGGATCTCAATGCGCCCCCCGTATCGGAGGAGGGCAACACGGCGCCCCTTCCCTCTCCCTCTTTGCCAGAGGTCGCCGACCGTGCGGCGCGCGAGGCAGGCTCGGTCACGGGCGTGCTCGCCGCCGTGCTGGGGCTGTGGTGGTATATCCGAAAAAGGCTCGGATAGACCAACCGCCCGAACCGATAGATCCCCCTCCCTGCGAGAACCGAAAAACCCCCTTTTTGCGACAAATCTCCCCCCCCTTGAAGCGGCGCAAAATTTCCTCTTTTTTCCTGTCCTACGCAGTTCCTTCACGTTTTTTTCACAATTGATTGTTATAATGCCCACGTACATATCTTTACCAAGGAGGATCTTCTATTGCTTTCTCTTCGCAATATCGTGAAAACCTACACCTCCGGCGACACGGCGGTCACGGCGCTGCGCGGTGTCAGCATCGACTTCAGAGAGCATGAGTTCGTGTCCATTCTCGGCCCCTCGGGCTGTGGGAAGACCACGCTGCTCAACGTGATCGGCGGTCTTGACCGTTATGACGGCGGCGATCTTATCATCGGCGGACGCTCGACCAAGGAATTTACCGACGCGGATTGGGACACCTATCGCAACCATTCCGTCGGCTTCGTCTTTCAGAGCTACAACCTCATCATGCACCAGACGGTGCTTGCCAACGTCGAGCTGGCACTGACCCTCTCGGGCGTGTCGCGCGAGGAGCGCCGTCGCCGCGCCATCGAGGCGCTGGAGCAGGTGGGACTCGGAGACCAGCTCCACAAAAAGCCCAACCAGATGTCGGGCGGTCAGATGCAGCGCGTGGCGATCGCCCGTGCCTTAGTCAACGACCCCGATATCATCCTTGCCGACGAGCCGACGGGCGCACTTGACACCGTGACCAGCGTGCAGATCATGGAGATCCTGAAGAGCGTTTCCGCCAAAAAGCTGATCGTCATGGTCACGCACAACCCCGACCTTGCCGCCGAATACTCCTCGCGCATCATCCGTCTGCTTGACGGCGAGATCACCGAGGACACCAACCCCTACCGCGCCGAGACCGCCCCTGCGACGGCAAAGGGAGAGGAGGGCAAGCAGCCCGAGGCAAAAGAGGCAGAGGCAAGCGCCCCCCCAAAAAAAGCCCCGAGGCGCAAAAAGAAAAGGGCAGCCGACGACGGCAGCGGCAAGGGCAAGCGCTCGATGTCCTTTTTCACGGCGCTCGCCCTTTCCTTCAACAACCTGCTCACAAAAAAGACCCGTACCCTGCTGGTTTCGGTGGCAGGCAGCATCGGCATCATCGGCATTGCGCTGATCCTCGCCCTCTCCAACGGTGTCGATCTCTTTATCGCGGGCATTCAGGAGGAAACTCTGACCTCCTACCCCATCTCCATCACCGCGCAGACCTCGGATTATTCCGCCATGCTGTCTGCCATGGTGGGAACCAGTGAAACCGACAAGGAAAACCGCGACCCCGACAAGGTCTACGTGGACGACTCGATCAGCAACATGGTGCAGGCAATGACCTCGATCGACAAAAACAACCTCGCCAGGTTCAATGAATATCTGATGAGCCGCTATGACGAGATCAAGAACGATCTGACCGCCATCCAATATTCCTATAACATGGATCTGCAGATCTTCAATGCCAACTCGCCCTATGCCGACAAGGGGCTGATGCAGGTCAGCCCCTCGGATGTGCTCTCGGGCTTCTCGGACAGCTACAGCGGTCTTTCGGGCATTACCGACAACATCAGCATCTTCTCGGAGATCATGCCCGGCAGGGACGGCGAGCTGATCAATTCCACCGTCTATGAGCAGTACGATCTGGTCAGCGGTCGCTGGCCCGAAAGCGAGAGCGAGCTCGTGCTGGTGGTGGACCGCCACAACACGGTTTCCAATATCACGCTTTATATGCTCGGCATGCTCGATCCCGACGAGATGACCGCCATGATGGCATCCATGATGATCGGGGAAAAGTACGAGGCAAACACCGACGGCTTTGCCTTCTCCTTTGACGACTTTTTCGGTCTTGACCTCTTCCTTGCCTACAACTCCGACTTTTACGCCCCCACCGATGCCGTTTACGAGCATGAGGGCATCTCCTACCCCGTTTGGGGCGATAAGCGCGACAAGGAGGGCTTTGATGCGGGCGCACTGCGCGAGAACGGCATGGATCTAAAGATCGTGGGCATCATCTGTCCCGACCCCGATGCCACCTCCACCTCGATCAGCGGCTCGATCGCCTATACCGCCGCGCTCACCGATACCGTGCTCGCGCATATCAACGGGAGCGAGATCGTGAAGCAGCAGCTGAAGACCCCCTCGCACGACGTCTTTACGGGTCTGCCCTTCTCCATTGAGGACGCCGCAACCCTCACCGACGCCGAAAAGATCGCAAAGCTGGAGGCACAGTTCTCTCTGCTCAATCCCGCCGAAAAGGTGACCTCCTATCTCGCCATCCGCACCGCCGTGACCGATCTCGACATGTTCGGCGCCGACGGCAACGGCGGCTATATGGCAAAGATCAAAGAGGTGATCAACACCCCCCAAAAGCAAAAGCAGTTCCTCATTGACCTTTACGGCTTCAACAGCAAAAACGGCTCGCTTGCCCCCGGCACCTCTGCCAACGAGGCAGTCGCCGCCATTCTGCTTGCCGCAGACATCGTTCCCGGAACCGACCTTGACGGCTACAAGGCAATGGTGCCCGGCTTTGCCTCGATGTTTGAGCTCGACAATATCGCGCTGGTCAACGACCCCGCCTCTCCCTCCTATGAGATCTACCGTTCCTATGAGGGACTGATCTCCAACATGTACAACACCGAGGAGAAGATGACCCGCGCCTTCGAGAGCATGACGGCGTCGACCTTCAAGATGGTCTATGCCATGGTGCAGACGCAGAACCTCACGAGCGAGGCAAAGCTGCCCACCGCACCGCACTTCGCGGCATTCCTCGCGGGCACGCTGGCCGACATGCCCACCGCCGCCGAGCAGCGCTCCTACCTGCTTACGCACCTGATGACCGTCAATGGCATCACCTCCATGACCGATTCGCTCGCGGCACCCCTTTACAACTACGTCTACGTGACTCTGCAGGAGGCAGACGGCTCACTTGCCACCAAATACTACACCACGCGCATCGACAACGATGAAGACTTCCGCCAGGAGGCGATCGCCGCCTGCTTCGACGCATGGCGCGCCGACATGGTCGCCAACCATTCTGCCGAATATGCCGCGCTTTATGCCGATCATATTCAGAAATCCGACGCCACCTACGATGAGGTGCTGATCAGGATGGGTGCCAGCGTCAGCGCCGATGCCCTTTCGACCATCAACATCTATCCCGTCGATTTCGAGGCAAAGGAGCGCTTGCAGCAGCTCATCAAGGACTATAACAACCAAGAGGGGCTCGCCGAGGAGGATCGGATCTCCTACGTGGATATGGTCGGCCTCATGATGGCATCCGTCACCGTGATCATTGACGCCATCTCCTACGTGCTGATCGCCTTCGTGTCGATCTCACTGGTGGTGTCCTCCATCATGATCGGTATCATCACCTATATCTCGGTGCTCGAGCGCACCAAGGAGATCGGTATCCTGCGCGCGATCGGCGCCTCGAAAAAGGATATCTCGCGCGTCTTTAACGCCGAAACGCTCATCATCGGCTTCGCCGCAGGTGCGATCGGCATTCTCGCCACCCTGCTCTTCTGCATCCCCATCAATCTCATCATTCACGCCCTCTCGGGCCTCACGAGCATCAACGCCTCCCTGCCTGTCGCCGCCGCCTTTATTCTGGTTGCCATCAGCATGGGTCTGACGCTCATCGCAGGCCTCATTCCCTCCCGCATTGCGTCGAAGAAGGATCCCGTGGTGGCGCTGAGGTCCGAATAACGCGGCGGATAAAATTCAACCAAAAACGAAATACAGGTTACCGCCGCTTGAAACCCCGTTTTCACCGTTACGCACAACGCGCGTAACGCGAATGCTTGCCCTGCAAGCACCACGGGGTTTCTCCTTTATTTGGCGAAAAAGGCAAAGAAAATTCAGCAAAAATCGAAATACAGGTTACCGCCGCTTGCTTTCGAACATCACCGACCCTCGGTAGGGGTCGGCGCTCGACGACCCATTTGTCGGTGTCCTCGCGGTATGCCCCCATATCTGCCCAACCCGGTAGGGGTCGGCGCCCTCGACGACCCGTTTGTGGTTACCGTCTGTTTGTTACGGGCTGTCGTGGGCGCCAGCCCCTACCATGTATGATGTAATTTCAACATTGGTTGATCGGACCGAGGTCCCCAATGACCACAGGGGCAACCGTTGATCGTTCGCGGTGAAAACAGGGCGCACGCGCACCCGATTTCCCACACCTCGCAGCACGTTCGGGCATGATCACCCCCGGTAGGGGTCGGCGCCCTCGACGACCCGTTTGCCGGCGCCTTCGACGACCCGTTTGTGGTTACCGTCTGTTTGTTACGGGCTGTCGTGGGCGCCAGCCCCTACCATGTATGATATAATTTCAACATTGGTCAATGAAATCAAGGACCACAATCATCAAGGGAACAACTGTCGGTCCTTCGTTGCAACAGCGGGGCTCACATGCGCGCCCCTGCAAACAAGTTTCGGCAGAGGTATGCTTCCTCTGCCGATTTTTTGTTTTGATGAAAAAACGGATTGACGCAAATAAAAATATCCGCCAAACCATACACCTCGCGGCACGCCCCTGTATCCGCGATCCCCTCGCAGATCCCGATGCTCCGCATCGCCCTGCGGGTTCGACTGCGGGCTTCGCCCTTCGCTCAGGATGACAACGAGGGGGAAGGTCGGCGCTCGACGACCCGTTTGCCGGCATCCTCGCGGCACGTTTGGGTGTGATCAAACCGCGGTAGGGGTCGGCGCCCTCGACGACCCGTTTGGCAGCGCCCTCGACGACCCGTTTGTGGGCGCCCTCGACGACCAACGGCACACAACACGGCAACCGACGCCGCTTGTTAAAAAAGCATCAATCTTCCGCAAACCGGTTTGCCTTGCCGTTTTATTGTTAAATATATAACGATAAACAAACGAATGACCAAATTTGTACATATTTTCTTCATTGAAATTGCGACAAATTCCCTTGACAAACCCCCGTCGGTTTGCTATACTAACTCATGGATAGGCACCCGACGGGATCTTTGCAAAAAGAGCGCTTATCCGTACAGCATATCAAAAGCCGACCGTCGGGGCTATGCTCGACAGGGTCGGTATTTTCTTTTCACGGTTTACAATATTTTACTTGAATTCGGAGGTATAGAACATGAGAGAAGAATGGAAAGGCTTTGAAGGCGGTCTTTGGCAAAATGAGATCAACGTCAGAGACTTCATTCAGCGCAACTACAAGCCCTATGACGGTGACGATTCCTTCCTTGAGGGTCCCACCCAGAACACGCTGGATCTGTGGGCAAAGGTCAGCGAGCTGAAAAAGGCCGAGATCGCCGCAGGCGGCGTGCTTGACATGGACACCAAGGTGGTTTCCACCATCACGTCCCACGCGCCCGGTTATATCGAAAAGGAAAAGGAGCAGATCGTCGGTCTGCAGACCGATAAGCCCCTGAAGCGCTCTCTCCAGCCCTACGGCGGCATCCGTATGGCAATGAAGGCATGCAAGGACAATGGCTACGCCGTTGACCCCGAGCTGGTCGAATTCTTCAGCGAGCACAGAAAGACCCACAACGCCGGTGTGTTTGACGTCTACACCCCCGAGATGAGAAGATGCCGCACCAACCACATCATCACGGGTCTGCCCGACGCTTACGGTCGCGGCCGTATCATCGGTGACTACCGCCGTGCCGCACTTTACGGCGTGGATATGCTGATCGCGGACAAGCAGAAGCAGAAGGAAAGCACCCCCGTGACCATGACGGCTGACGTCATCCGTGACCGCGAGGAGCTCTCCGAGCAGATCCGCGCGCTCGAGATGCTCAAAAAGCTTGCCGAGAGCTACGGCTGCGACATCTCCAAGCCCGCCACCACTCTGAAGGAGGCCATCCAGGCACTTTACTTCGCTTACCTTGCAGCAGTCAAGGAGCAGAACGGCGCTGCCATGAGCCTTGGCAGGACCTCTACCTTCCTTGATATTTACGCTTCCCGCGACCTCGCCGCCGGCATCATTACCGAGAAAGAGGCACAGGAGATGGTCGACCACTTCGTCATGAAGCTGCGTATGGTCTGCTTTGCAAGAACTCCCGAGTACAACGCCCTGTTTGCAGGCGACCCCACCTGGGTCACCGAGTCGATCGGCGGCGTGGGAACCGACGGCAGACACATGGTCACCAAGATGTCCTACCGCTTCCTCAACACCCTCAACAACATCGGTGCGGCTCCCGAGCCCAACCTCACCATTCTCTGGTCCACCATGCTTCCCGAGAGCTTCAAGCGCTTCTGCGCCAAGATCTCGATCGTGCACCACGCCGTTCAGTATGAGAACGACGATCTGATGCGCCCCCTGCACGGTGACGACTACGGCATCGCCTGCTGCGTATCCTCGATGCGCATCGGCAAGGAGATGCAGTTCTTCGGCGCACGCGCCAACCTTGCAAAGTGCCTGCTTTACGCCATCAACGGCGGTATCGACGAGATGAGTGGCACGCAGGTCGCTCCCGAGTATGCTCCCATCAAGGGCGATTACCTTGACTACGACGAGGTCATGGCAAAGTACAAGACCATGATGCAGTGGCTTGCCAAGGTCTACGTGGACACCCTCAACGTCATTCACTATATGCATGACAAATACTGCTACGAGCGTCTGCAGATGTCCCTGCACGACAAGGAGGTCCGCCGCTGGTTCGCAACCGGTATCGCAGGCTTCTCCGTGGTTGCCGACTCGCTGTCCGCCATCAAGTACGCCAAGGTCAAGGTGCTGCGCAACGAGCAGGGTCTTGCCACCGACTTTGAGGTCGAGGGCGACTTCCCCAAGTACGGCAACGACGACGACCGTGTTGACGACATTGCCAGAGAGATCCTGCACACCTTTATCACCTACCTGCGTCAGAACGACACCTACCGCAACGGTATCGTGACCACCTCGATCCTGACCATCACCTCCAACGTCACCTACGGCAAGAACACCGGCTCCACGCCTGACGGCAGAAAGCGCGGTGAGGCATTCGCCCCGGGTGCCAACCCCATGCACGGCAGAGATGCCAACGGCGCGGTCGCATCGCTTGCATCGGTTGCCAAGATCCCGCTTGAGGATTCTCAGGACGGCATCTCAAACACCTTTACCATCGTTCCCTCCGCGCTCGGCAAGACACCCGAGGAGCAGGAGAAGAACCTGGTGGCTCTGCTCGACGGCTACGTTGCCAAGGGCGGCTTCCACGTCAACGTCAACGTGTTTGACCGCGAGCTGCTGCTCGATGCGCAGAAGCACCCCGAGCTCTATCCTCAGCTCACCATCCGCGTTTCGGGCTACGCCGTCAACTTCATCAAGCTGACCAAGGAGCAGCAGGACGAGGTCATCTCCAGAACCTTCCACTCCGCGATCTGACGTGATGACGGGAAAGATCCATTCGATCGAGACCTTCGGTACGGTGGACGGACCCGGTGTACGCTTCGTTGTATTCTTTTCGGGCTGCCCCATGCGGTGCCGCTACTGCCACAATCCCGACACATGGGTCATGGAGGCAGGCACCGAATACACCGCACAGGCATTGCTTGAAAAAATGCTGCGCAACCGCACGTTTTACAGAACAGGGGGCATCACCGCCACAGGCGGCGAGCCCCTTTGTCAAATCGAGTTTCTGACCGAATTGTTTTCACTTGCCAAGCAAAGCGGCATCCACACCTGCCTTGATACCTCGGGAGTCCTGTTCCACAGGGATGCTCCCGCATCGCTGGAGCGGATCGACCGTCTGCTTGCCGTGACTGATCTGGTCATGCTCGATATCAAGCACATGGACGAGCAGGCGCACAGGGAGCTGACGGGTCATTCCAACAGGAACGTGTTGGATTTTGCCATCTATCTGAATGAAAAAAAGATCCCCACCCGCATCCGCCACGTGATCGTGCCGGGCTACACCGACACCGAGGAGGAATGGGCAAGGCTGGGTCGCTTTCTCAGGGGCCTTGATCACATCGAAACGGTGGAAGCATTGCCCTACCACACGCTCGGAAAAGCAAAATACGAAAACCTCGGCATTCCCTATCCGATGGGAGATGCCCCCCAGCTGACCAAGGCATTTGCCGACGAGGCGCTTGCCGTGATCGAACGGGAAAGAAAGGGATAAGGCGGAGGACGGCACCTTCGGCGACCCGTTCATGCGCGCTGCTTGCTTGTAACGGGCTGTCGCGAGCGACGCCTCCTATCATGTACGATGTATTTTCTCAAAATAGCTATTTTAAACGGCAGGGGTACTGAAAACAGTGCCCCTGCCGCTTTTGATTGGATCTTCCGACCGTTTAAAAACGGTCACTAACGGGTCAAGAAACGGCGTTTTTCCGACCCTTCACTCACTTCATGTGAATGCGGTTTCCGACCACATCCCCCACGGCACGCGCCGCCTTTGCGGTCTTCTTCATGGCACGTCGCGTATCGCTCTTGCCACCGACCACCATACCGACTGCGCCGCCGACCACCATACCCGTGATCATGCTTGCCGCCGCCATCGTCACCTTTTTCATTCTTTGTTCCCCCCTTTTTTTCGATTCATTTTTAGTTTGCTCTCTTTTGCGCCGCTTATACAGTCAAAAGTCGGCACACCTTCCTTTTTTTAAAAAATACCTCTTTTTCGCTTGCAATCGGGACAAAGACTCGGTATAATGAAATCAGTAAATTTTTGAAAGGAAGACGAGAATGGAGCAGATCTATACCATACCCGTCAACGAGGCGTTTGACGCCTCGGCAGCCGACCGTACCTGCGGCTGCCCCATGTGTGCCCTTTACCGCAAGCTGGAGGAAAACGAGCTTGATCTCATCCTGGGCGCCTCGATGATGGAGCCCGACATCCGCATTCAGACCAACAAGGAGGGCTTTTGCCGCACGCATTACGATATGATGTTCGTACGCAAAAACCGCCTTGGCATGGCACTGACGCTGGAAAGTCACCTCAAGGAGCTTGCCGAGGATCTCTCGGGCAGCCTGCTCGGGTCGCTCACGGGTCACCCAGAGGCAAAGCCCGTCAAGCGCATCGCCGCGCTTGAGCGCTCCTGCTATGTCTGCCGCCGCATTGAATTTCATTTTCAGCACATGGCGGAAACCGTAACGCTGCTCTTTGACACCGACGAGGAATTTGTCAAAAAAATGACGGCTCAGCCCTACTTTTGCCTGCCCCACTACCGCCTGCTCCTCGAAAAAGCCGACATCCGCCTCGGCAAAAAGAAAATGGCACAGTTCTTTGATATCATATCGAAGGTGCAAAAGCATTATCTCGACACCCTTACGGAGGATATCAGCTGGTTCTGTAAAAAATTTGACTACCGTTACGATCAGGAGCCCTGGAAGAACTCCAAGGACAGCGTAGAGCGCGCCATCAAATTTTTGCGCTCGGATCTGCACGGAGAGCCGAACAAAAAATAAGGAGAAGCACATGAAGATCTCAAACGACACACTGAAAACACTCATCACGGGTGCAGCTCGCTTTGTCGAGGAGGAGGGATATCTCTTCCCCTGCCGCTTTACCGAAAGGCAAGAACGCTATTACAGCGTGCACAGGCCCGACTTTGTCATCAAGACAAGGGCAACATCCTCTGTCTGTCTTGACGTCGTGACCGATTCGGACGAGCTCTCGTTCTCCCTTTTGGCAAAGCAGGGCTCCAGCCGATCCTTTTTCTACCTCGATCTGTTCGTGGACGGCGTGATGATGGCACATGTGGGGGAGAAGGACACCACACGGTGCGAAAAAACGCTCCGCTTTGACCTGCCGCGGGGCAGTCACCGCGTCACCCTCTATCTGCCTCAGCTCTTTGCCTGCGGCATCAAGGAGCTTTGCCTCGGCGACGGCGCTTCTCTTGTCCCCTATCGGCGTGAAAAAAGGCTGCTTTGCCTCGGAGACTCGATCACGCAGGGCTACGATGCCTATTTCCCCTCCTCGACCTATGCCAATCTGCTCGGCGCACGGCTGAACGCAGAGGTGCACAACCTTGCCATCGGTGCAGAGGTCTTTCGCCCCGACGCCCTTGACCCCCGCCTGCCCTTTGCGCCCGACATCATCACCGTGGCGTTCGGCACGAACGACTGGGGCGCACACGGAAGCGCCGAGGAATTCGCTGCTCTTGCGGGCGAATATTACCGCCGCGTCGCGAGCACCTATCCAAACGCACGGATCTTCGCCATCACGCCCATCTGGCGTGACGATACCGACCGCACCACCAAGGTCGGCGACTTTGAAACCGCCCGCCGTCTTGTGAAGGAGGCGGCAAGTCCCCTTGAGAACGTCACCGTGATCGACGGGCTCGGTCTGATCCCTCACGTCACCGACATCTTCTCGGACAGCTATCTCCACCCCAACGATCTCGGCTTCCACTTCTACGCCGAGGCACTCTATGCGGCGATCGCACCTCATCTTGACTGATATGGCATCAAAATACGGTAATATGATCGATCTTCTGGAGCTGCAAAAGCAATTTATCCTCAATCACCTCGGCGAGGGGGACACCGCCGTGGATTTCACCATGGGCAACGGGCACGACACTGAATTTTTATCCCGTACCGTAGGTGAGAGAGGAAAAGTGTATGCCTTTGACGTGCAGGAGGCGGCACTGACCTCGACGGCCGCACGGCTGGAGGCATCGGGCTGCCCTAAAAACTACACCCTGATCCTTGACTCACACCACCGCGTGAAGGATTACGTCAAGGAGCCCATCAGGGCGGGGATGTTCAACCTCGGCTACCTGCCGGGCAGTGACAAAAGCGTGACCACCATGCGCGTGACCACCATGCCCGCCATCGAGGCAGCAATTGACCTGCTTGACCACGGCGGCGTGCTGCTGGTGGCGGTCTATCCGGGGCACGCCGAGGGCGAGGCGGAGGGAAAGATGGTGCTTGACTATTTCGCCACCCTTGACCGCCACCTCATCTGCTGCACCCTCATCCGCATCCTCAACTCCCCCACCTCTCCGTTTTTTGTTGTAGTCGAAAAAAAATAAGCATAAGGATCGTGTTTTACAATGTTCAGACCTGAATTTCCAAACCCCCAGTTCCGCCGCGAGCACTGGGTCAATCTCAATGGCACCTGGTCCTTTGCACTTGACGTCGAGGACAACGGCGTGGACAAACGCTACTTTGAAAAAGCCGCCTTTGACGGCAGCATCGAGGTGCCCTTCTGCCCCGAATCCAAGCTCTCGGGCGTGGCACATACCGATTTCATCAACGCCTGCTGGTACGCACGCGAGATTGAGATCCCCGCTACAGCAATGACGGGGCGCGTGATGCTGCATTTCGGCGCGGTCGACTATGAGGCGACCGTTTACGTCAACGGCAAGAGGGCAGGCGCGCACAAGGGGGGCTATACTCCCTTTGCGCTGGATATCACCGCACTTGTCAGCGAGGGCAAAAACACACTGGTGGTCCATGCGCGCGACAATACGCGCGATCCGATGATCCCCTCGGGCAAGCAGAGCGCCAAAACAGCCTCCTACGGTTGCTATTACACCCGTACCACGGGTATCTGGCAGACCGTGTGGATGGAGTTTGTTCCCCAAGCCTACATCAAAAGCTTCCGCTTTCTCCCCGACATCCACAACGGCTGTGTGACGGTAGAGGCAGAGGTCGAGGGTGAGGGTGCGCTCTCGGCGGCAGTGGCATTCCGCGGCAATTACATGGCATACGGTGCGCGCTTTACCAAGGGCGGCAGAGTCACCTTCAGCATGAAATTAAAGGAGCTCCACCTCTGGGACGTGGGCTGCGGCAATCTTTACGATGTCGAGCTCACCTTTGGAAGCGACAAGGTCTATACCTATTTCGGCATGCGCGAGATCCGCATTGACGGTCGCCGCGTGCTGCTCAACGGCAGATCGGTCTATCAGCGCCTCGTGCTTGACCAGGGCTTTTACCCGGATGGCATCTACACCGCCCCCGACGAAGCGGCACTGATCAAGGACATCGAGCTCTCGCTCGCCGCAGGCTTTAACGGCGCACGACTGCACGAAAAGGTCTTTGAGCCCCTGTTTCTCTATCACGCCGACCGCCTTGGCTACCTCGTTTGGGGCGAATACCCCAACTGGGGACTTGACCACACCGATATCCGCGCCTTCTTCTCCTTCTATCCCGAATGGGCAGAGGAGATCGCGCGTGACTTCAACCACCCCGCAATCGTCGGCTGGTGCCCCTTCAACGAAACATGGAACCTCAAGGGTCACCGCCAGTGCGACGAGGTGCTGCGTGCCGCCTACGATATGACCAAGGCACTCGACCCCACAAGACCCGTCATCGACACCAGCGGCAACTGCCACGTGGTGACCGATATTTACGACGTGCACAACTACCATCAGGATCCCGCACTGCTGCGCGAAAAATTCTCCACCCTCGGCGAGGGCGTGCTCTGGGATCCCAACGTGGTGCACAAGAACGCCGTGCATCCGCAAGCCGTGGAATGGGATGGAAAACAGCCCCTTTTCGTATCGGAATACGGCGGCATCCGCTGGTCAAAGCTTGACGGCTGGGGCTACGGCAACGCCCCCAAGACCGAGGAGGAATTCAAGGAGCGCTACAAGGGTCTGACCGAGGCGCTGATGGAAAACCCCTATTTCTTCGGCTTCTGCTATACCCAGCTTTACGACGTGGAGCAGGAGCAGAACGGACTTTATACCTACGAGCGCGAACCGAAATTTGATATGGAGTTCTTCAAGAAAGTCAATGGGCAACCCGCGGCAATCGAGCGCGACCTGTAAAATCGAGCCGCGCCCCGGTAGGGGTCGGCGCCCTCGACGACCCGTTTGCCGGCATCCTCGCAGCACGTTCGGGTATGATCAAACCGCGGTAGGGGTCGGCGCCTCGACGACCCGTTCATGGTTACCGCCTGTTTGTTACGGGCTGTCGTGGGCGCCAGCCCCTACCATGTATGATATAATTTCAACATTGGTCAATCAAACCAAGGACCGCGATCATCAAGGGAACAACCGTCGGTCCTTCGTTGCAACAGCGAGGCGCACATGCGCGCCCGTGTCATCCTGAGCGAAGCGCAGTGCAGTCGAACTGCGAAGCAGCACCGAGCGAAGCGAAGGTGGGATCTCGGGCGAATATATCATTCTCCCCCTCGCAGATCCCGATGCTTCGCATCGCCCTGCGGGTTCGACTGCGGGCTTCGCCCTTCGCTCAGGATGACAACGAGGGGGTAGGGGTCGGCGCCTTCGACGACCCGTTTGTGGACGTCCTCGCGGCAGGTTCGGGCATGATCAAACCGGTAGGGGTCGGCGCCCTCGACGACCCGTTTTTCGGCGCCTTCGACGACCCGTTTGTCGGCATCCTCGACGACCCGTTTGTGGGCGCCCTCGCGGCACACCCTTACATCCGTCATCCCCTCGACGACCCGCACTGACAAAACATTTTTCGCGTACCATTTGCACGTGAAAGACCTTTGCCACGGTGCATTCGGGCGCCGCGTTCACAAAAAAGCCGCCCCCGATCCGCAAAGCGGATCGGGGGCGGCTTCGTTGGCCTTGCATTTCTCAATTCTTCAGGCTGTGAATGGGCGCAGGCACGCGACCGCCGCGCAGGATAAATTTAGCGGGAGAGTAGGGACGCACGCTCATCACGGGCGCAGAGCCGAGCAGACCGCCAAAGCTGACCGAATCGCCGCAGGATTTGCCCCAAGCGGGGATCAGACGCACCGCCGTGGTCTTGGTGTTCGCCACACCGATCGAGATCTCGTCAGCAATGATGCCGCAAATGACCTCCTCGGACACGTCGCCGGGGATGGCGATCATATCAAGACCCACCGAGCAGACCGCCGTCATTGCCTCCAGCTTCTCCAGAGAAAGTGCACCGCGCTCGACGGCAGCGATCATGCCCTCGTCCTCCGAAACGGGAATAAAGGCGCCCGAAAGACCGCCCACGTGCGAGGATGCCATGACGCCGCCCTTTTTCACAGCGTCATTGAGCATGGCAAGCGCGGCGGTGGTGCCGTGTGCGCCGCAGGATTCCAGTCCCATCTCCTCCAGAATACGCGCCACCGAATCGCCGATGGCGGGAGTGGGCGCAAGTGAAAGATCGATAATACCAAAGGGCGTGTCAAGGCGGCGCGCCGCCTCGCTTGCCACCAGCTGGCCCACTCGCGTGATCTTAAACGCGGTGGTCTTGATCACGTCGGCAAGCGCCGACAGATCACAATTGCCTGCGCGGCGAATGGCTGCAGCCACCACACCGGGACCGGAAACACCCACGTTGATCACCGAATCGGGCTCTCCCACGCCATGGAAGGCTCCTGCCATGAAGGGATTATCCTCGGGAACGTTCGCGAAAACCACCAGCTTGGCACAGCCGATCGAGTTGTTGTCCCTTGTCAGATACGCCGCGCGCTTGATGGTGCTGCCCATCAGACGGATGGCGTCCATATTGATGCCCGCCTTGGTGGTCGCCACGTTGACCGAGGAGCAAAGGCACTCGGTTTCGGCAAGCGCCTCCGGGATCACCGAGATCAGATTTCTGTCCCCGTTCGTCATCCCCTTGTGCACCAGCGCGGAGAAGCCGCCGATGAAGTTGATCCCCAGCGTTTTCGCAGCACGTTGCAGGGTATATGCCAGCTTCAGGTACCCCTCCGGCGAAAGATTTCCGCCGATAAGGGATACAGGGGTGACCGAAACGCGCTTGTTGACGATCGGCACGCCGTACTGGCGCTCGATGTCCACACCCGTCCTCACAAGATGCTCTGCTTTTTTGGTGATCTTATCGTACACCTTCTCACAAAGGCGGTCGGCATCGTCGCTCACACAGTCAAAGAGCGAGATGCCCATTGTAATGGTTCTGATGTCGAGATTCTCCTCTCGGATCATCCCGATCGTTTCCAAAATATCGGCTACGTTCAGCATTGCGGTTCTCCTCAGATGTGGTGCATAGTATTAAAGATGTCCTCGTGCATGGCACGGGCATCCAAGCCTCTTTCGCGTCCCATTGCTGCCAGCTTCTCGGCAAACTCGGCAAAGGGGAGGTCCAGCTTGTCGATCTCCGCCAGCATGATCATGGCAAAATATTCGGAAAGCACGCTTTGCGTGATCTCGGTGATATTGGCGCCGTGCTCGGCGCAAAGTGCACTGACGCTTGCAATGATACCTACGGTATCGCGACCCGTAACGGTGATAACTGCCTTCATTTTCATGTTCTCCTTTCAAATCGGGGTCAGACTATGTCATTATTATAGCGAAAAACTTGTCTGTTGACAAGAGCTTTTCACAAAAATCCGCCGCGCCGCACAGCCCTTTCGCTGCGAAGAAGTGATTCCCCTTCTGGCACTCCGCGGGATCTGCTTCGCGGTCGCAGCAAAGCGCTCTCGGTCGGAGCGCGACGAAATTCCCCGCGCTGCGGGGAAAGAGCTATTGAAATCGGCGCCCGCTTGTGGTATACTGACAGGTGAGGTGATCACATGAATGAGTTTTCCACATATGAATATGCCGTCAAGCAGCGCATCGAGGGCAAATGGCTGGTTGCGCGCATCGGCTTGATCTTTCTCTACATTGCCGCAGGGCTGTCCCTGCTGATCTCGGGGTTTGTGCTCAAGATCATCCTGCCCCTTCTTGCTCTTGCCCCCATCGCGATCTGTCTTTTGATCTTCGTGACCTGGCGTTACGTGTCGGTCGAATATGAATATTCCATCACGTCGGGCATCCTGACCTTTACCAAGATCTTCGGCGGACGCTCTCGCAAAAGGGTGCTGGAGGTGACACTCAAGGATGCCGTGCGGATCGCGCCCCTTGACAACGGGGAGGAAACCGCAAAGGCGGCAGTATGGCACCCCGAGCGCGAATTTTCCGCCATATCCACGCTTCGCGCCCCCGATATCTATTTTATGCTGTTTGAGGTTGAGGATCGCAGAAATCGCGAAAAGCGCCGTGCCGTGTTCTACTTCGAGGCAACGGCAAGAGCCCTGCAGATCATCCGCTTTTACAACCCCTCGGGCACACAGGCGGTGCGGACCCATAAATGACACTTCGCAAATATGGTGCATTTTTACACCGTATAGGGGCCCAGAAGCCCTTTTCGCCGTTTTTCCCGTCGGCATCGCCATCTTTCCGCATTTCTCTCTTCAAAAGGAGCTTTCATGAACCGTTGTGCACAGATTGCCGTGATCGGCGCAGGACACGCAGGCATTGAGGCGGCGCTTGCCGCCGCCCGCATGGGTCTTGATACCGTTCTTTTTACCATATCGCTTGAATCGGTGGCGAACATGCCCTGTAACCCCTCGGTCGGCGGCACCGCCAAGGGGCATCTCGTGTATGAGATCGATGCCCTCGGGGGCGAAATGGGGCGCGCCGCCGACGCCGTGACCCTGCAATCCCGTACGCTTAACCTCGGCAAGGGCGCGGCTGTTCACTCCAAGCGCGTGCAGGCAGACCGCCGTCGCTACCACCTTTACATGAAATCGGTGCTGGAGCGCACCCCCCATCTCCGTCTGATCCAGTCCGAGGTCACAGAGCTCCTCAAAAACGAAAATAACGAGATCACGGGGCTGAAAACACGCCTCGGAGAGCACTGGAGGTGCGATGCCGTCATCGTGGCGGCGGGCACCTATCTTGAGAGCCGCATCTTCGTGGGTGATGCCAATTACGCGGCTGGCCCGGACGGCTTTTTGCCCTCGCTCGGGCTTTCGGCTTCGCTTGCCGCGATCGGCATCTCGCTTCGCCGCTTCAAAACGGGTACGCCCGCGCGCATCAACCGTCGCTCGGTCGATTTTTCCAAGCTGGAATGCCAGCCGGGTGAGCTGCCCGCGCTCCCCTTCTCTGCCGACACCCCCGAGGACTATCTTGTCGGCGTGGAGCAGGAGCCCTGCCATATCGTTTATACCAACGCCAAAACGCACACCGTGATCAGGGATAATCTGTCGCGCTCTGCCATGTACGGCGGTCACATTCACGGCACGGGCCCCCGCTATTGCCCCTCCATCGAGGACAAGGTGGTCCGCTTTGCCGATAAGGAACGCCACCAGCTCTTTTTGGAGCCTGTCGGAACGGGCACCGACGAGCTGTATTTGCAGGGCTTCTCGACCTCCATGCCTACCGACGTGCAGGAGCAGATGCTCAAGACCCTCCCCGGCTTTGAGCACGCCGAGATGATGCGCTACGCCTACGCCATCGAATACGACTGCTGTGACCCAAGACAGCTGACCGCAACGCTGGAATTCCGCGACGTGAAGGGACTTTACGGCGCAGGGCAGTTCAACGGCACATCGGGCTACGAGGAGGCGGCGGCACAGGGACTTGTGGCAGGCATCAACGCCGCACTGAAATTAAAGGGCGAGCCGCCGCTGATCCTTCCCCGTGCCAGCTCCTACATCGGCACGCTGATCGACGATCTGATCATCAAGGGCACCAACGAGCCCTACCGTATGATGACCTCGCGCTCGGAATACCGTCTTTTGCTCCGTCAGGACAACGCCGATGCGCGGCTTGTGCCCCTCGGACGGCGCGTGGGGCTGGTGGACGATGCGCACTTTGCCGCCTTTGAGGAGAAGCAGCGCCGTATCGCCGCAGAGATCGAGCGCCTTGGCTCCACGCATCTCTCGCCCACCGCCGCCAATCCCTTTCTTGCCGCGCAGGGGCTTACCCCCATTAAGACAGGCATCTCGCTTGCCGATCTGCTCCGTCGTCCCGGCATTGATTATGCGGGGCTTGCCCCTCTTGACCCGAATCGCCCTGCGCTTCTTGAAAGAGAAAAGCTCTCGGTGGAGGTTTCAATCAAATACGAAGGGTATATTCAGCGCCAGATGGGTGAGGTTTCACGGCATGAGAAGCTGGAGTCAAGGATGCTCCCGAGCGACCTTGATTACCGCGAGATCAAGGGGCTTCGCCTGGAGGCGGCACAGAAGCTTTCCGCCATGCGTCCCGCCACCGTGGGACAGGCTTCCCGCATCAGCGGTGTCAGCCCCGCCGACATTTCTGTCCTGCTGATCTATTTAAATCTGCATTGACACAGAGTGCTGCGCAAAAATCACCGGCCGCGCGCGAGCCGCGCCTTGGCACGAAAGCCGTGCTATGCGGCGCTTTGGCGCGAAAGCCGTGCTTTGCCGCGCTTTGGCACGCGAGTTAAGGAGTGCACGTCATCCCCTCTTTCAAAGGAGATTTTCAACCGATGGAATTTATCGAATTTCAACCTGTTTTTCATACCATGATGAGCGATAACGCTCTATCCGAGTATGCGGATGAGAGCAAGTCAAGGAAGTTCTATACCCTGATGACACACATGCTGAGCGTGAACGAAAGCATGAATCTGACCGCCATCAAGGAGGAGCGCGCAGTGATTCTGCGTCATTTTGTCGATTCGCTCACCATCCTCTCCTTTTTGCCGAAGGGAGCGCGCGTTGCCGATATCGGCTGCGGCGCAGGCTTCCCTTGCCTGCCCATCGCCATTTGCCGTCCCGATCTGCAGATCCTTGCCGTGGACAGCACCGAAAAACGCATCCGCTACGTGCAGGAAACCGCCGAGCTGCTGGGGTTGCGCAATCTGGAGGCGAGAGCTATGCGCGCCGAGGAGGGCGCACACGGCAAGTACCGCGAGGCTTTTGACGTTTGCACGGCGCGCGCCGTAGCGGCGCTGCCCATTCTCTCAGAGCTCTGCATGCCTTACGTGCGCACGGGTGGTAAATTCATTGCCATGAAGGCGAAAAAGGGCGAGGAGGAGTATACCGCCTCTCTTTCAGGCATCCGCCGCCTCGGGGGCGAACCGATCGCCGTCCATCGCATCCTGCTGCGCGGCGAGGGAGAGGAGGACGAGCGACTGATCATCGAGGTTGCCAAAAAAAGCCCGACGCCGGGCAATCTTCCCCGTCCCTATGCCAAGATCTGCAAAAAACCGCTTTAATCACATTTTAAATACCATATTGCAACCAATTAGGATAAAAATCGCGAGTCAAGGATGTTCTCCTGACCGCGATTTTTCTATTTGGCGCATCCGTTGCCAAACGCGGCATCTGTGCAAAAATGCACCACGCGCATATGCTTTGCCCTACGAGGGACAGCGAACGAGTCGGACACGAACGTACGCTTTGCCCCCGGTGGGGACAGTGAGCGAGCAGACACGCGCGTACGCTTTGCCCCCGGGGGGGGACAGTGAGCGAGCAGACACGCGCGTACGCTTTGCCCCCGGTGGGGACAGCAAGCGAGCAGGCACGCAAGTACGCTTTGCCCCCGGAGAATAAACGAGCAGGTCGGACACGCACGCCGGTGCATTTTGCGGGCACTCTTGTCCCCAAGCTCTGCATTTGCCCCTTCCAAGCACCGTACTGCCGTTCCGGTTCCGGCACCGCGCCCCCTTCTCCGCCGTTGGAAGCGCGCCTGTCGGCCTCGTCCCACGGATCAGCATCCTCTCCCCCTGACCCGCTGTGCGCATTCCCATCCTCATCGCGCGCAGCTAGGCAAGAGGGAGTGATCCGAACTCGGTTTTGAGAGGCAGATATCCGCATCCGCATCGGGGAATTCCCTTGTCATATCCGCATATGACTGCAAGAATTTCGCTTGCGTCTGCAAATATTTGCTCT
>SVTT01000015.1 GCA_015063625.1 Oscillospiraceae bacterium
TGCGAGATCCAGCTTGATCTGCATTGCGCAGACCTCATTGGTGATACCCGAAACGCGCTCCTCCTTGACCTCGCCCATGCACAGGATGACGCGCATGCCTGCGGCAAGCGCTGCCTTGGTGCGAAGGTTGACGGTTTCGTCGGTCTCGCCAAAGTACTGGCGGCGCTCGGAGTGTCCGATGATCACGGTGTCAACGCCGATCGCCTTCAGCATCTCGGCAGAAACCTCACCGGTGTAAGCACCCTTGGGAGCAAAATGCACGTTCTCGGCACCGATCTTGATATTGGAGCCCTTTGCTGCCTCCATGGCTGCAGCGATGGTCACATAAGGTGCGCAGAAAATGATATCGCAATTGTCCTTGCCTGCCACCATGGGCTTGATCTCGTTGATAAATGCAGTCGCCTCGGCAGGGGTGAAGTTCATCTTCCAGTTGCCGGCGATCACGGTTCTTCTCTTTGCGGGATTCATCATCAATATCCTCTCTTATTATGAACTTTTATTTCGACGCTATGAATTACTTGTCAAGCAGGCAAGCAATGCCGGGAAGCTCCTTGCCCTCGAGGAACTCGAGAGAAGCGCCGCCACCTGTGGAAACGTGGGTCATCTTATCGGCAAAGCCGAGCTTTTCGACAGCTGCTGCGGAGTCACCGCCACCGATAATGGAGATGGCGCCCGACTCGGCAACTGCCTTGGCAACTGCCTCGGTGCCTGCGGCAAAGTTTTCCCACTCGGAAACGCCCATCGGACCGTTCCAGATCACGGTGCCCGCATTGGCGAGAACCTTTGCAAACATCGCCTGCGTCTTGGGACCGACGTCAAGACCCATCCAGCCCTCGGGGATCGAATCGGAATCCACGGTCATGCTGTCGGTATCGGGAGCATATTCCTTGCCGAGCTTGTTATCCACGGGAAGGAGGAACTGCACACCCTTTGCCTTTGCCTTGTCCATCAGCTCACGGGCAAGATCCAGCTTATCCATCTCGCAGATGGAGGTGCCGATCTCAAGGCCCTGTGCCTTGAAGAAGGTATAAGCCATACCACCGCCCACGATGAGCGTGTCCACCTTCTCGATGAGGTTGTTGATCACACCGATCTTGTCAGATACCTTAGCGCCGCCGAGAATGGCAACGAAGGGACGCTTGGGATCGGCAAGAGCGCCGCCCATGATGGAGATCTCCTTCCGGATCAGATAGCCGCAAACGGCAGGCAGATAATCAGCAAGACCTGCGGTGGAGGCGTGTGCACGGTGTGCCGTGCCGAACGCATCGTTGACGAAGATCTCTGCCATCGATGCCATCTCTTTGGCAAACTCGGCATCGTTCTTGGTTTCCTTCTTGTGGAAACGGACGTTTTCAAGAAGCAGGACCTCACCGGGCTTGAGCGCAGCAGCCTTTGCCTTTGCGTCGGGACCTACGACATCCTTTGCCATCTTGACCTCAAAGCCAAGCAGCTCAGAAAGCTTTGCGGCAACAGGGGCGAGAGAAAACTTCTTCACGTCGCCTGCCGCGTCGGCAAGATACTTCTCGGTAGCGGCTGCCTGCTCCTCTGCGGGCAGAGCCTCAACCTTCTTCTTCTCCTTCTTGTCAAGCTCAAGCTTGGCATCAAGAATGTTGTGAGGGCGACCGAAGTGCGAGCACAGGATAACTGCTGCGCCGTTATCGACCAGATACTTGATGGTGGGCAGTGCGCCGACGATACGCTTGGGGTCGGTGATCACACCGTCCTTCATGGGGACGTTGAAATCGCAACGGGCAATGACTTTTTTGCCCCTGACTTCGATGTCTTCAATGGTTTTCTTGTTGTAGGTCATGAGAAAAACCGCCTTTCTGATTTGTGTGTCTTGAAAATCACGCCGAGGCACTGCCGCAGGTAATTTCCGGAAATACTTCGCAACAGATATATTTTATCACATCGTGTTGATTTTATCAAGAGAAATTCGTTAAAAATTTCGCAATTGCATCAATATTATTTGTTTTTGAAGATTTTTCCCAGCATACCCGTTCTTTTTTTAGGGATTTCCACTGCACCGATCGATGCCCTCACCGTCGGTCTTGCAGGCGAAGCGCTCCCGTTACTCTCCCGAGGCTTCAAGCGGATCAGGCGAGGGGTGATCGCCGAGGGTGCGGCATCCTCCCGTCTGTCCCCGACACGAGCAGGGCTTTCCTCGGGAACGGGCGAATCCGCGCGAGGCAGGAGAGAGCTTCTTTCGCGCAGCTCGTCAAAAAAGATCTCGTCAAGCACCATATCGGCATCCGTGGCAGCGGGATGATCGGGCAGAGCATCATGCTCCTTCCGACGCGGCTGATCCGAAGACGCCGATTTCTTTTCGGTTACCGTGCCGATCCCGTCAAGCTGCTTCATGGAAAGCGATATCAGCTCTCCCTTTCTTGAGAGCAGCAATTCGGGATCCGCCACGCCCGTGCGCAGCATAGAGATGGCGCGCAAGCACGCCTTCTTGGTGGCATAGGCGGATGAGGTGATGACGCTCTTTCCGTTGGGTGATTTGAAGGAAAAGACAAATGCACCCTCGACACCGCCGATCTCGAATTTGGGATTGGCGCCGTAGCCGCCCGACGTCGCGTCCACCACAGGAGCAGAGGGGGCATTGACGATCAGGGATGCGATGCCCTTCTTGCAGGCATCCAGCGTGGCGTAATTTCTTGAAACGGCAAGCCTTCTGCCGTTCGGCGAAACCAACGAAAAGCGGTCTCCCGTCGCCGTGCGAGAGATGATAAAGCGACCCATGAGTCATCACCCTTTCCCATCAAAATACTACGCTTCTCATTATACATCCCGTCCCCTGGCTTTGTCAACAAAAATCAACGAGTGGGCGACCTGCCGTAGCAGGTCGCCCACTCGTCCTGTGGGAACTTAGGGACAAGAGAGCGAATCGAACACGGTTTCAAGGGGCAGATCTCCGCCCATGCTGCCGCAAAATCGCCAAAAAACGGGTCGTCGAAGGCGCCGACCCCTACCGGGTTTGATCACATCCAAACCTGCCGCGAGGACGTCCAAAAACGGGTCGTCGAGGGCGCCGACCCCTACCGAGGTTTGATCATGCCCGAACCTGTCGCGAGGACATCCATGAACGGGTCGTCGAGGGCGCCGCCCCCCCCTCGTTGTCATCCTGAGCGAAGGGCGAAGCCCGCAGTCGAACCCTCAGGGCGATGCGGAGCATCGGGATCTGCGAGGGGATGACGGATAAAAGGGCGTGCCGCGAGGATGTCGACAAACGGGTCGTCGAGGCGCCGACCCCTACCGCGTTTGATCATACCCGAACATGCCGCGAGGTGAGGGCGATCGGGTGCACGCGCGAGCCTCGTTTTCGCCCCGAACGACCGACGGTCGCCCCCTGTGTTCGCCGCGACCCTTGGTTCGATTGACCAATGTTCAAATTATATCGTACCCGGTAGGGGCTGGCGCCCACGACAGCCCGTGATAAACAAATGACATCTATGAATGTGCCGCAAAGATGCCGACAAACGGGTCGTCGAGGGCGCCGCCCCCCCTCGTTGTCATCCTGAGCGAAGGGCGAAGCCCGCAGTCGAACCCTCAGGGCGATGCGGAGCATCGGGATCTGCGAGGGGATGACGGATAAAAGGGCGTGCCGCGAGGATGTCGACAAACGGGTCGTCGAGGGCGCCGACCCTTACCGGAATCAGGGCTTTCGGCGGCAAGTGCGCTTATAAAGTCCTACGCGGTGATAACACCCGTGATATTGAGGATCGCGGTATCCCCTGCGGGGATAAATGCGGTAAAGGAGGGGGTGAGAACAAAAAGTCCGTTGGCGCTCACGGTATAATCTTCTCCCTCCTCAAGAGGCACATTGACGCCGTCGATGACGAGCGTGACACCCGTAAAGGAGAACTGCTGCGGCAGCTGATCGCTGATGCGATCGATCGAAATGGGCGCGGCGGAGCTGTTGGTGATGGTAAAGGTATAGCTGACCGTATCTCCCACGCTTGCCGTTTCGGGTCCTTCCTTGACGATGGTGAGCAGCGTACGCGTGATGGTGGCAGTGTCCGAATCGGTGATAATATCGCCGCTTTCACTGCCCTCACGAGCCGTTCCCGTCGCGGTGGAGAGAATGCTTTCCGCGGTGGAGCTCACAACGGTGGAGCGATACACCAGATAAATAAAGCCGCCTGCGGGCAAAACTGCATCGAGCGTGAAGGTGAGAGGTGAGTTCTCGGTGACGGTCACCGCCACGGGCGTGACCTCCCCTCCCGCATAAAGGAACGCAGCGGCACTGCCCTCCACATAGTCAAGATTCCCTTCCCCCGCATCGACGGTCACGGTGGGCAAGTAAAGGCTGCCCGTACCGATATTGCGCAGAAGAACGGTGTAAAGGATCTCATTCCCCGTCACGAAGGTCACAGGTGCTGCCGCATGAGAAACCTCCAGACCGTAGCTGACTGTCAGCTCGGTGGTGGTAATATTGGAAGAAACACTGCTCTGTGTGCCCCCCGCGGGGGTGTACAGCAGCGTTCCCTGGTTGGTTAAGATTGCCATGTTTCATTTCCTTTCCGATTTTTCAAGGGCATCCACGCCCTCAATACAGAATATGAAGCGCGACAAAAAAATGCACGGATTTTCAAAATCCGTGCATTTTTCACAATGGAGGTCACGCCTGCTTCTCGGCAATTTTTTCAAGCAACGCCGTCTGCTTTTCCACATTCTCGTAGAAACGGGCAAGCGCCTCCTCCTTTTCCCTTTGAACAAGCGCGGCAGCCTCTGCCTTTGCCTTTTCCTCCTCCTTCTTCTTTGCCTCCTCTGCCGCCTTTGCCGCAAGCTCTCTTGCATTCAGGCGCTTCTGCGCTCTGGTGATGATGCGCACCGCAACAAAGATGCTCAGTGCAATGATCAGGAAATTGAGGATCGTCTGGATCCATTCTCCCCACAGGATCGAGATCTCCGCGGTCACGACCTCGCCCGCCTCGTCAAGAACCTCCTCCTTGAGAACAGTCTTGATGCCGTCCATACTGATATCCCCCGTCAGCAGGGCGATACAGGGATTGATGATGAACTTGACAAGTCCGTTGACGATGGCATTGAAGGCAGTACCGATGACAACGGCAACGGCAAGATCAATGACATTGCCCTTCGTGATGAATTTTTTCAAATCCTTGAAGAAGCCGTCGGTTTTCTTTTTGAGCTCCTTTTTCCTTTTCTTCAGCATGCTTTCCTTTTCTGCCTTTTCACCCGCTTCAATGCGGCTTTGAATGGCATCCATATCTGCTTTTCCCATGTTATTCCTCCTTGATGTGATCGGGGTCCTTTTCATTGTACCGTCAAAATCGACTTTTGTCAAGAAAAATCAAAAGCTGCCCGTCCCCCCGATCAAGGGGGCACGGGCAGTCATTTTTGGTCGGTCATTAAAGCAGATCGGCAATATCGAGCACCAGGCGCTCGCTCTTTTCCCAACCAAGGCAGGGGTCTGTGATCGACTGACCGAAGACACCGTCGCCGATCTTTTGCGCTCCGTCAACAAGATAGCTCTCGATCATGAAGCCCTTGACCAGCCTTGCCACCTCACTGTTATGGCGACAAGCATGAAGCACCTCCTTGCAGATACGGGGCTGCTCGGCATACCGCTTGCCCGAGTTGGCGTGGTTGGCATCCACGATGAGCGCGGGATTGGAGAGCTTTGCCTTCTCGTAAAGCTCCGCCAGATGCATCAGATCCTCGCAGTGATAGTTGGGCATACTCTTTCCGTAGCGGTCCACATAGCCTCGCAAAATGGCGTGTGCAAGCAGATTTCCACTTGTCGAAACCTCATGGCTGCGATACTGGAACACGTGGTGATGCTGTGCGGCAGTGATCGCATTCATCATGACCGAAAGATCACCGCTTGTGGGATTCTTCATGCCGACGGGAACGTCCATACCGCTTGAAACAAGGCGGTGCTCCTGGTTTTCTACCGAGCGCGCGCCGACCGCAACATAGGAAAGCAGATCGGACAGGTACTGATAGTTCGCAGGATAAAGCATCTCATCGGCAGTGGGAAGCCCCATCTCGGTCAGCACACGGGTATGCAGATCACGGATCGTCAGCAGTCCGCCGCGCAGATCGGGCTCCTTCACGGGATCGGGCTGATGCAGCATGCCCTTATAGCCATCACCCGTGGTGCGGGGCTTGTTGGTATAAACGCGCATGATAAGAAGCAGCTTATCCTTGACCCTTTCCTGCAGCCTTGCCAGCCGCTGCGCATACTCCAGCACAGGAGGCTCACTATCGACCGAGCAGGGACCGATCAGCAGCACCTTTTTCTCGGACTCTCCCGTGAAGATCCGTCGAATCTCCTCATCGCACGCCTGCTTGCAAGAAAGTGCAGCGAGCGAAATGGGATACTGCTCCTTGATCTCATCGGGGCTCGGAAGCTGGCGAAGGAATTCCATTGACATAGAAGATCATCTCTTTTCTGAATTTTTTGTTCTTAAAATTTCCACAAGCCTCTTGACAAGCAGCACTTGATGTGTTACACTTGTGTCAGTTACATCCGTAACGGTTACGATTGTATCACTTTTTGCATGAAAAGTCAACTGTTACGAGATGAAGTGTGACAAAATGGAGGTTTTTGTTCATGTCCAGAGGAAGTGAATCCAACCGTCTTGCCAAGGAATGTATCGTGACCGCGTTGGTCGAGCTGATGAAGGTGAGGGATTACGACTCGATCTCGATCACCGACATCGCCAAAAAGGCGGGGGTGTCCCGTATGGCTTACTACCGCAACTATCTCTCCAAGGATGACATTCTCAACAAATACATTGAAGAGGTGGGAGAATCGATCCACCAAATGATCACGGAAAGCAACAGCGGAAGTGTTCCCTACGATTATTTTTACGCGCTCTTTGATCAGCTTGGCAGGTACAGTGATCTCGCCATCGTTGCCTACCGCGCCCACCTCGGTGAGCTGATCCTCAGCAATATTATCAAGAACATGTTTTACACCTTCCCACCCGCCACCGAATCGACCGACGAGCGTTATCGCCGTCATTTCCTTGCGGGAGCCTTTTACAACGTATTTATCGAATGGCTGAAGGGAGGACTGCGCGAGGATGCGGCCACCATGGCGCGCATCTGTGCCGACATGGCGATCAACGGCTCTCCCACGCCCTTTCTGGAGGTGAACGCGCATGAAGGAACGCGCTGAGCGACAGACAGGCTCACTGACCGTCGGCATCGTCGGACTCGGGCTGATCGGCGGCTCAATGGCACGCGCCTACCGTGCGGCAGATCACCGTGTGCTTGCCACCGATCTGAACACCCGGGCGATCGCTTCCGCATGCGACGAAGGTGTTATAAACGGGATCCTTGACCGCACCACGCTGCCCGAATGCGATCTTCTGCTGCTTGCCGTCTATCCCGCCGCTGCCACCGCGTGCCTGAGCGATTGGGCTGACGCTATCAAAAAAAGCACCGTTGTGCTTGATCTTTGCGGCACCAAGCGGCGCGTTTGCGATACCTGCTTTGCGATCGCACAGGAGCACGGCTTTGATTTCGTGGGAGGACACCCCATGGCAGGTACGCAGTTCTCGGGCTTCGAAAGCAGCCGTGCCGATCTTTTTAAGGGCGCTCCCATGGTGCTGGTCATGCCGCCCGAGGCAAGGAGCGACCTGAAGGAGCGCGTGATCACCCTGCTCTCCCCCATTGGCTTCGGTTCCTTTTCCGACACCACTGCGGCGGCACATGACCGCGTGATCGCCTTTACGTCACAGCTTGCCCACGTCGTTTCCAACGCCTATGTCAAAAGCCCACAGGCACAGATCCATCACGGATTCTCCGCAGGCTCCTACCGCGACCTGACGCGTGTTGCATGGCTGAACGAAGCGATGTGGTGTGAGCTGTTTCTTGAAAATCGCGACTATCTTTCGGACGAGATCGACGGCATCATCCGCGCTCTTACCGAATACAAGGAGGCTCTGGACTCCGAGGACGCCGCGCGCCTCAAGGCGCTTTTGCGCGAGGGACGCATTGCCAAGGAAAACGCAGACAAAGGAGATCCCTCATGACAAATCATATTACGGTAAATGCCTCAAAAACCTATACCGTTTCGGTCGAACGCGGCATACTCGCGCGCGCCGGCGAACGGATCGCGGCAATCCTGCCACCCCCCCGCAGGCTTCTTCTGGTCAGCGACGACACAGTGGATTCCCTTTGGGGCAATACACTCCTGCTGTCGCTGGAAAGCGTCGGCTTTACGGTATGCCGCTTCACCTTTTTGCACGGAGAGTCATCCAAGAACACCGACACGCTGTGCCGCCTCTGGAATGCGGCGGCACAGGCGGGGCTCTCTCGCTCGGACGCCATCGTGGCGCTCGGCGGCGGCGTGACGGGTGATCTCGCGGGCTTTGCCGCCGCCACCTATCTGCGCGGCATTGCCTGCGTTCAGATCCCGACCACACTGCTTGCCATGGTCGACTCCTCGGTCGGGGGAAAAACGGCTGTGGATCTGCCGTCCGGCAAGAACCTCTGCGGTGCGTTTTTTCAGCCCTCGCTTGTGCTTTGCGATACAGAGGTGCTCCACACGCTCCCTGCCGAATATTTCACCGACGGATGTGCCGAGGTCATCAAATACGGCTATATCGGCGACCCCCTGCTGCTCGACCTGCTGAAAAAGCCCTTTGCCGATTCCCCCGAGCAGATCATCGCGCGCTGTGTAGCACAAAAGCGCGATCTGGTGGAGGCGGATGAGCAGGACACGGGCGTACGCCAGCTGCTCAATCTCGGGCATACGGGCGGTCACGCCGTGGAACGGCTGTCAGACTTTTCGGTCTCGCACGGGCGCGCCGTTGCCATCGGAATGCTGCTTGCCGCGCGCGCCGCAACGGCACGTGGCATTTGCACCCCCGACGTGGCACCGCACATGCAGGACATGCTGATGCGCTACGGGCTTCCGACCGACTGCCTCTTTTCTGCCACTGAGCTTGCCGAGGCGGCGCTTGCCGACAAGAAGCGACGCGGCGACGAGATCACGCTGGCTTTGCCCACAAGCCTTGGAAAGAGCGAGCTTGTCAAGCTTCCGACCGACGGACTTGCCGACTTCTTTGCGGCAGGAGGTGCACGCCGATGACCGTGACACTGAACCACCCACATTATGCCGATCGCATCAGCGCGCCGACCTCAAAATCGGCGGCGCACAGAGCCTTGATCGCGGCGGCGTTTGCCGATGACGTGACCCGACTGACCGTCAGGACCTCCTGTGAGGACATTGATGCCACCGTGCGCTGCCTTTGCGCCCTCGGTGCCGACATCAAAAAGGAGGATGGCATTCTTCTGGTAACACCTATCCCCAAAAACGGGGTCAGAAAGGGTGCGATCCTCGACTGCGGAGAATCGGGTTCTACCCTGCGCTTTCTCGTCCCCGTCTGCGGTGCGATCGGCGCCGACGCCGTCTTTCTCCGTGCGGGCAGGCTGCCCGAGCGCCCCTTAAAGCCCCTGCTCGATACACTGGAAGCACACGGCATGCGCTTTTGCGAGGACGGACCGCGACTCCTAAGTGAGGGCAGTCTGACGGCGGGCGATTACCGCATTACCGCCAACATCTCCTCACAATACATCACGGGGCTTTTGTTTGCCCTTTCCCTGCTCGACGAGCCCTCAAGGCTCATACCCGTCGGAAGAATGGAATCCTCGCCCTATATTGACATGACGGTGGATACACTGTCCCGCTTCGGTGCCACGCCTGGGAGGAAGGGAGAGGACTTCCTGATTGAAGGCAAAAAGAGGCTTCCTCTGAAAACGCCCTCCCGACTGACGCCCGAGGGTGACTATTCGGGCGCGGCGTTTTTGCTCGCCATGGGCGCCATCGGCAGTCACGCCGTGACCGTGACCGAGCTCTCGCCCTCCTCCCTTCAGGGCGACGCCGCGATTCTTTCCCTGCTTACGCAATTCGGTGCGCGGGTCAGCGCACAGGGCGACAGCGTGACCGTTTACCCTGCGCCCCTGCATGCCATCGACATCGACGCCACCGAGATCCCCGATCTCGTCCCCATCCTTGCCGTGATTGCCGCGGCAGCAAGAGGCACGACACACATCACAGGGGCGGCACGACTTCGTCTGAAGGAAAGTGACCGACTTGCCGCAACCTCGGCATTTTTACGCACCATCGGGGGGGATATTGTCGAAAACGAGGACGGCTTGACCGTAACGGGCGGCAGACCCCTGACGGGGGGAACGGTGGACGTATGCGGTGATCATCGCATTGCAATGAGCGCCGCCGTTGCTTCGCTTCTCGCCACCGACGCGGTGGTCATCCCCCACGCGGAGTGCACAAAAAAATCCTATCCTTCCTTTTTTGAGGATGCTTTCGGGAGGTAGCTATGAACAATCAATACGGAAACAACCTCACACTCTCGGTCTTCGGAGGCTCACACGACGACGAGATCGGCATGCACCTTGGCGGCTTTCCCGCCGGTCTTGCCGTAGACACCGATGCGCTGCTTGCGCTGATGGCGCGGCGCGCTCCCGGCAGCACCTCTCTCGGAACGCCGCGCCGCGAGCGTGACATCCCCATCTTTTTATCGGGCATATCCAACGGCGTGACCGATGGCGGCGAGATCACCGCCATCATCAAAAACGAAAACAGGCGATCCTCCGATTATTCCTTTGTTTACGACACGCCGCGACCCGGGCACGCCGATTTTGCCGCACTTGTCAAGCACGGTGGGCAGATCGATCTTCGCGGCGGCGGAAAATTCTCGGGCAGACTGACCGCACCTCTTTGCATTGCGGGGGGACTTTGTCTGCAATATCTGAAGGAAAAGGGCATTGAGATCGGCGCACACATTCTCTCGATCGGTGACGAAAAGGACCGCTATTTTGACCCCATTGCCGCCGAAAACCGACTTTTTACCGCTTTAAAGAAGCGCCCGCTTGCCGTGATCGACGAGGCGGCAGGCGAACGGATGCGCGCGGTGATCGAGCGCGCGCGCGCCGAGGGCGACTCGGTCGGCGGCGTTGCCGAATGCATGATCGCGGGACTGCCGATCGGCCTCGGCGAGCATATGTTTGACGGCGCAGAGGGACGTTTTGCCTCGATCCTCTTTTCGATCCCCGCCGTGAAGGGTGTGGAATTCGGTGACGGCTTCGGCATAGCAACCAGAAGAGGCAGTGATGCCAACGACGCCTTTTATACCGACGGTGTCAACGTGAAGACCCGTACCAATCATTGCGGAGGTATCCTCGGCGGTATGACCAACGGCATGCCCGTGCTCTTTCGGGTTGCCTTCAAGCCCACACCCTCCATTGCAAAAGAGCAGCAAACGGTATCGCTTTCGCGCATGGAAAACACCATACTTTCGATCGGCGGCAGGCACGACCCCTGCATCCTCCCCCGTGCCATCCCCGTGGTGGAGTCAGCCGCTGCGATTGCCGTCACCGACCTTCTTCTTGACCAGTGAGGTAGACAATGAATCAGGACAACAAGCTTGATCTCGGCGAGCTGCGCCGAGAGATCGACCGCATCGACAGCGCACTCGTTTCGCTCTTCTCCGAGCGCATGCAGGTGAGCGCGCGCGTTGCGGAATACAAACGCCGAGTAGGTATGGCTGTCACCGACGCCACGAGAGAGGCAGAACTGCTTGATCGAGTGGCGGCACTCTCCCCTGCACAAACCGCCGACTATACCCGTACGCTTTACACCAACATTCTGTCGCTTTCGCGTGCCTATCAGCACATGAGGCTTGGCAATGACTCCGCGCTTTCCGCCGAGATCGATGAGGCACGCCGCCACACGCCCCCCCTCTTTCCCACCCATGCAACGGTCGCCTGCCAGGGAACGGCAGGCGCTTACTCCTGCAAGGCGGCAGCAAAGCTGTTCGAGAACCCCGACATCCGCCACTACCCTCATTTTTCAGACGTGTTTGACGCCATTGAACGGGGCGAATGTCGCTACGGCGTGCTTCCCATTGAGAACAGCACGGCAGGCTCTGTCACCGAGATCTATGATCTGATGTCCCGTTACCGCTTCTTCGTCGTACGTGCAATGCGCCTTGGCATTGACCATTGCCTGCTTGCGGCACCCAATACCCGCAGGGAGGACATCTGCGAGATCGTATCGCACAAGCAAGCGCTCTCCCAGTGTGCCGCTTTCCTTTCGGGAAATCCCCACATCAAGGTAACACCCATGGAAAACACCGCAGTTGCCGCCGCCTACGCCGCAAAGCACCCGGGCGTTGCCGCGATCGCCGACAGGAGCTGTGCGGAGCTTTACGGGCTTTCTGTGGTTGCAGAGGACATCCGCGACCGCGAGAACAACACGACGCGCTTTATCTGCATCTCCAAGACCCTTGAGATCTACGGGGACGCCGACAAGACCAGCGTGATCCTGACCATTCCCCACAAGCCCGGCGCACTTGCAAAGATCCTTTCGCGCTTCGACGCCCTTCATATCAATCTCACAAAGCTGGAATCACGTCCCATCCCCGAACGGGATTTTGAATTCCGCTTCTACTTTGACCTCGTTGCCGAGGCGGGCACGCCCGTCCTTCTGCATATCCTTTCCGAGCTATCGGGCGAAAGCGAGGAGTTCCGCTACCTCGGTACCTATACCGAGCTGCTTTGAGGTGTACCATGAAAGACACAAGGCAATTGCGCACCGGTCTGATCGGTACGCATCTCGCACACAGCTTTTCCCCTTTGATCCACGCGGCGCTCGGTGATTACGAGTACCGCCTGATCGAGCTCTGCCCCGAGGAGCTTGCCACCTTTTTCGAGAAGCGCGATTTTGATGCGCTGAACGTGACTATCCCCTACAAGCAGAAGGTGATCCCCTACCTTTCTTCGCTTTCGCAAAACGCGACGCGCATCGGCGCGGTCAACACCGTGATCAAGCAAGCCGACGGCACGCTGTTCGGCGACAACACCGACTACGGCGGTCTGCTTGACATGATCGACAGCCTCGGCATTTCGCTGACCGACAAAAAGGTCCTGGTGCTCGGCTCCGGCGGCGCCTCGCGCACGGCAGTTGCCGTGGCAAGCGACCTCGGTGCACGCGAGGTGGTGGTGATCTCCCGAAACGGAGAAAACAACTATGAAAACCTCGAAAAACACGCCGACGCCGAGATCATCATCAACACGACCCCTGTCGGCATGTATCCGAGCAACGGAGAGAAACCTCTGTCACTTCGCGGCTTTCCGCGCCTTGCGGCAGTCTATGATCTGATCTACAACCCCGCAAGAACCGCCCTGCTCCTCGAAGCAAAGAGACTCGGGATCCCCTACCGCAACGGACTGCTGATGCTGGTTTCCCAAGCGCGACGCGCGGCGGAGCTTTTCACGGGAGAGGTCATTCCAACAGAGCGCTCCCTTGAAATCGCAGCGAGCATTGAACGAAGCACCAAAAGCATCGTACTGGTCGGCATGCCCGGCTGCGGGAAAAGCACACTCGGCAGTCTGCTTGCCACCGAGCTGGGGCTCGACTTCATCGACACCGACAAGGTGCTGGAGCAAAAGGCAGGCATACCAATCCCCGAGATCCTCCGACTGGAGGGCGAGGCGGGCTTCCGCAAAAGGGAAAGCGCGGTGCTAAGGGACGTCTGCAAAAGGGGGGGCAGAGTGATCGCCACGGGGGGCGGTGTCGTCACCGTGGAGGAAAACGGCCCGATCATGGAGGAAAACGCCGCGGTTCTCTTTCTTGACGCCGATCCCGCCACCCTCCCCACGGCAGGTCGCCCCCTATCCTTACAAAAAACGCCTGCGGTGCTTTACCGCGAGCGCGAGCACCTTTACCGCCGCTATGCCGACATCACCGTGAAGGTGACACGCGACGTTGAAGAAAACCTCAAGCACATCAAGGAGGCACTGAAGCAATGAAGCTATTGATACTGAACGGACCAAATCTTAACATGCTGGGCATCCGCGAGCCAGAGATCTACGGCAGCAGAAATTATGCCGCACTCTGTGACAATATCAGCACTGCCGCCGCCGAGGTGGGTGCGGAATGCGAAATCTTTCAATCCAACCACGAGGGGGCTCTGGTGGACAAGATCCAAGGGGCGTACGGCAGGTTTGACGGCATCGTGATCAACCCCGCCGCCTACACGCACACCAGCGTTGCCATTGCAGACGCTCTTGCCGCGGTGGCGATCCCGACCGTGGAGGTCCATCTGTCGGACGTGATGAAGCGCGAGAGCTTCCGCCACCACTCCTTCGTATCTCCGATCGCGAGAAAAACCTATATGGGACTTGGCTTTGAGGGATACCGCCGCGCCATCCGCTATCTGGTGCTCGGAGAGGAATGATCCTGCAAAAGCAAAGCCACTCGGCTTAGCGTTGTGTTCTGAAAGACATAAACGCACTAACGTGTGATGTTCTTAGCGGAGAATTTAAAAAATACCGCTAAGCGCGAGCATCGCATTTGACCGGTCAAATGCATTTGGGCTAAGCCCAAGCCCTTGCAACGACAGAAAGAGATAACAAATCGGTTCGTAGCCGAAATGTTATCTCTTTTTTGTTTGTGAAGTTTTCGCCGACGCGAAAGTGAAGTTGCTTTGCAGTGAAGTTTGCGCTACGCACAAGTGAAGTTAAGTTTGCCCACTTCGCCATAGGCGAAGCTTCACTATCCGCAGGATAACTTCACTTGCCCATAGGGCAAACTTAGTTTTAGCGTGATACTCCGTTAAGAGTATCACGCTAACGGGTGGCTTCTTCTTTCTTCTTTTTAACGACCGCGTGATGGCGTTGCACACGACAAAAGAAGACATTTCCAATCATTTTTCTTAATTTTCCAATTTTACAATATATATATTCCATTTTTATTACCCGATAATTTCAATGTTTTTTCGACAACACTCCTGTTTTCCCGTTTGTTGCAAAAAAACACCAAATCTTTTAGCTTTGTGTCCCTACATACACTGCAAGGAAGCGTTACAGCAATGATACCGCAATTCCATAGCAAAGCATGTGCTTGAGAGCTTCTTTTATGAAATAAAAAAACAACATCCTCAAAAAAACCGCCGTGATGCGCGGCGCATCACGGCGGTTCAACGTTTTATTAAAGCAGAGCCTTGCGAAGCTCCTCGGGTGACATTGGCGAAAGCAGCGCAGGTGGGACGTCAAGCACGGTTTTACAGCCAACGGCACCGTCTGCTGCAAGACGATAGGCAGCACGGGCATACGCCACCAGCACCGATGCGGTAAACTCGGGGTTGGAATCGAGCTTCAGGCGATATTCGATCAGATGGCGGTTTTCACCGTTAAGCCCCGTTCTTCCGCTTCGGATCACGAAGCCTCCGTGCGGAATACCGCTATGGTTGCGCGCGAGCTCCTCCTTGGTGATAAAATGCACCGTGGTATCGTAGTCGGCAAAATAGTTGGGCATGGACTTGATCTCCTGCTCGATGGCGGCAAGGTCGGCGCCCTCCTTTGCTACGACAAAGCATTCGCGAAGGTGCTTTTCGCGCGTGGTCAGCGTGGGCTCCTCGCCGCTTCGCACGGCATCGAGCGCCGCCTCGACGGGAATGGTATACTGCTTGCCGTCAAGCACGCCCTTTACACGACGAATGGCATCCGAATGACCCTGGCTGACCCCCTTGCCCCAGAAGGTATAGTCCCTGCCGTCGGGCAGGACCGCACCCGCATAAAGGCGGTTGAGCGAGAAAAGACCGGGATCCCATCCCACCGAAATGATGCCAACCTTTCCTGCGGCACGGGCGGCGGCGTCCACTCTGTCGTAATGCTCGGGGATACGGGCATGGGTATCAAAGCTGTCCACCACGTGGAAATGCTCTGCCAGGGCAGGTGTCTGCACAGGCAGATCGGTGGCAGAGCCTCCGCAAAGGATCATGACATCAATGCGTCCCACAAACTCGACGACGCGGTCGGCATGATATACAGGCACCCCCGAAATAACGGGATCTACCGTGGCAGGATCGCGACGCGTGAACACTGCCACCGTTTCAAGATCCTCGCATGCGCGAAGCGCGAGAAGCACGCCGCGTCCCAGATTACCGTAACCGAAAACACCAACTCGAATACTCATAAATAACCTTCTTTCAGGGAACTTTTTAACGGTAAAATTATAGCACATTTTATGTATACCGTCAACAAGGTACGCATATTTTTTGCAGTAAGACTGAAAAAAAGGGGCGGACACTGAGGGGGGCTGTTCTTAGCGGAGAATTTGAAAGCTCCACTCAGTGCGAGCATTGGAGAGCGAATAGAACACGGTTTCAAGGGGCAGATTTCTGCCCATGCTGCCGCAAAAAGCCTTGTAAATTCCGCATTTCACGGCGGCTTTTGCGTTGCCTTGGCAAAGATCTGCTCCCTTGAAGCTCGGGTGATATCATACATGGTAGGGGCTGGCGCCCACGACAGCCCGTGACAAACAGAAGGCACCCAAGAACGGGTCGTCGAGGGCGCCGACCCCTACCGGTTTGATTGTATTCGAACATGCCGCGAGGATGCCGACAAACGGGTCGTCGAGGGCGCCGACCCCTACCGGTTTGATTGTATCCGAACATGCCGCGAGGATGCCGGCAAACGGGTCGTCGAAGGCGCCGACCCCTACCGGAATCAGCGCTTTCGGGCGGGTTCAGATCGCTCCCTCTTGCCTAAGCAAAAACCCTTATAACGACAGAAGAGAGAACAAATCGAAATGTTCTCTCTTTTCTGTTAGTGATGTTTTTGCTATCGCAAAAGTGATGTTATTCGCTTCGCTCATCACGATGTTGCTCGCCAAGACTCGCAGTGATGTGATGTTTGCCCACTGTGCCGAAGGCACAACATCATTCACGCAGTGAACATCACAAGGCGAAGCCGACATCACTTGCCCGCAAGGGCAAACATCGTTTCGCGTGATACTCCGTTAAGAGTATCACGCGAAGGTCCGCCCCAAGGTTTATTTTACACCTTTTTCCTTTACAGTGCAGCTCATACCGCAAGCACCGCACGATCCGCCGCAGGAGCAGGAATGCTTACCCTTCATTTTGTTTCGAACGGCATTGATCACGATGGCAAGAAACACGGCTGCCACCACTAAGGCAACGAGAACGGTTTGCCAATTCATTCTGACACCTCCGAAAAATCGAATTTAAAGCTTTTGCTCGTATTTGTTTTTGCGTACGACCAGATAGATGAACAATCCAAGCACCAGGAAGGCAGGCAGTGTCCATGCGCTGAAGCCTCCGCCCGTAAAGAGCATGCCGAGGCGATAGATGACCAGCGAGGTCGCATAGGCGAGTGCGGTCATATAACCGAGCGCTGCAAGCGTCCATTTGCCGCTGTTCATCTCTCTCCTGATGGCGCCCATTGCCGCAAAGCAGGGGGCGCAAAGAAGATTAAATACCATAAAGGAAAAGCCTGCAAGCTTACTGCCGCCGAAGAACTCCTGACCGATGATGGCAAGCTCCTTGGAGCCGGACTCGACCAGCTCAAGTGCGAGATCGGCATTTGCCATAGAGGAAAGCGCGCCGAACACGCCCACGACCTCCTCCTTGGCAAGCAAGCCGAGCACCGTGGCAACCGCCGCCTGCCACTCGCCGAAGCCAAGCGGAATGAAGAGGACTGCGATCCATTCACCCACTACGTTGAGAATCGATTTGGCATCACCGTCACCGATGTAATGAAGTCCTCCCTCAAAGGAGAGGCTGTTGAGCACCCACACGATCATGCTTGCTGCCACGATCACGGTGCCCGCACGCTTGATAAAGCTCCAGCCGCGCTCCCAGGTAACACGCAGTGTGTTGCGCACAACAGGTGCATGATAGGCGGGCAGCTCCATGACAAAGGGGGCGGGATCGCCCGCAAATGCCTTGAGCTTCTTCAGGATCAGCCCCGAAAAGACGACTGCCGCAATGCCGATAAAGTAGGCTGCGGTGGCAATGAGGGGAGAATCCCCGAAGAGGGCACCCGAGATCATTCCCACGATGGGCATTTTAGCACCGCAGGGGATGAAGGCTGTGGTCATCACGGTCATCCTGCGATCTCTCTCCTGCTCAATGGTGCGGGATGCCATAATGCCGGGCACGCTGCATCCGCTACCGACCAGAAGCGGAATAAAGGACTTACCCGAGAGCCCGAATTTGCGGAACAAGCGGTCCATGATAAAGGCAACGCGCGCCATATAGCCGCAGTCCTCAAGCAAGGAAAGCAGCACAAACAGGATCATCAGCTGAGGCACGAAGCTGAGCACGGCACCCGCACCGCCCAGCGCACCGTCTGCGATCAGACTGATCAGCCATTCGGCGCATCCCCAACGCGTCAGCAGCTCGGTGACACCGGGAATGATCCATTCGCCAAACAAAATATCGTTCATAAAGGTGACCGTGAGATCACCGATCGTGCCAATGGAAATGAGGTAGACAAGAAACATGACTCCCGCAAAGATGGGCAACGCCGCAAAGCGATTGGTCACGATGCGGTCGATGCGCTCCGACACCGTCAAGCGGTTGGCGTTCTTTTTCTTATAGCACTGCTTTGTCAGCTCCTCGACGTAAAGATAGCGCTCGTTGATGACCACGGCATCCGCCTCATCATCCAGCTCTCTCTCCACCCTGACGATATCCGCCTCGATATGCGCAAGCTTTTCTGCGGAAAGCGCGAGCGTTTCCAGCACCTTTTGATCTCGCTCAAAGATCTTGATGGCATACCAGCGCTGCTGCTCCTCCGGCATATGATGCACCGCCGCCTCCTCGATATGGGCAATGGCGTGCTCCAGAAGTCCCGAAAAATAGTGCTTCTTAGGGCGCGAGATTCCCTTTTCGGATGCCGCCCTGATCGCTGCATCCGCCGCCTCAAATACGCCCTCTGCGCGCAGTGCTGAGATCTCGATGACGGGACAGCCAAGTCCCTTCGAAAGCCTTTCGATATCGATCTGATCACCGTTCTTCCTGACAATATCCATCATATTGATGGCGATCACCACGGGAATGCCAAGCTCCATCAGCTGAGTGGTCAGATAAAGATTCCTTTCGAGATTGGTGCCGTCCACGATATTGAGAATGGCGTCGGGGCGCTCGTTGATGAGGTAATTACGGGCAACCACCTCCTCCAGCGTGTAGGGCGAAAGTGAATAAATGCCGGGAAGGTCGGTGACAATGACACCGTCACGTTTCCTCAGCTTCCCCTCCTTCTTCTCCACCGTCACACCCGGCCAGTTGCCGACATATTGATTGGCACCCGTGAGCGCATTGAACAGGGTGGTCTTGCCCGAGTTGGGGTTCCCGGCAAGCGCAATCTTCAGTTCCATTTGCTGTTCCTTTCAAAAAGATAAGTTAGTTTTTGCTAACAGCTCAGATAAAAAACAATTACGCGATCTCGATCATCGCTGCGTCCGCCTTGCGGAGCGACAGCTCATAGCCGCGCACAGTCAGCTCCATCGGGTCACCCAGCGGTGCCAGCTTACGGACACGGATCTCGACACCCTTGGTGATGCCCATATCCATGATCCTGCGCTTCAGCGCGCCTTCCCCATGCAGCTTCACGACCTTGACCACGGTACCGATCGCCGCGTCCCTCAGGGTCTTCATAACAGGTCCTCCCTATTGAATTTCAATGACAGGCAAACAATTGTTAGCCTTTGCTAACTGAATACATTATAGAATGAGAAAAAAGGTTTGTCAAGCATTTTTTGTGCATTTTTTATCATTTGGCGATTCCGATATTTCAAGAAGAACGCCACAACACTTCTTTATCTATTTTTCACAAAATCGCCCCGCGCGCTTCGCTCTTAAGTCGAACACCCCCTCAAGGGCGCATTTGATATCGGTAGTACATCGGTCGATGAGCAGCAGAAAAAACAAGAGATTCAAAACATTTCAAAAAAGTGAGAAAAATCAAGATAATGATGGGATAAATCAAAATAATCGGCTGTAAACGCTCCTAAATCCGTCGGTTTGACTTTCCTTGACTTTGACTTTGTTTGACCTTCGTACTACAATAAAAGCGATGAAAGTCAGGAAAGGTCAAAGGAGGGGTATCTTATGTTAGCCGATCAAATTGCAAAGCTGATCGAGGAGATGCTGGAGGAGGGCGGCGGCTCGCTGGAGCTGCAACGAAACGAAATGGCAGGGCGACTTGGCTGCGTTCCAAGCCAGATCAGCTACGTCATTACCTCGCGCTTCACCCCCGAGCGCGGCTATATCATCGAATCCAGGCGTGGAGGTGGCGGACACATCCGCATCGTTCGAAAGCAAATGCACCGCAACGAATATCTGATGCATTTTTTTTACGCCATCGGGGATGCGATCGACGAAAAGGAGGCGCGCGCCTATCTTGTCAATCTTCTTGACCAGGATATCATCACCCCGCGCGAGGCACTGATCATCGAGCATGCCGTGTCGGGCGCTGCTCTGCAGGATCTGACCTCCGACGTCGCACGCACCGTGCGTGCCAGAATGTTCAGACACATCCTACTGTCCCTGATGAAATAAGGAGGCGATATCATGAAATGTGAAAAGTGCCTGCAAAACGAGGCAACCTATTATTATGAGGAAACCGTGAACGGCAAAACACGTTCCCTGCACCTTTGCGCCGAATGCGCAAAAAAAATGCAGAGCGGGCAGATCCCGAAGGAGGACAGCGCACCCGATCTTTTCTCCTCTCCCCTGCCAGATCTCCTCGGTGACCTTTTCGGGCTTTCCCCCAAAAAGACCGAGTCCGCCAAGCGCTGCCCCGATTGCGGCGCGCTCTGGCAGGATCTGGTGAGCTGCGGAAAGGCATGCTGCCCCACCTGCTACAAAACCTTTGCCCAGGAGCTGGAACGAACCGTGCGCGCGATACACGGCAACGTTACGCATACGGGGCGTGCTCCCGCAGGCTTTCGCGCCGTGCACGAAAAGGAGCAAAGGATCGCCGCGCTCAAAAAGGAGCTCGCCGCGGCGATCACCGATGAAAACTTCGAAAAGGCCGCCGAGCTGCGCGACGAGATCCGCAAGCTCACGGCAAACTGAAAGGAGGAGCATATGGCTTGGTATCAGGTAAAAGGCAATGAAACCGACGTCGTGATCTCCTCACGCATCCGACTTGCCAGAAGCATCAAGGGGTATCCCTTTGGTGATCGACTCGACGACAAGCAGCGTGCCGAGCTTGTCACCATGACCGAAAAGGCACTCGCGGGACAGAATTTCACTCGCACCGACCTCGGTTCTCTTTCGCCCGTTGCACGAGAGGCGCTGGTAGAGCAGCACCTCATCAGCCGCGAATTTGCCGCCGCGAAATACCCCCGTTCACTTTTGCGCAACGACAACAAGAGCGTGTATCTGATGGTCCCCGAGGAGGACCACATCCGACTGCAATGCATTCTCCCCGGGCTTTCCCTGCGCGATGCCTACCGCTTTGCCATCGAATGCGACGAGCTGCTTGACGCCTCGCTTGACATCGCCTTTGACGAGCGCCTCGGCTATCTCACGCACTGTCCCACCAATCTCGGTACGGGACTGCGCGCCTCGGTCATGCTCTTTCTGCCCGCACTGACCGACGGAGGATACATCCCCTCTCTCTCTCACCAGCTGTCAAAGATCGGACTTACGATGCGCGGTCTTTACGGCGAGGGTACGGCACCGCGCGGATGCATCTATCAGATTTCCAACCAGATCACGCTGGGTCTTTCGGAGGAGGATATCCTTCACAAGCTGGAGGAAACCGTGCAAACTATTATCGAAAAGGAGCGCTCCCTCCGCGCCGCGGTCACGGGCGAGGCGGCATCGCTGCGCGAGGACCGCATCCACCGCGCCGAGGGTATTCTGCGCTACGCAACGCGGATCTCCTCTGAGGAATTTTTCTCGCTTTTCAAGGAGCTGAAGCTCGGGATCTCACTCGGCATGATCACCTCGCTCTCGAACGAAACGCTCAACACGCTGCTGCTTTCGGTACAGCCTGCCATGCTTTCCGAGGGTGCCTCCACACCCCCGAAAACGCCCGCCGAGCGCGACCGTCTGCGAGCAGCCTTTATCAAGCACGCATTGGAGGTGAAGCACCATGAATAACCGTTTTACACCCAACGCGCAGAACGTTCTGCAAAATGCTCTGCGCTTTGCCCGTTCGCTCGGGCACACCTATATCGGCTCAGAGCATCTTCTGCTTGCTCTGACCGCTGAAGCCGACAGCGTGGCGGCAAAGCTGCTGGCAAAAAACGGCGTCAGCAAGGACGCCGTGCAATCCCGCATCGTGGAGATCGCGGGAAGCGGCAGTGAGAGCAACGTTGCCCCCACTGACATGACTCCGAGAACCAGAAAGATCATCGAGACCTCCGCGATGGAGTCCGCACGAAGCGGACAGAGCTTTATCGGAACCGAGCATCTTCTGCTCGCACTGCTTTACGAAAGCGACTCGGTTGCCGTAAAGATCCTGGAGGAGCTCTCCTTTCACGTCAAATCCGCCATTGAGGAGCTTGGCGGCATTCTCGGCACCTCTGCAGCAAAGAACAGGCGGGGCGACAGGCGCACCGACCATACGGCAAGGGATGGCAAGGGCGGCGTATCGGACAGCTCTGCCCTAAAGGGCTTTGGCAGGGATCTTACCGCATTGGCACGCGACGGCGGCATCGATCCCATCATCGGGCGCGACAGCGAGACCGAGCGCGTTATTCAGATCCTTTCCCGTCGCACCAAGAACAACCCCTGCCTGATCGGCGAGCCCGGCGTGGGCAAGACCGCCGTAGTAGAGGGGCTGGCACAGCGTATTGTCGAGGGCAAGGTGCCCGAAACACTGCGCGACAAGACGGTTTTCACGCTGGACATTGCCGGCATGATCGCAGGGGCAAAATACCGCGGCGAATTCGAGGAGCGCCTGAAAAACGTGATGGAGGAGGTTGCCAAGAGCCCCGACATCATTCTCTTTATCGACGAGATCCACACCATCGTGGGGGCAGGCGCCGCCGAGGGTGCGGTTGACGCCGCCAACATCATCAAGCCCGCCCTCTCGCGCGGCGAGATGCAGGTCATCGGCGCAACCACCATCTCCGAGTATCGCAAGCACATTGAGAAGGATGCGGCGCTTGAACGCCGTTTTCAACCCGTTACCGTGGGAGAGCCCTCCCCCGAGGAGGCAGTGCTGATCCTGAAGGGACTGCGTGAAAAATACGAGGCGCATCACAAATTGAAGATCTCGGATGAAGCCATCAGCGCTGCCGTCACGCTTTCCACCCGTTATATCAGCGACCGCTATCTTCCCGACAAGGCGATCGACCTCATTGATGAGGCCTCCTCTCGCCTGCGCATCGGCGCTCTGACCTCCCCCCCCGATCTGAAGGATATCGAGGAGCGCCTCGCCGCCCTCGCGCTCCGAAAGGAGGAGGCGGTGACCGCGCAGGATTTTGAGCGAGCAGCCGCTCTTCGCGACGAGGAAAAGCAGCTGCGCGCAGAATATGACACTGCCAAAAACAGCTGGGAGAGCACGGTCAAGGACCGCACACTCACCGTAACCGACACCGACATTGCCGACGTGGTCACGCAATGGACGGGAATCCCCGTCAACAAGCTGCTGCAGGAGGAAAGCGAGAAGCTCCTCCACCTCGAGGAGCTTCTGAAGGCACGCGTGATCGGTCAGGATGCCGCCGTCAGCGCCGCCGCCAAGGCGATCCGCCGCGGACGCATGGGACTGAAGGACCCCCGACGTCCCATCGGCTCCTTCATCTTTCTGGGTCCGACCGGTGTGGGTAAGACCGAGCTTTGCAAGGCGATCGCCGATCTCCTCTTCGGCTCTCCCGATGCAATGATCCGTCTTGACATGTCCGAGTATATGGAGAAGCACAGCGTTTCCAAGCTGATCGGCTCTCCTCCCGGCTACGTCGGCTTTGAGGAGGGCGGGCAGTTGACCGAAAAGATCCGCCGTCGCCCCTACTCGGTGGTGCTCTTTGACGAGATCGAAAAGGCACACCCCGACGTCTTTAACATTCTTCTTCAGGTGCTGGAGGACGGCATTCTCACCGACTCCCAGGGACGCCGCGTGGACTTTAAGAATACCATTCTGATCATGACCTCCAACGTGGGTGCCTCCGCGCTCACGGGTCAGAAGCGCGGCACGCTCGGCTTCTCCGAGGCGGCAAACGATTCCACCGACAGCGCGCACAAGCGCGTGATGGAGGCACTGAAGTCCACCTTCCGCCCCGAGTTTCTCAACCGCATTGACGATATCATCATCTTCAACAAGCTCTCCGAGGAGGATATCACTGCCATTGCCTCTCTGATGCTCGGGGACGTCAAGGCGCGCATTGCTGCGCTGGATATTGAGATCGCCATCGATCCCTCCCTGCCCGTTCTGCTTGCCAAGGAAGGCTTTGACCCCGTGTTCGGTGCACGTCCCCTGCGCCGTGCCATCGTGCGTCTGGTGGAGGACGCCTTCTCCACCGAAATGCTGGAGGGCAGGATCGGGAGGGGCGATCGCGTCACGGCACTGGCAAGAGAGGGTGCCGTCGTCTTTGAGAAAACCGCCCTCGAAGCCGCGGAGGCCTCCGACAAGGACGAGGAGAATCACGGGAAATAAGCATCGGCGACTTCCCCTTCAAAGCAACAAATGCCCCCTGCGGTGCATAGCACCGCAGGGGGCATTGACTGTTTAAAGTGTGGCGCGAATGCTCGGAATATCCTCGGGTCTGATGATATACTGACCGTATTCCATCGCAGCATCGTCATCGGCAATATTCTCAAGGCGGTCGAGATCTGCGCCATCGGGTCGCAGCGTCATCATGACGTTATAACCGTCCGAAAGAATGATGATATCCCAACAATCGTCATTGACCTGTGCATTGGTGATCAGCGCATTCTTTCCCGTCTTGGAGGGATCGATCTCGCTTCTGAAGCTCGTATAAACGGTCGTCCACCAAACGCATTGTGCATCAATGAGATCGTAAAGCTCAAATTCACAGCCCGTTCCGCCGTGATGTGCCACCTGCACCATGTCCGAGGAAAGATACTCGCCGTACATGGCGCGCATCCACATGCTGACGCGGCGCTGGGCATCGCCAAGCCACATCGCCGTGATCGGCACGCTGCCCTCGGTCACATGCCCCTTGCCGTCGGTATGATACATTGTGAATCGGATCACGGTGGTGACATCATTAAAGGTTTCAATGCTCCAGGGGTACATATCGCCGTGCGTGTAAAGCACCTCAAATTCCACGTTTCGGACAAAGAATTTTTGCCCCGTAAAGACCTTGACATACTTCACGTAACCGTTTTTATCCCGTAACCACTTGTCGGTACCGATGCGATAGCCGATCGCGGGGTTCGGGTTGCCACAGTTATAAAGCTCGTCATTCGAGGGATAGCTTGCGATCATCTGCTCCACCACGATCCTGCTGCGATAGCGATCAAGGAGCTTGATAAAGTTATTGTGATGGTCACCGTGCGAATGCGAGAGATACCACGCTGCGATCACGATGGGGTCATCCTCGGTGGGGGCACTGCCGTGTGCCCTTTCGTGCAGCTCGGCAAGCACGTTGTAAAGCCTGCCCGTGTCATCGACAACAGTGGAGCCATCGCCGCCGTCGAGCACAATGAAGCTGCCGTCCTCCAGCGTGATGATATAGCAATGACCGATATTCTGGGGATGAAGCTGCATCGAGGTGACTGCCGTGTCGGTCACTCTCTCGTAGCTGCCAAGCGTCAGCATCGACTCGGGGATCAGATTGATATGGGTACCGTCGATCTCGGCGACCGACACTGTGATCGCAGGAGCATAGAGATCCGAAAGAGGCTGACCCTCACTGAACCTCTCCGACGCCGCATGGGCAAATGCCTGATAGGCAACGTGGATCAGCTGCGTCTTGCTCCCATTGACGTAGGTGCGGAAATAGCTGCCCTCCACGTCGTCGTTTTGCATATAGAGCATGTAGCCTGCGACACGGAGCTGCTCGCAATAGGCAAGAAACGCACCGACGTTCACTCCCTCATCTGCATAATAATACTGATAAGCGCCGTTGGCAATATCCAGAGCGCCCGAGAGCTGAAGCGTGGGCGTCGGGAAATCGGTCAAGAAGGAGGAGGTATCGGTGGCGGTCCTGACTGCCTCATAATCAAAGGGCAGCAGATAGCCTGTGACGTTGCCGCCCCCGTCCCTCACCGCAAGCTCCTCAAGATCGTTCGTAAAGAGTGCCACCGCCTTGCGAAGGCTTTGATCGTTGTAGGATGCGATCACGATCTTGCCATCCTTGATCACATAGCCAAAGGCGTTGACATCCGATCCAAGCCGTCTGAGAAGTGCCGCCGTATCGGGATCACTCGTGATACCGATATGAATGGTCAGACCCGCGACGGTGTGATCGTCCGAAATGGCAAAAAAGCGGTCGTCAGCGCCCGTGAACAGACGGCGAAGCACCGATGCCGCATAGGCGGGATAGTCGACCTGCAATTCGGAATTATCCTCACCCCGATAACCACTCGCATCATAATACGAGGAGTGGAGATAGCCGCCTTCGTTCTTGCGGTCGACCGCGCCGTCGCGGTAACGGGAAAACACAAACACGGTGTCGCTGTTAATGACATACATCGGCAGATCCGAGATGACACTTTCGCGGACTGTAAAGGTCGTGCCCGCATAGGTCGCAGTGAAGCAGTCAAGTGCCTTTTCGGTCAGGGCATTGGTGGTACCAACGATGACCAGCTTGCTGCCGATCACGCCGATATAATAGCCGTGCCCTTTGATCTTGGAAAGCGCCTGCTTGGTTTCCTCTCGTGCGGTATTGCCCACCAGGATCTCCTTTTCGGTCTTTGTACCGTTGAGCACCGTGATGCCGTAGACGGCACGCAGGTCATTGACGGCAGAGAGCACGCGCACAGTTGCATCATTGCCACAAACAATGCGGTATTCGCTCGGCGTGACCGTCACCTCGGTGGGGACGGCATAGCCGCAAATGCTCTGCATCATCTGCTGCACCTCAGAGGGATAAGGGCTGTAGCTGCCCTGCCAATACAGCGATCGCTCGGTATAGGTGGCATCGGGGGCACTCCCTACGTCGGCGAGGGCGCTTTCGCAAAGCCGATCATATCTGCCCGCCTGCTCGGTTGCCTCGCAGGCGCTGTAATAATAAGTATTTCCCACCTTGGCATAGGAAACGGCAAGGAAGGGACGATGACGGTTGGTGGGCTTGATATTGATCAGCGCCGCATTGAAGGTATAGCCGCCCCCATCCTGCGGCACCAGGCTGTTTTTTGCCACCACATCGGCAAAGATGCGATCCTGCTCAATACCTACTGCCATGGCATACGCCGAAAGTGCCGCGTGCGTGAAGCCTCCCGCCTCAGCCACATGATCGGCAGGGGCGATCAGAGTCCCGAGCGTGACCTCGGCACTGCCGAAGATCGCCTCAACGGCAGCAGCAGAGATCGCGGAGGTAAAACGGATCCCCTGTGAATCCTTGACCGTGCGGAGTGTGGGCGCACCCACAAGCACGGGCGCTCTGCTCGCAAGCGTCGCCTCCAGTGAGATCTCGGTATAGTACTGCTTTCCGCCGTACCAAATGCGGGGAGATTCCGTGCTCATACCGATCACATCCTCTTGCTCACCCGACAGCACAAAGCAGCTCTTGAGTGCGGCACTTAGCATCACGCTGTTTTTGATGCTGAAGCTTCCGTTGCCGATCGAAAGATCCATTACCTGATTATTATGGGCTCGGTCGTCCACGAAAACGCCGCCGCTGATCGCGATCTCGCCCCCAAACGTATGGTAAAGCTCTGTATAGTCATCGATGGGAGAATAGTGCTGATAAAGATCGGCGCCCGTACGCAAAATGGCACCGCCCGTCACGGTACTGCCTTCAAGCAAATGAAAGACGCCGCCCGAAATGTTGAGCTTGCCGCAGGGTGAGGAGCACCAAATAAGGCAGTCGCCTGCACCCTTGAAGGTGCCACCGCTGATGCTGACGGTATACGGATAGCTTTTTGCCGTACGCAGATTGAAGATCCTACCGCCCGCCGTGGCATCAAACACGGGAGTGCCGCTGACGGTGATATTACCCGCACCCTGCCTTCCGTATGCACCGCCGTCACGCTTCACAAAGGCACTCGCCGCATGGTGAAAGATCGCCGCGGTACTGTCGGAGGTCACAAAGGTACCTCCCGTCACCGTAACGTTGGAATTGACATCGTTATCGGTCAGCTGAAAGATCACCTGGGAGAGATCGCGCGCGGTGTCGGCGCGGTGCAGCACAAACGTGCCTCCGCTGATCACCAGCTCGCCTCCCGCGCAGTGGAACATGACCGCTCCCTTTGTGACCTCATCCTCACCCGACATCACCTTTTTTCCATACACGGCAAAGCTGCCCGACGTGATCGTCACGCGCGCGCTCCTCGTTTTGTTGGAGATCACGTCTGCCGAATTGAAGAACGAGATCAGGCGGCTTCCCGAAAAATCCGCGCCGAATACGGCATCCCCCGAGATGCTCAGCGCAACGGTGCCTCCCACCGCAAGCTGGATGTCACCGCCCTTGAAGGTGCCGCCGCTGATCGCGACGGTGGGCAGCTGATCCAGATTTTTGGTTGATATACAGTTGAGCCCCTTGCCGTTGCCAAGCATGGTAAAGGTACCGCCCGTGACAGTCAGTGCCCCTGCGGGGCGATCCTTCGTTTCGGTGGCGTAACCCCCGGAAACGCCCGCATCGTAGTCGACAATGCTCCCCGTGCCGTTGGTGGTAAAATTGCCGCCCGAAATTTTGACAGCAGAAACGTGGTCACCGTCTGTCATACGAATAAGGGGCTTTGCGGTATTGGCAGGCATGGTAAAGCTGCCGCCCGAAATATTGATATTGGCGCCCGCCGCATTGATCAAGCCGTGCGAAAAGGTGGTGTAGCCCTGAAAGCTGCCGCCCATGATGTTGACGGTATCATAGCTCTTGGTGGGTTTCAGCGAGGTGGCATGAAAGGCACCGTTATTGGAATTGATCAGTGCACGACTGACCGAAACGCCCTTCGCACCGAATTCCGTATTGCCCGAAATATTGACCGTAGCACCGCTGCGATTGGTGACATTGAGCTGTGCGGTGCCGCCCACAAACCGCGTGCCGTTGATATTGACGGTAGAGGTGCCCTCGACATAAACAATATAGCATGCCGGATTGGTTGCCCTCAGCGTGCCCTTGGTCAGATTGACCGTGCCTGACTTGATCGAAAGCCCCCTGCTTCCTCCAAACGAGATGGCATAGCTGCCACCGTCGACGGTATAGGTCTTGTTGACATCCAGAACCACGATCTCGTTTTCGACCGTGTTGCCCATCAGATGAATGGTGCCGCCCTGCGGCACTGCGGCAACTGCCTCGGCAAGCGTTTCATAGCTACTGCCGCCAACCTGATAATTCCCCGTTGCCGAGATCGACAGCACCGTCAAAAGAGCAAGTGCGGTCACGGTCAGAATCAAATAAAGGACTCTAAGCTGCTTTTTCATCACTGCCTCCTTATATGCGATCGTGTGTCGCGCGCGGCTCCCTTTAAGGCAATTATATCGGAACAAGAGTTTCCCGTCAAGTTCTGTGAAATATATTTTCTCGGTTTTTGACAAAATGCTGCTCTCAAGCGTGTTGCGTTAAATTCTGCTTGCAGAGAATGCCGCCCTTTTGTAACGGATACGGGCAAAGCGCCTCCGCATCAAGCGGCGTTGCATGCAGATCTGCGGCAAACACCGCAGGTGAACGGTGGGTCTTGTAGTAGTAAATCCCCCGCGCCAAATTCATGCAAGCGGCATAGGTGGTATAATGGTATGCGTTTTCCTCGGTAAGAACAATCCCCTTGACGGGTGCAAGCGCCCCGAGAGCCGAAAAGCAGGTCGCCACATTTTCCTCCTCCTCTCCATCCAACACGGTCATCTCCCGAAGGAAGGTCGCCTTGACAAAGCGAGAAGCGGAGGAATAGTCCCCCGGCAATCCCAGCGCGCCAAGCCCCGTCCCAAGCGTGATCGACGGCATCTTCTGCAAAAAACGAGCCGTCGGTGAGTCGTTGCTCAGGTGACGGTAGCGGGCAACATTGAACATATGAAATTCAAAGGGTGGATTGTTGGCAAGCACTCTTGTGGGATTTTCGTATACCATCATGCCCTCTTTTGTGGGCTCGACCACCAGAGCGCCACTGCGATCACCCACAAAAAAATGCAAGGGTGTCAGCGGAACGTCACTGCAAAAGGGCGTGTTGGCAAGAGAGGTTTTGTCAAGCAGTGCTCTTGCCTCAGCAAGGCTACCGCATTGTGACAAGACCCAGGGGATCAGTTCAAACGGCGCGATCTCATAACATCCCTTGCAGTGACCGCCGCCGTAAACGGCATATTGCGGAAAATGAAGTCCCGCCATGCAAAGCCCCTGCTCGTTGACGGCATCGGCAAACAGCGGATATCCCTTCATCACTGCCGCCATACCGATCATGGCATAATGCTCCCGTACACGGTGACGTCCACCGAACAAAAAGCCAAATCGGCGCGGCAAAACCACCACGCGCTCCCCAAAGGTATCCTCAAGATCCATATTCCGACAAAAATAAGTGCCCGTACCCGAAAGCATCATACAAGTACACATTGATACTCCTCCTTTCTTTCTCTCTATTTTTAGAAAAATCCTGCTTTTTATGCGTTTAGCACAGGGTTTCGGGTGCCATTGCGGCATTCTCGGATATTCGGTAGAGGTTGGCGTCTTGTTTGTCAGCGTCCTCACGGTATTGCGGTATGCATCAAACCCGGGAGATAGGGGGCGGCGCCCTCTGCACCGATCCAAGGGGTTATTATTCGCTTTTTACGGGCTGTCGCGGGCGCCGCCCCCACCATGTGTGTGCTGTAATCAGAGATGGCACCCTCTTTCTTAAGAAAGAGGGTGCCATCTCTGTCGAGCAATTGTCAAGGATGGGGGGACGGAGAACGCAAGCATTCTCCGTCCCCCTTCCTGTCGGTAGGTTTCGCTCCTTATTCAATTTCTTAAAAGCAGTTATCTTAACGGGGGCACCTTATCCTGCCCCTTGCGGAAGAATCAACGCCCTTCAATCCTCCCCGTCCTTTGTTTCCTCATCGGCAATGTGTTTGCTTGCCTTGAAATTATAAAGAGGCGTCAAAATATCGTTAACGGTCACGGTCGGCTCAACGGCATCCAGGATCTCATCGATACGGCGATATGCCATGGGGGACTCATCCAAGGTCGATTCCCCCACAGATGTGGTGAAGATCCCCTTCATTTCAGCCACATAATCGGCAAGACTGATGCCCGCCTTGGCATCCGAACGCTTCATCACTCTTCCCGAGCCGTGCGGTGCCGTGAAATTCCAATCCGCATTCCCCTTTCCGGTACAAAGTAGGCTGCCGTCCTTCATATTGATGGGAATCAGTAGCCTTTTCCCCTTCGCAGCGTTTACGGCACCCTTTCGCAAAATGCGACTGCTCGTATCAATGTAATTGTGGATCGTGGCAAAGCAATCGTCGGCGTCAAGTCCCATATGATACATGATTCGCTCACCGATATCGCGCCGATTTCGCTCGGCATAGGAAATTGCAATATCCATATCGTGCAGATAGCGCGCCAATCGCGTTCCCGACAAAAAGCATTCTTCGGGAGATTTGGTGGAGCGTATTTCCGATGGCTTCAGCTTTCTGCGAGCTGCCTCCTCGATACCAATGCCGTTCGCCTCAAAAAACGCCTCATTTTGGTGATAAAGCGCCACATCTCTGCCAAGACGGCGGCTGCCAGAGTGGATCACGAGGTACAGGTGCCCCGAAAGATCCTGACCGACCTCGATAAAATGATTTCCGCCGCCCAGTGTTCCCATCGCCCTCGCAACCGTTTCGTGGCGAAGATGATCATAGCAATAAAGCTCCTGAAGCGGAATCGCACGAACAGCGGGATTGGCACTCGAAAAGATCGCGGCACCTGACGGCACATGCGCTCTGATGACCTCGTCAAGCCTTGCAAAATCAATGCTTTTCGCGGTAAGACAAAAGACCTGCATACCGCATCCGATGTCACCACCCACATAGGCGGGATTGACCTTGTCCCCTACGGTCATGGAGGTGCCAACCGTGCATCCCTCAGCGGCGTGCATATCGGGCATCATGCGGATCACAGCGCTCCGAAGCTCCTCTGTGTTGCACATCCGAAGCACCTGTCCGTAGGATTCACTATCCACCATAGAGGCATAAATGACTGCCTTATTATATTTTCCCGTAACTTCAAACATCGTCATCCCCCTCCTTTCTGTCTTCGATCATTCTGATGGTCAGAATGTCATGGAAGCGTAGCTCGCCGCGTGATGCCTATGAGATACCACCATGGGCTTATCGCATAGAAATCGCACAGCAAACGGTACGTCTTCTGGGATCCCCTTTCGCTTCAAGGAATCTCCATTAAAGAAAAGCGCATCGCCGTCTGCTTCCTCGCCGATGATGCAGAGTGTGCGCAAGCTGCTCGCGGGGATCTCGGCTTTGATAAAACGGATCGCGCATTCCTTCGCCTCAAAAAACAATTCAATATCCACCGTAGCGGGCAACGCGGTCATATTCAACAGCGTAAAAGAAAAATCCTCCTTGCATGATGTCGATAATCCGGTATATACCCAGGTGCGCGCACCGTTGTCACGCTCACCGCGAGCGCATTTTTCCTTCATCTCTCGCCTCACATGATCATCGGCAGTATATGGCAACGTAATGGTACGTTGTGTGCTCCCCGTAATGATTTCTTTTACGTTCGCGGCGTTCATCAGATATCGCGTTCCCTCACGGTAACTGCAAAAAAAGGTGTATGCCGAATAATCCGAAACGGGCAGAAGACACACCTGCGGCTTTATCAGATCATAGCCCCGAATTTCTGACGATGCCTCCCCACATTGAAACCCGTGATGAGGAACCTGTAAAATATCCGCCTTCAAATAGCTACCGTAGCGTTCGGGCAATCGGGCATAGCTGAATCCCGCATCGGTCGTCCAGAGGATGGTCTGTCCGCCAAGACACATGCGTATGACAAGCGACGTGGCATTGATGTTTTTCGACACGTGGATCGTATCATCCATACACGACAGCACCTCACAATCGGCATCACCGATACGGTATCTCTGCCCGGTGTGCAGCGTATAGCTCTGTGCACCCGTCCTTTTTATCCGTTCAAGCATACGAGGGATGTTCGTGATCTCCGACACGTCATCAGTAAATCTTGCGTCCTTGTATGAGAGATCCGGATAATGCTCAAGATCATCCGCTTCCGGAAAATTCAACATGACCTTTTCTATCAACACTTCATCGGCATAGCGATCCACGAATCCAATAAAGCATTGATAGTGATCGATGTGCGGATGCGACATGATCCATGCGGCAATGATCGGCTTGCTTTCGGGACTTTCGTTCTTCAGACAGCAAAACAAGCGGTCACGGTCCGGCTCAAAATTATAACCACCGTCTATCACAACAAATCGCCCGTCAGACAGGCGGATCGCATAAGACATCCCGAAATCCTCCAGCATGATCTGAGTGATCTGCGGCGAAACGGATAGGTTCTTGCATGTATCGACATAAGAAAAATAGCGGCAGAAATCCTCGATGACGATTCTTAATTCCCTTATGAAGCTATAATAATTGATAAAAACGCCCTGCTTTCCCTTTGACAGTGCGGCAAAGCGGTGTATGGGGGTACGGTACTCCTCTTTCTTGACATACGCGACACCTTCAAAAAGTGCGCAATAGTCATCAAAGGATCGGTCATCTGCATCCGCAATGTGAAACACGCGGTTATGACGGTTTTCTTGATTCTGAATGCACGTTTTCTCGCCAAAGGCAGGTATGTTACACATGATACGTCCTTTCCCCCTCTGCTTTTTGAAATTTGATCCGGTCGATCGGCAGCATGCTCGATCCCCACAGGAAATGATCCGAGCTCATCCCTGACAATAGAGCACATAGCGTTATTGTTATGACCGAGAAAAGCCGAACGGACAGGCCATTACATGCACTCTCTTGGGAAGGTGCGGCAAGACAAAGGATACAAAAAAGGATTGCCACGAGATCGCCCTGCTTGATTCCGATTCCTTTTGCTTCTTTACGACCCATACAAAGTATAGCAAAAAAAATCCTTCATGTCAATGCCGCGTGCTCTGCACCGGAAAAGCAATAAAAAACCATTTAACCTTTTTTGGAACAGACCGGTTAAATGGTTTTTTATTAATTGTCCGTATCACTTGTTCTCTTTGTAATATTCGAATCTGCTGATCAAATAATGTCCAACCTTTGCCATATACGCTAAACCGTCAGAATAAAGCGCCGTCGGAACGTTCTTCAGGAAAGCAGACGCCTCGTAATTCAGATCGCCCTTATAGTCGATATCCGCAAGCGCCTTCATCACACCTTCCCACTCAACCTTGCCGTAAAAAGGCAGAGTGTGCGCATCGGTATCGCCGAAATTATCGTGAACGTGCGTGCAACCGTCAACCAACCTGTGCCCGATCTTTCTGATCGCTTCCGCAGGATCAACGCCTTGCAAGAGGCAATGTCCAACATCAAAGCAAACGGTAAACACGGGGTTGTCCAGAGCGTCGTAAAGCCTGTTCAATCTTTCGGGAGTAGACGTAATGGAAACCCGTCCGATATTTTCGATGGCAATTTTGATGCCGCATTCCTCAGCATAAGGGATCAGCCTTTTATAAAAATCAAGATTATATTCAAACAGCTTTTCGGGATTTCCTTCGACCGAATAATCGAGATGACAGCAGGGGTGCACAACGATCATCGGCGCGCCCAGATAAGATGCATTTTTGATGCCCTGCACGATCTCTTCAAATCTTTTTGCCGCTTTTTCCTCCTCGGTGTAGCTGGATGCAAAGGGCGCATGTGCCTGACAAATGGAAACACCCGCCTCGCGCGCGTAGTTTCCAAGGTCCACATAGAACTGCTTGTCGTGCTCCTGCGTACAATACTCCGCGACGTCGTTGTTGAAATCCATGCCTTGTATTCCTGCCTGTGCAAAAATATCAAAGGTCTTTTTCATGCCGAACGTGTCGTGAATTTTGATCATATTTGCAGAAAGTAACATATTCTTCTCCTTTGTATGTATATCTTTGATCTTAAAATCCACGCCTTTCAACTTCTGAAAACCGATCAGCAACGCAATTCTTGCGCGGGAATCGGTTTAGTCGCATCGAGCGTGCGATCAAAGTGACATCAACATTATCCTAATGATATTACATAGAAAAACAAAACGCAAGCCTATAGAGAAAAATATGGGATTCTTTGAGCAGTTGCAATCAAAAGCCATTTAACCCTTTGCCGGTTCAACCCGCAATGGGGAAACAAAAAGAAAATCCATATGGAACAATTGGTCGCAAGAACGCGCAGCGTTTCTTGCTACGTGCACGCAGTGCACGTGAGGCGCCAATTCAGGTGATTCTCTACAACACTTCGAGTTGTGCAAAGGTTGCAAAGCAATCTTTACCACCCGCAAGGGCATCAGCCCTTGCTACGTCGGCTTCGCCAACGTGGAGGGACACTCACTGTCCACTTGCCTGCGGCAAGTAAAGAGATCATGTTGCCTGCTCAGCAAAGCTGAGCGATTCAGCTTCGCTGAACATCAACAGGCAGACCGTACACGGTCTGGTGAGTGAGCCCTAAAGGTGCATAAGCAATGTTTTTTCTTTTTGTTGTGTTTATAGGTCAAAAAGACAACTCGTGATTCTTTACCATTCTATCAAAACAACATCGTTGTTTTGAATCTCATTCGCATTGGGGATCCACGAGAGAAGATGGTCTTGATCAATCAAAGAACAACGAGCATTTTTCAAATCAACGCCCTCTATGGTCAAAGATTGCTTTTCTCCGGTTAAATTCACGATCATAGCTGCGTGTTTCTCCCCGTTAGAAGCCGCAAGAACATACAAGCGATTCTCGGCGCATTGACTTTCAACCTGTGCACCAAGATGATAAAGCGCATTGAACGCTACCATAGAGTAATAACCGTGAATGGGCTTATGGGTTTTAATATCGAACAGAGGGCAATACGGAGCGGTATTGGTTCTCATATCGTAAATACAACAAATATCGGTGTGCCCGTGCTGCAAAGCGATCATCATAGCCGCTATCTCTGCGGCGTGATGTGCCGTTCCGAACTCCTTGGCGTAAGGATTCCATTCGTTCAAATGTGTTTCCAAACCGCCATAGCCCAATTTTTCCAGCTCCTTATGCAACCATTCGTCCATAATCGCCACACGGCTGACATCTGCATAACTGTGCCATGAGAAAAAATCAATGGGTGAACCATGCTCCTTGATATATTCAAAAAAGCCGTAGAAAAAGTGCATCAGATTATTTTCATGATCGCTGGGTGGAATGGTGCCGGGCAAATTGGTTTCGGGATCAATCTTCACCTTAGGAGCGATGGCATAAAAGCCACAGCTTGCGTATCCGCCGATTTTCAGGTGTGGAAAGCAAGCCTTCAGGTGCTTCGCGGTCACGTCATAAAGGTGGTAATATTCCTCGTCTGTGCCGCACCACATCATTTTTTCCTGTACCTCGGGCTCGTTCCATATCTCCCAATATCGAATATTGTAATGATATCCGTCAGCCCACCCCTCAGTATAGTGGCGAATGATATGCTCGCAGATCCGTGCCCATTTTTCCGGATTTTTCGGTGGAAAAGTATGATACGGCTTAATGTATGCTTGATTCTCAATCGTAATGCCCAAACGGTAATACGGTTCGACATTTGCCTCCACCAAGGCTTTTAAAAGATGATCGGTAAATGTGAAATCGTAATTGGTGGGATCGTTTTCGTCTGCATCAAAATTGCGGAACAAATTGGGAATGTCAACAAATCGTCCACCACCAAACGCACCGCCCACATCGTGCAAACGGGAAAAAGGAATCCCCGCCTCGGTCACGTAATGAAAAAACTCTGTCAAAGCCTTTCCACCAAGCGGCGGCTGTCCACCGCCGTGCATGGGCTTGATTTTTCCCACGATTTTCGTCGTATCTACCTTTATCGTACACATAACAATACTCCTTCAAAGTATTTTTTCATGATCGCTTCTCCTTGATATACAAGGCTTATTCGATATAATACAATAAATCTGCCGGCATTTCAAGGGCTTCATTTACGAAACTTTTTCGTGTTTTTTTAATATAGCGGTGCGATATTGTCAAGAGTTCATGTCCCGATGTTGTTCGCTACGCTCACTCTTTTGGCTCCCCCTGCTGGAGCTTGTTTCTGCCCGCAAGCGGGCAGGGCAAGATTCTCCATAGAAAGCAAAAAGGCAAGATTCAAGCAGAATCTTGCAGGCTCAATCCACAATGGGGAAACAAAAAGAAAATCCATATGGAACAATTGGTGCACCTTCAGGGACTCGAACCCGGGACCCACTGATTAAGAGTCAGTTGCTCTACCAACTGAGCTAAAGGTGCGTGACATGTTCCATATGGATTTTCTTTTGGACTCATAGTATAAAAATGCAACTTTTACAGATATGATATTTCATCAACCAATGCTTTAATTGGCGCATCATCCTTACAAAATTCGTGAGTTCCCTCAAATGTTATAAAAGAAATCCAACCCGTGCCAACATCATTGCATAACTCCAAGACTCTTTCATATGATTTTATGCCGTATGTAACGTCAAACAAATTATCATTCGTTCCAATCTCAATACACAATTTACGCGGATAAACCATACATGCAATCTCAGCATCATCAAATTTTTCGGCAGATTTAAACCAAGTCCAATCACTCCAAGTGATCTGGTCTCTCGTATTAAAGAAAGAACAGGAAATGGCGGAACGAATTCTCTTATCGATTGCAGAAAGAAAGAGAGTATAGAAGCCGCCATAAGACAATCCCACCATTCCAAAGTTCGAAACATTGTCTTTCGATTCAAAATAATCCAAAATTCGCATCAAACCGTAGAGTTCAACCGCGGTAATCGAGCTTCCTACCCTTTTCAATCTGGTATCTATATTTTCACGTTCAAACGAAACACCAAATTTTTCCTTATCCCATAAAAGCAGCTGTGGAGCAAAAGCATGAACTCTATGAGCGATTATCCGTTCTAACATATCATTATAATTCCGCGTATCGCCATTGTAAAAAGCAGAAATTAATTCAGGAGTTCCCAACCCTCCGTGTTGAACCAAGACGAGCGGCTTTTTTTCTTCATCCATTTCAAAATACAATCCTGACATTTCAAGTCCGTCAAGAATATGAAATTTCATTCGGTATATGGTATATCCGTCTTCTCTCGCGATTATTTCAGCATTCACCGACGGGAGCAGATCATCATGATGGTCAACGAGTGGCCATCCCAGCATTTTTTTGAAATCCTCCCTGTATTTTTCGGGTTCAAGCATAATATTCTTGGCATATTCTTTACGAACTTTCTCCATATCCTGCTGCCTTGAAATTATTAGCTTATCAAGACCGTCAACATAGTCTTGCTTATTTTGTTGCGTAATCGATATTTCCTCACGATATTTCATCATAGAACGCCACCGCCTTTCTTATTCGTATTATATCGCAAAATTCTAAAAAGTCAATACGTTATCATAAAAAAGTATGCTCGCAAGCTCGCAAACTTTTGCAAGTTTGACTTGCACCGCTAAACACGGTGCATTTGCTTTGCAAAACGTCAAACGTTGAGTCAGCCGCGCTCCGCGCTGCTTTCTGTTAAATATAAGGCATCTCTGATCAAATTCAATAGAAAGAGCCAACGAAAAAACCACGCCGATTGGCGTGGTTTTCCGTTGGCTCCCCCTGCTGGGGCTTGTTTCTGCCCGCAAGCGGGCAGGGCAAGATTCTCCTCAGAAAACAAAAAGACAAGCTTCAAGTAGAATCTTGCAGGTTCATTCCGCAATGAGGAAACAAAAAGAAAATCCATATGGAACAATTGGTGCACCTTCAGGGATTCGAACCCGGGACCTCACTGTCCACTTGCCTACGGCAAGTAAAGAGTCAGTTGCTCATGTTCAGCTCCGCTGAACATCCAACATGAGCTAAAGGTGCTGGATAATAGCCGCATAAAAATAAAATTGTCCTATTCCATGGTGCACCTTCAGGGATTCGAACCCGGGACCCACTGATTAAGAGTCAGTTGCTCTACCAACTGAGCTAAAGGTGCATGGAATAGGACAATTTTAGACTTTTTGGCTCCCCCTGCTGGGCTTGAACCAGCGACATCATGATTAACAGTCATGCGCTCTACCGACTGAGCTAAGGAGGAATATACTCCTTGATTGAAATCAAGGAGTTTGTGTTGGCGATGAGCTATCTTCCCGGTCCGTCTCCAGACAAGTATTTTCGCCACTGCAGAGCTTAACTTCCGTGTTCGGAATGGGAACGGGTGGACCCTCTGCGTTAAGATCACCAACTGCCCATGCGGCAAGCCGCACAGGTTCGCATTTGCCGTTTGGCAGATGCGAGATGTGTCAGCAATGAGCTATTTTCCCGGTCCGTCTCCAGACAAGTATCTTCGCCACTGCAGAGCTTAACTTCCGTGTTCGGAATGGGAACGGGTGGACCCTCTGCGTTAAGATCACTGACTTTCATGG